>JAQGOF010000224.1 GCA_028293745.1 Gammaproteobacteria bacterium | reverse complement strand
GACTCTACCGTCAAAGCACACACGAATCTCAAGCGCGCCGTAAACTGGCCTCACGAGAGCGGATTCCGCTATGTGCTGCACGCCATTGGCGATAAGAACCGCGAGTTGATTCTCACTGTCGTCGTGTTCCACGTTCCCCAGTAGGGAACCGCGAACAACGGTCCCGGGGCCGAGGTTTGGTCATCCAACGTTCAATGAAATTGCCGCGTACTTGTCAGAGGCCGCAGTCCGGATCGAGGCGGACTTGAATCACGAGTATCGGCTCGCTGTTTTCGGCCTGGATCCGAGAGATCCCCATCTGCTACCGTTGCATGCGCGATGAAGACGTTCAGGAAGATGTCGACCACACTGTGTACGTCCGAACTCGCTGCATAGGTTTCGGTTCATGAAACACCATCTACTCCTTGGCGCCGGCTTCAGCCGCAATTGGGGCGGATGGCTCGCCAGCGAGGCGTTCGAGTATTTGCTGGGCGACATTGCGGTGGCGCAATGTGCTCCGTTGAGAGAGTTGCTGTGGAAGAACCAACCAAAGGGCGGGTTCGAGGCGGCGCTGGATGAGCTGCGCCGGATGACCCAGCGCGACCGTTCGCAGCAACCGCTGCTGGCAGCGCTCGAGTCGGCGATCATCAGAATGTTTGACGCGATGAACGCAGGCTATAACTCGCAGCCGTTCGAGTTCCGAGACTCGATTGTGGATCGTCGTCCGGTTCAAAGCTTTCTCAGTCAGTTCAATGCGATTTTCACGCTAAATCAGGATCTGCTGCTCGAGCGTCACTATCTTGCGAACAAGGACAACAATCTTGATTTCGAGTCCTGGAAGAAATGGCAGCTTCCGGGCATGCAGCTTGTGCGCGTCGCGCAGGGCAGCTCCACATATCCGTCGGCCACCGGATTGTGGCAGCCCTCGGGTAACCACGTCGTCGGGTCCGAGCAGCCCCTCTTCAAGCTCCATGGATCGTCCAATTGGCGCACGGCTGACGCGAAGGAGATGCTTATCTTGGGAGGCGGGAAGAAGGAGGCGATAACGCGATACCCTCTGCTGAAGTGGTATTTCGAAGAGTTTTCAACGCGACTATACGAGTCCGATACGCGCCTGATGGTCATCGGCTATAGCTTCCGAGACGACCACATCAACGAAGTGCTACAGGCTGCAATCGCGAAGGGACTGAGAGTATTCGTTGTCGACTCGAATGGTAGCGATGTCGCCAAGGTCCTGAATTCCACCGCGCAAGCCGGGCGGATCTACGCGAAGACGTCGCTCGAAGAAGACATGCAGACAGCGCTGATCGGTGCCTCACGTCGGTTGCTGCGGGAGATCTTCGGGAACGATGAGATCGAACGTGCGAAGGTGATGAGGTTCTTTGCACGGTAGGGCAGCATCAGAAACGAACCGCGATTGTTTATGCCGAGCTTCCAAGGGCGCTCTCGAACAATGGAAAGGAGGAGCGCTTCCCATAATACGGTTGCATGGCCAGCGACGACGCCTATGCGCGCTGCCATGATCATGAGTAAATTGCCTCCCAGGCTAGAAATGTAATGACGAAGCATCTGTTATGAACGACCCGGACGTGTCACAGCAAATTGACGCCAATCTCCACGATTTGCCCGCACTCCTCGAGGTCATCTACGTGGCAACGCGGGGCGATGGCCGAGGCCAGAAGCAGCAGATATATAAAGAATTGGCATCCCGGCACGGCAACGAATGGAGCCTACTGCAGGCCATTCGCACGGCCGTGGCGGATGAGAAGATGCGGCAGAAGGCTTACCTGTGCCTGATGCCGGCCGTTGCCCACCTTCAGATCTCTCCGACAGAGATCTGCGAACTGACTGCGTTTCTCCGAAAACAGGATCCGAAACATCTATGGTCCCTCCGCGAACCGGTGACTGCGCTGTTTCGCTCGACGGCAAGTCTCGGCCAGCAATGCATCGACTATGCAGTTGCCCATCCGGACGAACTATCTTTTGATGACGTTGCGATCCTGCTGAACGCCTTCGCTACCGCGAGCCCAGAGGCAGCGTTGAGGTACTTTCATTCGATCGTCGGGTCGGGCAGCGAGCGTGCACGTACTGCTGCTCTCCGCGGTATCACCGTGATCGCCGACACACTGGGCGCGAGTGTGCTAGTGCCATATGCCAAGGATCTTCGAGCGAGTACAGAAAGCGCAATCAACACTGAGGGGACTGCCTTCTCCGCTTGGCTAGTGCTCTGCAGACTGTCCGAGATCGATCCCGCACTCAGGCCGATGATTGAACGTGCGGCAGAGTCGGGGCCGAAGCAGGCGCAAGCAGCGATCTGCGGTTGGTTGCCACGTCTGCCGGCGGAGGTTTGGCCAGAGGAGAGCTTCGTACGGATCGCACAGCGTCTCCTCATCGCCGCGTTAAATGATGACGCGATCAGACCTGAAGTCGACGGAGCCATTGGGAGATTGATTGATGTTCCAGCGACGCGTTCTTTCGTGCTTCAGGTATGTGATGCCCTATGCGAGCCGGGGCGTCAGATAGAGCTGAAGGAAGTGTTTCCCAATATCTTCGGCGCGTTTACGGCTGAGTCGGCGTTGTTCTCTCAGGTGGCTTCGCGGTGGCTTCTGAAACCAAAGGTCGCGACGATTCCGCTGCGATCGCTGCTTCAGCACACTTTTCTCGATCCGGAGTCTCTGACACCCGATGTCGGTGTGTTTGTGGAGGCCGAATCTTCTACTCGTGTAAAGGCGGTGCGGCGTGTGCTTGGCGTTTCTCTAAGCGGGCCCGCGATCTGTCACTTCATGTTCGTGTTCGCAACGGCTTCAGATCTGCAACCTTGGGGCCTTGAGGCTTTTCGGGAAGTGTTCACCAACTACCTGTTCGTGGAATTTCCGAACGCTGCGCGGGAGTTTCTGTCCGGGAAATCGACAACCGTCGATGCGAATAGCCCGATTGGCGCTGCCATCACTGAGCTTTTGGGGGCCCTGACGGAGTGGGATGGAGTACTAAGGAGTCTTCCGGAAGCGAAAGAGTTGCGACCCTCGGAAGCAAAGCTCTGGGCGCTCCGACGCGTTTGGGCTCACGAGCAGAGGGAAATCCACAAACAGGCCGAGAGGCAATCTGTATTCGCGCAGTTCGTAACGAAGTTCAACGTGAAACAGGGCCGTAAGGTGGTCACTCGCATCCCGGGTCAACCGCCCCAGCTGATGGAGTTGAAGCAGATGTCGCATTCATTCGAGCTGCCAGGATCGGAGCGCTCCGATCCGATTTGGGGACAGCGGCAGCGGCTCTTGTATCTGAGAGACGAGTCGTGAGCCTGCGCCTAGTCTTCGAAGAGTACGTGGGACTCATGCGAGAGGCTGGCGAGCTCGATATGTTCGTCCCTCAGCTTCTGTCGGCGATGGATCATCAGATCGTCTTCAAGCCTCAAACGGGCATTCGGCAGTACGGCGTGGACATCGTGTCCCGAGGGCCCACTGAAGATGGACGAACAGCGCTGCACATATGGGTGTTGAAATGCGGCGACATCGATCGGGACGTTTGGGGCGTCGGCAGGCAGTCCATTCGGCATTCTCTTGAAGAGATTGCGGATGTCTATCTTCGGAGTCACGTTCTTCCAGAAGACAAGGCGCTACCCAAGATCGTCTGGGTGCTAACAAATGGCGATCTGAAGCAGGAGCTCACACTGGAGGTCAGCTCATATCTTGAGAAGTGGTCGGCGAGAGATCCGATAGAGACTGGCGTGGTCAATGGATCGAGACTGGCAAGTTGGGCGGAGAAATTCCTCCTGAACGAGTTTGCCTTGCCGGAGGCGTACCAGTCACTGTTTCGGAAGGCCCTGGCAACCGTTGAGACACCGGAGGTTTCGTATGAGCATGGACGCACACTCATAAAGCAACTGCTTGATCACGCGATCCTCGATACGGGCTCGGGGCGAGCGAAGCAGAAGCGGCTGTTGACCGGTCTGCGTACTTGCCTCATGGTTAATGGGGTCATTCGGTTGTGGGCACGAGATGCAGGTAACCTGGAAGCCGCATTCCTCTTATCTGAGTACTCCGTGCTGGCTACATGGTCATTTCTGTGCAAGTACGAGTACCTTGAAAATGCCGCAGCCGCAGAAGCCTTTCAGCTCTTGATGGTCCACTACGTCAGCACGGCCGAGTGGTACCACTCGAAGCTTGAGCCCTATTACCTAACGCAGTCCGCGTTGGCCTCAGTCTATAGCGATCACACATTGGTAGTTGAACGCGTCTTTGATGAGATCGGTAGACTGGGGGCACTGGCGACCGCTTTCCGGCTGATGGAGGCTGCGCACGAGAGTTTCAGAGAAAACGCGCGTGGCCTGGCGGCCATGCTTGCCGCGTTGATTGAATCTCACTCGATCAGTGGATCGCCTTGCTTCGATAGGCAATCGACCGACGTCTCGCTGGGCCTGTTGGGTCTTCTCGCGGGCGAACGGTACGACGAGGCCGAACGGTGGCTGCTAACGCTGGTTGACCGACTAGGGTTTGCGAAGCAGTTGAAAAAGTTCGCGCCGATCAGCAGCGATAGTTTCGAGGATCTTGTGGCGGTGAGATATGGGCACGAGGAGGCGACGGAGTTCCAGGCAACCTCTACTGTCCTCCTCACCATGGGGCTGTGGTGTTCCATTCTGACAGCGGGGGGCTGGCGGATGTTGACTGAGCGCGTCGTGCCCCTGTTCGCCGGGACCACTTTGAATGCCTGGTCGCCGGATCAGGACTACGACGCGGCCCTCGGTGACGAGACCGCACTGAAGAGTAGCGGTTTCACGGAAGCTTTCCTGTCTCTGCCTGCGACTTACGAAGAGCTGGAGAATATGCTTGGCACATCGCTGCCCGAGGTGCCGGGAATCGATGCATTCCAGTTCTCAAAATACGGCATGGAATGGATTGGCCTGCTAGCGTCGCGCCATTGGCGCGCGCAGCTCCCCAATCGTCTAGTTGTGCTGCTCGCAAAGAGGTTTCTGCTTGACAGACAAACGTCCGGTGGGCCTGACTCAGGAACGCTTCAGGCAGGCGTCCCGGATCGATGAGTTTGATGCTCACACGTGCACTGTTGCGAGATGCAATCCAGCGATAGTCTTCCGCGTCTCGTAAGCGCTGCTCCACGTGTTTTTTCGACAAGGTGCAGGAAATCAGTGTCAGTTGCCTTGTCAGCCGCGAACGGGCAGAGCCGCGGCAATCATCCCGCGGCCCCGCCGTCCAACGTTCGAAAGCCCTTCCTTAGCGAGCTCTTGCTCGCTCATTCGGTAGCTCCTATTGCTTGAGCCAATTTCGAATCAGCTCGCGCGCAGTGGGGTTCGGGGGACTCATTTCTAGGAGGCTTCGCAATTTGCACTCCCATCGCTTCAACGCCATTCGCTTCTCTGGGACGTATTTGTGTAGATCGTACGTGTTGATAATTTCACCGCGACTGTGATTCAAGACCCTTTCGGCGATGTCCTCTGACGTGCCCAACTTTGCAAGTTGGGTCCGTGCGGTGCGGCGAATGTCATGAGGAGTGAACGGCGCTATTCCGATTGCCTGAAACCGCCCCTGAAGGCGTTTGACGCTGCGGGAGATAAGTTGAGCGCTGGAGGGTTGATCGGTTCTGTTCTTTCGGCGCTTGGGAAGAACGAAGACGGAATCTTTGCTCAGCCGCTTTAAGGCGATTAATTCCTCAACTGCCCAACCTGTTAGGGGAACGATGTGCGAGCGGCGCTCTTTGTCGTGTTCTGCTGGGACGTGCCACTCACAGGTGTTGAAGTCGATCTCCGTCCACTTCGCCTGAGCGAGCGATCCCCGGCGGATCGCTGTGAGAAGCAGGACCATCAATGTGCGCCGGCGAACTTCTGTCTGCGCGATGAATGGCAAGCCATGGATAAATCGATGTAACTCGTCGTCGCAGAGCACTCGATCGCCGGCGCTCTCACTTCCACCAGGCGGAAGGAGCAGATTCACGGGCGAATTGGTCACAATGGAACGATGGATTCCAAAGGTGAACATTTGAGCGAAGATTTGAGCGGTTCGGTTCGCCATGACAGGCGCTCCACGGTTCACGATGGCATCCAACCGTTCGATGATCTCTCGTGAACTGATGGTCCTGGCGTCGCGTGTCTGCCAATACGGCAAAGCATCCTTTTTCAAAATGCGGACCACTTCGCGGGAGCCTTCTCGCTGGCGCTTGACGTAGAACTCCACGTATTCGTAGGCGAGGAAATGAACGCTGTGCTTGTCCGCCGGATCGTCAGGCTTGGGTATGGACAGGGGGTCATCGGCCGCGGTTGCAGGAGCAAGTGCTTGCGGGGACGCGGCCTCAGATGAGGCAGGGGCCGGTCGGTCCACGGGTTTTCTGCCCACGGAGCGACCGGCAATCCCGCGCTCAGTCGCGCGGGGATCGATGCCGTCCTTGATTTGATTTTGATGTTTGATCGCCTGTTCGCGCGCTTCGGCGAGTCCGACGTCCGGGAAGTGGCCGATCGAAATTCGCGTTTGCTTTCTTCTCCATTGGTAACGGAACAGCCAGCGCTTGGTGCCAGTAGGGCCGACCCGCAGTAGCAGGTTTGGGACGGCGGGGTCGGCGATGTCGTATGACTTGCCAATTGGGCTAAGTGCCGTGATCTGGGCAGGAAACTTGAATGTGCTGGGGTTCGAAGACATGGGGCGACCTCGGGGCAGCCCACCCGTTTGTGGACTACCCTTGTGGACTACTTGTGGACTACCCGCTGTGCGATACCCCGAGCCGCACTGCGACTAGTCGCGACAGACGCCCGCCCGAAGTCGGGCGGACATCACCTGCCTCGAACGTAGCATCGGTGCTCGTAAATTCCTAATTTATAAGGAATTTATGTTGAAAACCGGCGCATTCTGTTGCGTCCGGTCGCAAACCTGCTAGGCTGCCGGCCCCCCTCGTTCGAGGGCGGGCCCGGTCGGGGCGTAGCTCAGCCTGGTAGAGCATCTGCTTTGGGAGCAGAGGGTCGGAGGTTCGAATCCTCTCGCCCCGACCACTCGATAACTGTCTGTTCCGAGCACATCGGTAACGATCTATTCCGGCGGTGAGTGTCTCGGTAGCTTACAGCCCACCACCTCTCGCCGATCCGCTTCGCGAGCCCGAAGACGAGGTGTGGCAATCAACATCTGCACGGTCCGTGCGTCGCCGCTGTTCGCCGTGTTATTTGTTTGCGGTTGCGCGATTGGCCGGAAGACGTCGCCTGCGGCTTGCTGCTCCCTGGCCAGCGCATTACTACAGCCTGCTTACACTTCTTCAGGCTGGCCCGTCCGCCGGGCTCGTGACGGCTGATTTACGGATGTTAAGATGATGGGCTATGCGAATACAACGAGCTCTCATTGGACTTCTGTCCTGGTCTGCCATCCTTTGCTGGACATCGGCAGTTGGTAAAGCATCCGCGGTGGAAGCCCGCCTGGCGGAACAGAACGCCCTCTTCGAGGAGCAATACGAGTCTGATTTGAAGGCTCATCCGGAGGCGGCAACCTCGTTTGGCGACTACCGCTACAACGATCAGTTGAGCGATTTTTCAATCGCGGGAGTCAATAGCCAGCACAGCCGCGATACGGGCTTTCTGAAGCGGTTGAACGCCATTTCCACGGCGGGCTTTCGCGAACAGGATGTTCTGTCGCACCAGGTCATGGCTCGCGTGCTCGAGCAGCGCATCGCAGACTACGACTTCAAAGAATATGAGATGCCGGTAAACCAGATGAGTGGTCCGCACGTTCGTCTGGCGGATCTGCCGTTGGCTGTGCCGTTCGATTCGGTGAAGCAATATGAGGACTACGTATCCCGACTTCACCAGATCCCCCGCGTGTTTACCCAGACGGAGGAGGTTCTGCGCGCCGGCAAGAATGATCAACTCATGCCCGTGCGTTTTCTGCTCGAGAAGGTGCCGGCCCAATGCCTCGGAGTCATCGCGGGTGATCCATTTCTGGCGCCGACCAGGAAATATCCGAGTGTCATCCCGGAGGATGAACAGCGGCGCCTGACGAAAGAAATAACGACCACGGTCGTCAATGAGGTGTTGCCCGCCTATCTGGCTTTTGCCGCGTTCATCTCCGAGGAATATGCGCCGTTTGGCCGCACCACATTGTCGGTTACTACATTGCCCGGCGGCGAGAAACGCTATCTGAATGACATTCGCAGCCGCACGACCCTCAGCAAGCTCACGCCGGATCAGATTCATCAGATCGGCCTGCGTGAGATCGATCGGATCCAGGCGGACATGCTGGCCATTGCGAGGCGCGAAGGTTTCACCGATCTTGCGGCGTTTCGCGCCGCCGCCAAAGACAATTCGAAGTACCGGCCGGTGTCTGCTGGGCAAATTGTCGAGGATTTCCGCAAGTACATCGCGCAAATGCAGCCCAAGCTGCCGGAGTTGTTTGGCGTTGTGCCTGGCGCACCGGTCACCGTCGAGCCGATGCCTGATTTCGAGCCCGGCAACGCCACGCACTACCAGACAGGCACACCCGATGGCAAACGACCGGGCCGGGTAGTTGTGGCAGTTGCGAATTTCGGCCAACGCTCTCTCATCGACGATGAGGCTGTCGCCTATCACGAGGGAGTTCCCGGGCACCACATGCAACTCTCAGTCGCCCAGACGCTGCCTGATTTGCCGAAGTTTCGCCAGCATGGCGGCAATTCCGGCTACGTCGAGGGGTGGGCCCTATACGCAGAGCAACTGGGCCGGGAAGTGGGCTTCTATCAGGATCCCGTCAGCGACTACGGACGTCTCTCCAGTGAGTTGTTTCGCGCTGTGAGACTCGTCGTCGATACCGGCATCCATTCGAAGGGATGGACACGCGATCAGGTAGTCGAGTTCTTTCGCAAAACCGACGCGGTCGATGAGCCCACGCTCCAGGCAGAAACCGACCGCTACATTGCGTGGCCTGCGCAGGCGCTCGCATACAAGCTCGGCCAGCTCAAATTCCGGGAGCTGCGCGAACGAGCCCGGAAGGAACTGGGGACACGTTTCGACCTGCGCGCCTTCCACGATGAGATGCTCAACGGGGGCGTCCTGCCTCTCGATCTGCTGGACTCGAGAACGAACCAGTGGATCGCGGCACAAAAGCATCGCACGACGGCCGTGGCGGCAAACAAATAGCGGTCTGATTGCGAGTCTCCCGCGGCCGCCGTCGCGTGTGGGCCGGCCACCTCACGGATCACGACGCGTTTTTTCATCCATTCCGGCGCGGCAATGAGCTGCGCCGGAACTCAGCGCTTGGTAGCTGAGCTCGACGACTATTGTGATGCTCCTGCCTGGAGACGTTTTAGAACCGTATCGAGGGCACGATCCAACGCGACAAATGACCCGTCGCGCGTAGTCAACTGCAGGACCTGCTCGTTCAGGCCGCCTCGGGTTTGGTGCTCTTCGGCCAGCGCATTGAAACTGCGATCCGGCGCGGCCAGCGAAGTTGCAGCCATTCCGCGCAGCATCTCGCCCACATAGGTACGGGCATTGTCGGGTGCGACGCCATTGCGCGTCATCCAGCCCGAAACGGTGCTCGCAAAGGTGAAGTAGCTTGCCATGATTGCGGTGGCGGCCGCGAAAGCATCGAATTCACTCTCATCGTCCAGCTCTATTGCAGTCCCCAGGGCCTCGAACAGCGCTTTGATGAGTTGTGTTGGGGGATGGATTGCCGTCGGCCCTTGCCTGAGGGCGACGGACGGCAGCGGAACAGCTCTTGTTACCAACGCGGCAGGGGTAGTTCCAGACCGTATGCATTCGAGTGGGAGCGCGGCGATCAGGCTCACGACGTGATGATCGGGTCGGAAGCGCAATTCCGAAAGAACACCTGAAGCAATTTGAGGACGCACCGCCAATACGACAACTTCGGAAGCGTCGAGCACGGCTTGGTTCGTCGGGGCAATCTGAACATCTGCAAATCGGGAGGCGAGGCCAGCTGCAACCTGCGCATTTCGCGGCGAGAGCGTGATCGGGCCCGCGCTGCGCGTGGAGCAAAGTCCGGTGACCATCGCGGACGCGATTGTCCCGCAACCGACAAATCCCAGCTTCATGCCTCAGTCCCCCGAGTCCGCCTGCTAACCTGGATCAGGGTTGGCTAATCCCCTGATCGCGCCATTGACGGTTGCGATGACGAAGTCGCGCTCCGCGCCAACCAGCGCAAGTCGCGGTGACCGAGTCCATTCAGGGGCGCCGTAAACCAAATGCTCGGCAAGCTTTATGTACTGGACGAGCTTGACGTGTGTATCGAGATGGAAGGAGGGCGTGAGTATTCTGTAGAGCTCGCGCGCTCGAGAGAATTTCTCCTGGGCACACAGCTGGAAAATCTCAACGCATTGCTTTGGCCAGACATTCGTCATTCCGGACACCCAGCCTGTGGCGCCCAGCGCCATGCTCTCGACGATCAGATCATCTACGCCGCAAAAAACACTGAACCTGTCGCCGAGCGCCACCGCGATATCGGTGATTCTGCGGATATCACCGCTTTCTTCCTTCACGCAGACGATCTCTTTGGTGTCGCAAAGCATCTCCAGAACGTCCGGCGTCACGTCGACACCATAGGCGATCGGGTTGTTGTAGATCATGATCGGGAGCGAAGAGGCGGCCGCGATCTCTCGGTACCATGCCACCGTCTCGCGGGGATCACTTTTATACCCCAGGCTTGGGAACACCATCAGGCCCTGCGCGCCGAACGCCTCGTAATTGCGCGCATTCGCCTTCGCGGACGCAAGTGTGATTTCGGCCAGGCCGGAAAGAACTGGCACCCGACCACCGGCCACCTCGACGGCCGCGCGAATGACCGTTTCGCGCTCGGTTGAGGTGAGAGACGCGTTTTCGCCGAGCATCGGCAAGACGACAACGCCGGACACGCCATTTTCGATCAAGCGGTCGATGCTGTGCTGCGTTGCGGTCAGGTTGACCTGCCCCGCCTCGTCCATCTTTGTCGTTACGGCCGGAAAGACGCCGCGCCAGGTCGCTGTCATGCTGTTTTCTCCACCAGTCCCCATGGATTGGATACAATCTACATTACAGCTAAGGGCCCGCGCAGGCAAGGTGACTATCCAAATGACGCGAACTCGGATGCAGACCAAGGAACGCCGTATCAAGCGGCAAAGTGTTCCCGAGAGCCTGCGCGACTCTCTTCAGGAGCGCATCCTGAATGGCGAGTTTCGGGACGGTGATTCATTGATTCAGGACGCTATCGCCGCTGAATACGACGTGAGCCGAATGCCGGTGCGCGAGGCGCTCCGACAGTTGGAGGCTTGCGGGTTGGTCTCGATGCAGACCCACAAGGGTGCCGTCGTCACGACGATTCCGACAGAGCAGATCAAAGAGCTCTTCGAACTGCGAGCCATGCTCGAGTGCGACGTCCTGCGCAGAGCCATCGAGCGCTGTACGGACCAGGATATCGCGGACGCGCGCGTGATCCTGGGAGAGCTCGAGGAATCGTATCGACAGGGCGACATGGCCAGTTGGGGAAGTTTGAACTGGGCATTTCACAAACGCCTCTACATGGCGGCCGATCGCGTTCAGACCCTGGCGATTTTGCAAGGCATCAATGTGCAGACCGAGCGCTACATCAGGCTCCATTTGCTGTTGACCGATGGTCGCGGGCTGGCGGAACAGGAGCACCGGGAGCTGCTGCGTCTGTGCGCTTTGCGCGAGACGGAGCAAGCCGTCGCATTTCTGCACGAACATATATCGGGCACGGGTAGGGCCCTGCTGGTCGCCCTTCGGAACCACCGGGCGGGGACGCCGGGTAGCGATTGACTGTAGATTGTATCCAATCCACAATCTCCTGCATGCGATTGCAGCAACTCATAACGGTCGTCGGGGTCCACGCAGAAGGCGAGGTCGGGCGTGTTATCACCGGTGGCGTCATCGCGCCGCAGGCGACGTCTATGTTCGAACGTCAGCAGGCCCTGCAGCGCAATCAGGATTGGCTTCGCGGGATGCTCCTGTCTGACCCGCGCGGGAGTGCCAACGCCGCCGTCAACCTAGTCACGCCACCGATCTCCCCCGAGGCCGACGTTGGAATGATCGTCATCGAGTCCGACTATTACCCACCCATGTCGGGGTCGAACCTGATGTGCACAGTCACGGCGGTGCTCGAGACGGGCATGTTCCCGATGACTGAACCGGTGACCCGGCTCTGTGTGGATACGCCGGCGGGTCTGGTGCGCGTTGAGGCGCAATGCAGTGGCGGAAAATGCCGGCGGGTGTCGTTCCGGAACGTGCCGTCCTTTGTACTTCATGAGCGCAAGCCCGTTGAAGTACCGCAACTCGGCACTATCAGCGTCGATGTCGCCTATGGCGGCATGATTTATGTCATCGTCTCGGCCGATGAGCTGGGCTTCACGCTCGAGCGCAGCGAGGCGCGCGCCCTCGTCGATCTCGGCGAACGGATCAAGCTTGCGGCCGCGGAACAGCTCCCGTCCGCCCATCCGGACAACCCGGGCATCCACACGATCAATCAAACTTTGTTTGCCGGGCCGTTGACGGTGGAGGCTGGCGTCAAAGTTTCAAAAAACGCAGTCGTGGTGTCTCCAGGTCGTATCGACCGCAGCCCCTGTGGCACCGGGAGCGCTGCGCGCATGGCGCTGATGCACGCACGAGGTGAGCTCGCCGTCGGCGAACCCTTCAAACACTACTCGCTGCTGGGGACCGAGTTCGCCTGTGCCATAGAAACCAACACCACCGTCGGCGGTGTAGAGGCGATTATCTCTACCGTTGGGGGCCGTGCCTGGCTGACAGGGGTTTCCTATTACGGTACTGATCCGGAAGACCCGTTTCCGCAAGGGTACCGGCTGAACGACACATGGTTTTCGTGCTGAACGTCTGCAGCGGACCCGGAGGCCGAATGTGATCTCATCTGATTTCGACGCTGAGGCACAGCGTTCCTTCACGAGGCTCTCTTTGTTGTTGCAAGCTGTCCTCGAGGTCGTGCTGAGCCTGCTGGTGTTGGTGCAACCGACACTCGCGACGTCCAGGCAATCTGACGAGGCCGGGGCCTTCCATCCAACCATCGCGCCTGTGCCGGCGCCGGATTGCGCAGTCCGTGTTGGCTACGACCGCGACCTGGTGCTGCCGGGCTATCTCTTACCTACCAGGTCGGGCCCCAGGACCTGCATTCCTTTCACCAGCGTCGCGGTCAAGCCACCCCCCGGCTACAAAGGCGACTTCTACGTGGATGAATTCACTGACGCCAAGCTGCGCGAGCGGTGGGAGGCCTGCAAGAAGGACGGCATCTGCCGTGACCGGGTCTACAAGCAGGTCCTCGCCCGCCATCCGCCCAACAAGGAACACAATCTCAACGATCCGCACGGCCGGTTCCTGCTCGGTAAGATCGATGAGAGGGGCTCCGACACTGACCTGAAGACCGTTCGTCGTCCCGCTTTCTTCGCCCGCGCGCCTTACAGCGAGGCCATCGCCAAGGCCGACGACCAGACCTACATCGTCGAATTCACCGAGCCGGCCGAGCCATATGAGCGGGCCCATGACATGGCCGCCGACATCAAGGTGCGCGGCTGGTACATCCGTGGCGCTGGGGTTCATGACGGCAAGGGCGGGAAGAAACGCGCTCTGATCATTGCTAGCGGCGGTGGCGGCGACCGCGTCACCGCGATCGATGATCCTGTCGACGTCGCCTACGTCGCTGATCCCAATACCGGGGCGACTATTCCCAACGACGATTGGCCCAATGCGACAACCGGCGTGAAAGGACAATTGGTTTGGCGCCAGCTCTGGTACCGGCTGCATGAGGCAGGCTTTGACGTCCTGGCGCTCGATCGGCGCGGCGTCGGTATTTCCGGCGGATACAGTGACACCAACACCTTGCAGCAGGGCCGCGATCTGTTGAGTATCGTTTCGGCCCTGCGCACCGGTCAGGGCATGCGGGCCCTCTTGCCTGACGGCGAGCTCGCGCAGGGTCAGGACGCGGCGGCGCTGGTGCGCGGGGGCGCGCCGGATGCCGGCCTGCCCGTGATGTTTCTGGGGAGCTCTCGCGGGACCATGGCCAGCGGCTGGGCCATGACCATGAACTTCGACGAGAGCTGCACCTACGACCTGACCGACATCGTCTGCGGCCCGCCGGTCAGTGACAAGACCATCAAGGGCGCAATTCTGGTGGCGGACTTCTCCAGCGGTGTCGGTTACCTCGAATCCCAGACGACCCCGAAGGATGACGGGCGTCGTCCCGGACGTGACCGGGGCCTGTTCATTGGCGGCATCGAGACGGAAAACAACATCGTGTTCTTCCCCTCATCGGCAATCCTGGCGGGCATCCACAAATGGCCCGGCGCCTTCTTCGCTCGCGGCCTGTGGTGTTACGCGGATGGTTTGGAAGGGTCGATGGACGCCTTCAGCCGTGTGAACGGTCTGAAGGATCTCGTGGTGGTGCGCGGTCCACACCCTTACGAGACATGGCCCGCCGAGGAGAAGCTGCGGGTCCAGGACCGGATCATTGCCTATGGGACGGCCGTTGTCCTCGATCACAAGACCATTCCTGGCCGCCGAACGTGGAGCAACATGAGGGAATTGGTGGCCACCACGAGCGATATCTGGGAGCCCTCGACTCACCCGAGCGTGAAACCCTGATCGGTCTGGGTCCCGGCATGTTCATGCAGAACTGGTACCGTGCTCCGCGTCAATACGACGCGTGTCGCCTGTCGCGACAATCGTACGATTCGCATCAACCGAGGCGTAGGTCCAGAAAATGCGCATGCTCTGCGTACTGCTGGCGTTTCGAAACCGGTGCGCGACGTTGGCCGGCAAGAAGGTCGTTTCCTGAGGGCCCATGTCGAATTCGTGGCCATCGATCTCGACGATCGCCTGACCTTCCAGGATCACCACACTTTCCTCGCAGTTATGACGATGCAGGGACACTGCCGCACCCGGGTCGAAAATTGTAATGCCATTGATAAATGTCGTGGCCCCGTGTGCCCGGGTAACCAGCGGGATGGTACGCACCCCGCCTCCGCGCTCCCGCGCGGTCAGTTGTGACGGTCGAATGATCGCTGCCGCTGCAGCGGTCGTCCGAAGCCTCGTGTGATCTGGTTCCTGGTTCATCGATGACTCCCAATTGCTCGAGGCGATGGGCCGGGACTGCGGATAGCAGCGCAAACGGCGGCGCTGAACCCGTCAGTCCCCAACTCTCCGCCGATGTCGCGCGTGCGGGTGGACGGCTCGCTCAAAACCTGATCGATTGCGTTTTCAATGGCTGTAGCGCCCTCAATCAGGCGAGGTTCGTTGTCCCGGCGGCCGCGCCAGTCCAGCAACATCGCGGCCGATAGAATGAGCGAGGTAGGATTTGCAACGTTCCTGCCTGAAATGTCCGGTGCCGAGCCATGCTGTGCCTGGGCGATGCAGATCTCATCTCCCACATTGATGGCGCCGCCAAGGCCCAGGCTGCCCGAGAGTTCCGCCGCCTCATCGGACAGAATGTCCCCGAACATGTTGGTCGTGACGATCACATCGAAGCGATCCGGGTTCCGGATGAGGAGCGCGGCCGTGGCATCCACGATCAGCTCGTCCAGGCAGACCTGCGGAAAACTCGCCGCCACCTTGCGAACTTCGCGCAGGAAGAGCCCATCCGAGAGCTTCACTACGTTGGCCTTGTGTACTGCCGTCACTTTTCGCTTGCGGCGCTGGGCAAGCTCAAATGCGGCCCGCGCGATCCGCGCCGAGCCTTTGGCGGTGATCTTGCGGATTGATAGTGCCATATCGGGGTCGGGCATGAACTCCCCGCTGCCCGCAAACATATTCCGGTCCGAATAGAAGCCTTCGGTGTTCTCGCGGACGATGACCAGGTCCATCGGCCTGCGCAGAATGGACAGCTCGGGCCGTGAGCGGGAGGGCCGGATATTGGCGTAGAGCTCAAAGGCAACTCGCAGCTCAGCAGATGGATTGATGCCGCCTTCCTGCCGGCTCGGGTAGTCGTAGTGAGATACCGGTCCCAGGATTACTCCATCCATTTCCGGTACGAGTCTCATCACCTCGGAAGGCAGCGTCGTCCCTTGTGACTTCAAGCTGGCCAAGCCGATGTCGCGTGTCTGGAATTCGAGGCCGAGAGAGAAGACTTCATCCGCAGCCCTGAGGACATCCAGCGTAGAGCGAGTGATCTCAGGGCCGATACCATCGCCGGGCAGAACGAGTATCTTCATGGGTGTCGTGCCTCCTTGGAGAAGCGCCGCAGGATGTGTGGAAGAATGAGCCGATTGCATAATGTAATTATCAACGACAATCGAGGCGTGAGCGAATCTTCAGGCCGGATTTTTCTTCCTCCTGGCGCCCGGCAGTGGCTCGACGCCGGGCGACTTCAGGGTGTTGGCCCCTTCGATATGCTCGCGCAGGAAGGCGGAAGCCGCAGTGACGTTGCCTGCTTCGAGAAGGTCGAGGATCTTCAGGTGCTCGCGGCACTGCCGGTTCAGCCGGGATCGGTCCACCGTGACCCGGTATTCGATCAGGCGTCGCAAGCGGTTGACACGTTTGAGGGCGTCCAAAAAGAACTCATTGCCGCTGCACGCAACAATCGTCTCGTGCAGCTCGGTGTTGATCCTGAACAGCCGCGCGCGCGACAGCTTTTTCAGGTCTGCCTCGAGCAACGCCTGCTGTTGTTCACGCGCCGCGCGGAACGCATCGCGATCTATCCTGAAACCCGGCTCGAGGACCGCAGCGGATTCGATGCTGGCCCGAAATCGATATCCGGCCTCGTAACTCTTACGGTCGGTGAGAGTGGGGCGGAACTCCCAACCGTGCCCCGGGAGCCGCTCAATCCAGCCTTCCTGGGCGATCTTGCTGAGAATGCGCACCAGCCGGCTGCGGGGCAGCCGGTAAAGCCGCATCAACTCGCTCTCCGTCACCTGCGCTGGCAGCTTGCCGGACAGGCGGTCTTCGGCAATCTCGAAATACGCATCGTCCTCGTCACCTTCCTCGTTCGCGAGCAGCTTCAGCGCCGCGAGCTCGTTCGCATCCGCGGCGAGGAAGTAGCCGCGGTTCGACTCGAAGCGCACGACCCCCAGGTTCCGCAGGAATTTGAAGGCCGAGTTGATCGGCGCCCGTGAAACACGGCAGGCGTCCGCCAGGGCCTGGCTGGGGAGGTGCTGGCCGCGAGGCAAGTCGTTGGCGCGGATGTGATCGAGGATCTGCGCCGCGAGTTGTGCGGTGAGACTGCTTCTCGCCATGGATCATTCCTTCGTACCTGGCGCTCGCCCCGTCGGCAGCGCCTGGCACAGCAACGGACGATAGGCGACTGCGTTGCGTTACGCCCTACTACTGCAGTATGTTATCACAAAATGCAATATAGGTGGAGCACACGACGTTGGTTTCTCCGAGCCGCTGCAGCAGTCGCCGGCGGTGCGCTGGCCGACAGCGGCCGCTACCCGGCATCCGCCCGATCGACGCCGCACGAGGCGCACGCTGATATGCACGAGCCGTCTAACTGTTTTGGATATGTAGGCTCACGTACGACGCGAGAGCGCAATGCTCGGGGAGACGGCATCAATGTATATCGGGAGGATTCGGCCACCGGGCGTTGGACTCACCTGCAGCTCGTGTCGGGGCTGGCCAACCCCGCCTATCTGGCCTTCGACCGCACACACCAGTTTCTGTATGCGGTGCACGGCGATCTCAGTGATATCAGTGCGTTCCGCATCGAGCCCGCGACCGGCAAACTGACCTTTATCAACAGCGCCGGCACGTTTGGCAAAAACCCCGTGCATCTCGCCATTGACCCGACCAACCGCTTCATTGTCGTTGCCAATCACATTTCGTCCAGTGTCGTGCTGCTGGCACGCAATCCCGATGGCTCGGTCGGCGGGCTGGCAGACCAGATTACCCTGACCGGCCAGATCGGCCCGCATCGGATCGAGCAACCCTTCTCGAAACCCCACCAGGTCGAATTCGATCCATCCGGGCGCTTTGTCATCGTGCCCGACAAGGGACTCGACCAGGTATTCACGTTCCGCATCGACGCCGAGGCCGGCAAGTTGGAGCAGGTTGATGCCGGCACTCCCCGGTCGCGTGATGGGTCCGGTCCGAGGCACGTGGCCTTTCATCCCGCCAATTCGTTCGCCTACGTCGTGGGCGAGCTCGACTCGACAGTGACTGCCTGTCATTTCGACCCAACAACCGGGCGGCTTGCTCCATTTCAGGTACTAGCAACACTCCCTGACACGTTTGTCGGCAATAGCCGCGCCGCCGAAGTTGCCGTGTCGCGCGACGGCAGATTTCTCTACGCCTCCAATCGGGGCTACGACAGTGTCGCCGCCTTCTCGATCAATCAGAACGACGGGCGCCTGACACCTGCGGGCTGGACGGATTCGCAGGGCAGGACACCGCGATTCTTCGGTCTGGATCCCGCGGGCCGCTTCCTGTTCGTCGCCAACGAGGAGAGTGACAGCATCGTCCCATTCCGGGTCAATGAACAGGACGGTGGTCTGAGTCCCGCCGGCGCGGCTGTGCACAGTGGCAGCCCGGTCTGCATCGTGTTCGCCACTGTTGAGAAACGGCCGACCCGCTTCTGAGGCCGGCCGACATCGTGCGAGTCATCTCACGCTGTGCCGATCGCCGCGAGAAATGTCTCGAGTGCAATATTCCGGCCGCACAACACTACCGCAACCTTCTTGCCCCTGTAGGCATCGGCCACCTTGATCAGCCCGGCCAGCGCCACGCCAGCGGAACCTTCCACGATCCAATGTTCCGCCGCGGCGAGGTTGCGCATCGCGGCAGCAGTCTCAGACTCCTTGACGGTCATGGTCTGATCGATGACCGACTGGCAGATGGGAAAAGTCACCGATCCAGGCTCCACGGCACCGGCGGTGCTATCCGACAGCGTCGGGCTTTCCGGCACATCAATGATCTGGCCTGCCTCGAGCGCTTTCAACAGACAGGCAGAGTTTTCAGGCCAGACGCCCACCACGCGCGTCTGCGGGCGCAGATTCTTGATCGCGGTGCCGGTTCCGCCAATCAATCCGCCGCCGCCGACCGAGATGAACACCGCATCGAGCTGCGGTGCCTGCTCGATCAATTCCATCCCGAGCGTGCCCTGACCGGCCACGACATCGAGGTCATTGTAGGGAGAGATGTAGGGTCGCCTCTCTTCCGCGGCCCGGCTGCGTGCCTGCAGCTCCGCAGCAAGAGGATTTCCCTCCACGACGACCAGCTCGGCGCCCAGTTCTTTGATTGCCTCCATCTTCGATCGCGCAGTGGAGGCTGCGACATACACGGTTACGGGTACACCTGCGAGCGCGCCCGCGCGGGCAACTGCTTGCCCATGGTTGCCGGTCGAAGCGGTGATCACGCCCGTACGCCGGCCGCTTTCCCCGAGAACATGAATCTTGTTGGTGGCACCGCGGATCTTGAACGTGCCCGTGGGTTGCAGGTGCTCCGATTTGAGCAGAACCTCACACCCAAGTGCATTGGACAGCGGGCGGCTGCGCTCAAGAGGCGTGACGGACACCTGCGGCCTGATTGCGCTGTGGGCCCGTTTGATTCTTTCGAACAACGACATCGTGGTCATTTTGACAGGCTCCTGCATGGACTGCGCAGAAAGATTAGGCCCGTGGGCCCATCGGTTGTAAAGAGCTCAGGCCCGCAAGGCGGCCGAGATGGCCTCGAGACCGCATTCGAGGTCCCGGCTCGCCGGCCATCCGTAACCGAGCCGGAAGTATGTATCGGGCATCTCGAACCAGTGCCCCGGGCCGACATGAGTACCGTGTGTTTCCGTGAGTTGCCGGTAGAACGCGGCTGCGCGCTCAGCGTTGTGACCGCGCATGCGGGGAAAGCAGACAACACCCCCCTGCGGCGGTACCCACTCGAGCAATTCCTCCCCGGCGATCCATTCACTCACAACTTTGAGCCGGCGGCGCATTTCTGCACGTATTGGCTCGAGAATGCGGGTCCGCTCTACCAGGATCCTGTGCGCTACCCACTCGTCGATCACGCTGCCGCAGATGCTAATCTGCTCCTTGGCTGCCAGAAACAGCTCCTGCAGCCGCGGGTCCTTCGTAATCAACCACCCGAGTCGAAGACCCGGAACACCATAAGCCTTCGACAGGGACGAGACACTGATGACATGTGCGGCAAGCGATGCCGCAAGTGGCAACGATGTGCCGTACGACAGGTCACGGTAGGTTTCATCAACCAGAAGATAACACCCGGTTTTTCTCGCCAGCTCAACGAGCAGGCGCAGTTCGCTCTCGCTGTACATGACGCCTGTGGGATTGTGCGGGCATGTGACGCTGATGAGTCTCGTGTGCGTCGTGACCGCGGCTGCCAACTTATCGAAATCTATCTTGAAACCTTCCTCGAAGGTAAGGTCGATATGCGTGACCGCGCAGCCTATGGCGCGTGGCGTTTCGAGATTCGTCGCATAGTTGGGCCGCAGCACCACCAGGTGGTCCTGAGGATGCAGCAGCGCAGTGGCGATGATGAACAAGGCGCCAGCGGCACCGCTCGTAATCAGGACATCCGCGGCCACGAGCCCTGGCGCCTCCGTTGCAATGAGAGCGCGCAGGCCTTCATTGCCGCGATGCTCGCCATACAGCAGGGTCAGGTCCGGAATCGATAGATTCAGATCCGACAGGCTGCGATCGGCAACCGAGCTCTCGGCAAGGTTGTAACGGATGCGTCCGTAGCCGTACTCCTCGGGCGACTCGACTTCAATCGGCATCCGGGCGTAACGCATGCTGTTCCCCAGCTTGTTGGTCCAGCCAGCATGCCCTCACTCGGCCACCGGCGCCATCCCTCCCCGGGAGGGGGCAGGTTCCGAAGCTTACGGCTCGAAGCGTCTGAACAGGGCGAACAATTGGGCGAGCGTGCCGATCCCGAGCTTGCGGAATATCCGCTTGCGGTGGTCCTTGACGGTATGGCGGCTGATGCCAAGGCTGGCCGCGATCTGCGGCGAGCCGCAACCCTGCAGAAGCAACTCGGTAATCTGTATCTCCCGGGCCGACAACATTGACACGGAAGAGGCAGCTTGCGGCGCCAGCGTTGCGTGTTTGTCGAAGGCCGCCGCGAGCGGTGTCCGCAGTTGTTCCAGCTCTCGCAGCGTCGCGCAGTCGAGCGCACGGGGCCCGCGCTGCCGATACAGACTCAATTCGACCATCCCGGCTCCTGACTTGAAATACAAGCCGATTTCCTCCAGTCGCTCAGGCCATCCGACGGTGCGGAAGCCGAGCTCTTCGTCCGCGGATTTCACCAGGTAGGACGCGAGGTTAGCGTCGATGTCGGTATCCCGAATGGTGAAGTCCCGCGCGCGGAACGCGCCTCGCTGGCGCGCCGCCTTAACAAGAATTGGGTTGACGGCGTATGTGACATCAATGTAATTCTCCATCCCGCGGTGTCCACCGGCCACGGCAAAGTTATCGAACAGGAGAGCCGGCTGGCTGTTGTGCCGGTGTGCCACGATCGCTACGAGCTCGAACGCGATGTAACGTCGAATCGACTCCGCGGTGATGGCCATGAAGTCCGGTTCACCGATGGCATGGATGATGTTCGCTACGATGGTCTGTTGTGTATGCATTCGAGCAGGTTTCCGCCGATATCGCGCGAGGGATCAATCACTGACATGGTAACCAAAGCACGGGCTGTCTATCTGCTGACCGCAATTTCCTGGGTCGCCGGTCAAACCGGTGCGGCCGCTGCCGGCGCGGCCAGCGTTGCTGCAGCAGGGCCGGCGCCCGAATGCCAGGCTCACGCCGGGTTTGATCGCGACCTGACGCTGCCCGGATATCTTCTGCCAACCAAGCTGGGCCCCACAACCTGCATACCCTTCACGGTCACAGCACAACGCCCGCCTGCGAAATACAAGGGCGACTTCTACGTCGACGAATTCACGGATCAGAAGCTGAGGCAGCGCTGGGCCGAGTGCAAGCTCGACAAAACCTGCTTTGAGAAGGTCAACAAGGTCGTCCTCGCGCGCCGCCCGCCCAACAAGGAGCACGACCACCGCTCGGGGCGCGATACCTACTGCTCGGTAAGATCGACTCCGACAATCCTAACGTGGATCTGAAGACGATCCGCCGCCCGGCCTTCTTTGCGAAGGCGCCCTATCGCGAAAGCATCGCAGAGGACGAGAGCCATACCTTCACCGTCGAGTTCACCGCGCCACCGGAGCCGTATGAGCGCGTGAAGCTCAACTGGATGGACGACATCAAGTTGCGGGGCTGGTACCAGGTGGGGCAGGGGATTGACGATGGCAAGGGTGGCAGGGTGCGCGCGCTCATCGTCATGACAGCCGGTGGCGGCGGACGAATCGTGGCAATCGAGGATCCGAAAAACCAGCTGTACTACTTCGACACGGCTACCGGCCACACTGTGAACCGTGTTTACCCGGACGAGACTACGGGCGCCTCCGGCGAGCGCAGCTGGCGCGAAATGGCGCATGTATTCAACGCCGCCGGTTACGATGTGCTCAATTATGACCGCCGGGGTGTGGGCGTGTCCGGTGGTTTCAGCGACACCAACACCGTGCAGCAGGGGCGCGACCTGCTCAAGGTGATTGCCGATCTCAGGACAGGAGCCGGTATCCGGGTGCTCACTCCCGCGGGAGAAGAGCACAAAGGCCTCGAGGCAGCGAATCTCCTGACCGGCGGGAATGGCGACATCCCGGTGGTTCTCCTGGGCAGTTCCCGCGGCACCATGTCCACCGGATTCGCAATGGCGCGCAACTTTGACAAGGCCTGCGACTACGACCTGCCCGTGATCTCATGCGGGCCCGCAGTCGGCTTGAAGAACATCAAGGCAGCCATGAACGTCGCTGACTATACACCGGGCATCGGCTATCTCACGTCGCCGACGGATGAGCGCGATTCGCTGCGTCCCCTGTTTACCGCCGGGACGCAAGAAGAGTACAACATCGTCTTCTTCCCGAGCTCGGCGATTCTCGCGAGCGTCAGCAAGTGGCCGGCGCTCTTCATCGGACGCGGCCTGTGGGATTACGCGTCCAGCGTCGAAGGCTCCATCGATGCCATAAATCGCGTGAAGGGTTTGAAGGAATTGATGGTCGTGCGCGCCGGACATCCCATTGAGACGTGGCCTGACGAGGAGAAGGATCGGGTCACGGTGCGCATGGTTGCCTTCGCGAGGGCCGCCTTCCTGGGTCAGCCTTTAGTACCCGGCGGGCGAATGTGGTCCAACATCAGGGAGTTGGCTGCGACCGCCTCCGACGTGTGGGAGCCTTCTTCTCATCCTGACTACGTGCACTGAAACAATGAACACTACGAGATCGACCCTGTTTGCTGCCCGGTTTCTGGCCGTCGCACTGATCGTGACGGCCTCTGCAGTTGCGCAGTCTCCCCCGACCACCGGGCCCACCCACATCCTGATTGCCTATCGCAGCGAGCCTGCGAACCGCCCCGCGTTTCGTACGTATCTGCAACGAGACATGCTGGCGCGATTGGAGAAACTGAAGCGCGAAGGAGTACTCAGCGGCTATCAGATCCTGTTCAATCCGCTCACGACGGCTTATACCTGGGACGCGATGACGATTCTGCGCTTCGCGAATTACGCCGATACGCTGCGCTGGGTACAGATCGAGCGAACCACGCCGGGTGGACTGAACGCTGCCGGGCTCCGGCTCGCGAAGCCGATCGATACGTTTTCAGCGGACCTTCCCTGGGAAGGGCAGGCAGACGATCCCGGTCCGGAAAAGGACGGTGTTTACTACGTCATACCCTACGAGTACTCCGCCGCCGACCAATACAGGAAGTACGTGGATGCGTACGTCATTCCCCAGGTGACAGGTTGGATGCGGGAGGGCGTCCTCGGGAGCTATCGGATCTACATGAATCGCTACCCGGTCGGACGTCCCTGGGACTCTCTGTTCGTGTTCCGTTACCGCAATCTGGAGTCCTTTGGGCGGCGCGAGGAAATCATCGCCAAGGTGCGAAAAACCCTGGTGGATCAACCCGTGTGGAAACAGTTCAGCGATATCAAGCAGACGATCCGCACCGAGAGCGAGAACACCATTGCGGAGGCGCTGCAGCCGCGCGACGGCCCGCAGTAATCCCCGGGGCCGGCGCGGGCCGGCACGGATTGCCCAGGCCAGTAGTTGTCTTCTTGCGCTTGAAAAGACATTGCAATCTCGACAATACTGTCAGGGAACCCGCTTCGCAGGATTCCTGCAATCGTCGTGGCTCGTAGTGCCCATCTCGCCCACGCGCTGGGAACCCTGGCTGTCAGCGGGGCGCTCGCGCTTGGCCTCATAGCCTGGCAAGTGGCCGCCGCCGCGGGCACCGTGCTGCGCGCCCGTTTGAAAACGGACATTGTCTCGACCAGCCCGGGGACCCGGCGCGATGAAAATACCGACGCTGTGTTGCTGCACATCGTGGAGGGACTGGTCGCCTCGCGGGAGGATGGCTCACCCGGGCCGATGTTGGCCAGCCGCTGGACTGTGTCGGACGATGGCCGGGTGTATACCTTCACGCTGCGCCCGGATGTCGTTTTTCATAACGGCGCGCCGCTGACCGCGGCGCAAGTCATCTGGTCGCTGCAACGCTACCTGAAGCCGCAGACTCGCTGGCGCTGCCTCGCGGAGTTCGGCGCCCATGGGATTGCGCGTGTATTGTCGATCACCGCGCCGGATCCGCACACGGTAGCCGTTACGCTCGATCGGGCGGCTCCGATGTTCCTCACCACACTGGTCAGGGCCGATTGCGGAGGCACGGGCATCCTGCATCCGGACTCAGTGGATGCAGACGGAAACTGGCGCGCGCCCATCGGTACCGGCCCCTTCGAGTTGGGCGAATGGCGCCACAATCAGTTCATCGAGCTCAACCGCTTTGCGCACTACTCGCCGCTGCCTGGCGCGCGTGACGGCAACGCGGGAGGCAAGTATGCCCTGGTGGATCACATCCGCTTTCTGGTCATTCCGGACAGCTCAGCCGCCCGGGCGGCACTGATCCGCGGCAGCCTGGACATACTCGACAATCTCGCCGCCTCGGAGCTCACCGGAATCCGCGGCAGGCTGGACCTCAAGTTCCAACTGGTTCCGATCCTGGATTGTTATGCATTGCTCATTCAAACCCGCGACCGGTTGCTCAGCGATGTCAGGCTGCGAAGAGCGATCGCGCTTACGATCGATACCGCCGGCCTGACAAAGGCCATCACCTGGGGGACCGGAACTGCGGATAATTCACCTATTCCCGTGGCAAGCCCGTTTCATGGTCCCGTCCAGGCGCGCCTGAGGCAGCCCGACGTGGCGCAAGCCCGCCGGCTGCTGAGCGCAGCTGGATACGACAGCGCCCCATCCAACTCATCACGAGCCGACGCGATCCCCAGATGTTCGACACGGCGGTCGTGATCCAGGCTATGGCGGCGCAGGCTGGCATCCACCTGCAGATCGATGCCGTCGATTGGCCGGCGCACCTGTCGCGCTACACGGTTGGTAACTATCAGCTGATGGTGCAATCCTTCTCGGCCCGGCTCGATCCGACACTGAGTTTCGGCATTTTCATCGGCGACAAACGCGAGGAGCCCCGCAAGGTCTGGGACACGCCACGCTCGCGCGAGCTGTTGGCGCAGACGATGATATCGGCGGATGCCGCGGCACGTCAGCCGGTGTTCGATACGCTGACGCGCGATTTTCTGGATGAAGTTCCGGCAGTGGCGCTCTTCAATTCGTCGCGGCTGGCCGTCGTGCGCTCCAATGTCACGGGTTACCAGAACTGGATGGCAGCCCAACAGCGGCTGTGGGGCGTAGGCCTGAACTGACCGCAACACGACATGCTCAGCTACATTTTAAAACGACTCCTGTTGACTCTGCCGACCTTGTCACTGGTGTCCTTGGCGGTGTTCCTGCTCATCCGGCTCATTCCAGGAGACCCTGCGCTGGTGCTGTTGGGCGAGGGTGCGGATGCGGCCGCACTCGCCGGTGTGCGTGCCGACCTCGGGCTGGATCATCCGCTGCCGGTCCAATTCGTGTCCTGGCTCCAGCATGCCCTGCGAGGCGACCTGGGACGTTCGATTGTCAGCGGCGAGCCGGTGGCCGGGCTGATTCTGCAGCGCTTCGGGCTGACGGCGGCAGTAGTGCTCGTGGCCGTGACCGCGGCAACCGTGATTGCAGCGAGCGCCGGCCTCATTGCGGCCTGGCGCCGCAACTCCGCCATCGATCTGGCGGTGGTCGGCGCCGCCACCGTTGTGTTGGCCATTCCGAGTTTCTGGCTGGGAATGGTACTGCTGCTGCTGTTCGGTCTGAAACTCGGCTGGTTGCCCTTTGTCGGCTACATCCCATTTTCCGAAAGTGCCATGCAGGCAATGCTGTTTCTCGTGATGCCGGTGATGACGCTGACGATCACGGAGAGCGGCGTGCTCACGCGAATGATGCGCTCCAGCTCAATCGACGTCCTGCAGCTCGACTATGTAACTCATGCTCGCGCGAAGGGCTTGTCCGAGAGAGTCGTTCTCACTCGACACGTCTTTCCAAATGCCTTCGCGCCGACGCTGACCTTGGTGGGATTGACGCTCGGACATCTACTCGGCGGCATCGCGGTGATCGAAACGGTGTTTACCTTGCCGGGTCTGGGCCGATTGATGGTCGATTCGGTTCTGGCGCGGGACTATCCCGTCGTGCAGGGCTGCCTGTTGTTCACGGCGGTTGTCTATGTCGTCGTCAACCTCCTGGTCGATCTGTGCTACCCGTTATTCGATCCGCGCGTGACAGCACGATGATGGACCGCCTCGGCCATGTCGGCCTGAACGCACTCGTCGGGATTCCTCTCGTCGGGGCGCTGTTGGCGACCATCGGAATCGGGCTGTTTTGGATGCCCTACGACCCCATTGCGATTGATCTCACCCACCCCCTTGGCTCCCCAGGGCTGCGCCACTGGTTCGGAACGGACGAGTTTGGGCGTGACGTTCTGAGTCGCTCGATGCTCGGAGCAAGAATCAGCGTGCTGGTCGCACTTGCGACGGTTGCAGTAGCCATCACGGTAGGCACCGCACTGGGACTGTTGGCCGGCTACCTGCGTGGCTGGACCGATCGGCTGCTCATGATGATCACCGACGCGGTCCTGGCGTTCCCAGGGATACTGTTGGCGCTTGCCCTGATTGCAGTGCTTGGTTCGAGTGATGGCAGCATCGTCCTGGCGCTTAGCACTGCATATACGCCCTCCGTTGTGCGCGTGGTCCGTGCCACCGTGCTATCGATCCGTGAGCGTGAATTCATCGAGGCGTCGCGGACCGCGGGTGATAGCCCGCTCGAGACCATCGCACGTCACATCCTCCCGAACGTGTTGCCACCGGTGGTGGTACTCGCAACCAGCCTGTTCGGTTGGGCTATGTTGTCTGAGAGCGCATTGAGTTTCCTGGGGGTAAAAGTTCCGCCGCCGGCCCCTACATGGGGGAACATGTTGTCAGAGTCGCGCCCGTACATGGACGTTGCGAGTTGGCTCAGCATCGTTCCGGGCTTGTGCATTGCCGGCACGCTGCTTGGAGTCAATCTCCTCGGCGATGCCCTACGCGACTGGCTCGACCCTTGGAGAGAGACATGATCGCAGCACTGGCGACGCCACTGCTGCGATTCGCGGGTGTGCGCATCGAGGCAGCAGGGCGCGCGAGGGCTGGCTCGGCACCGTTGTTGGACGATCTTTCATTTGACGTGGCGCCAGGCGAGTTTGTAGCGGTCGTCGGGGAATCGGGAAGTGGCAAGACACTGGCTGCCCGCTCGATCCTCAATCTGCTCCCGGACGGTGTCCGGCGCGTGGCCGGGCGGATCGAGCTCGAGGGACGCGATCTGACCCAACTCAGCGGGCCTGACATGCGCAAGATCCGCGGCGCCCAGATCGGAATGGTCTTCCAGGAGCCCATGGTCTCCTTGAATCCCGCCATGACGATTGGCCGTCAACTGGCCGAAGGCCTGCAGTTGCACCGGCAATTGTCCAGGGGAGAAATCCGGCGGCACTCACTGGCTATGCTGGAGCGTGTGCGGATGAACGATCCGGTGCGCTGCCTGTCCGCTTTCCCGCATGAATTCTCGGGCGGCATGCGCCAACGCATCATGCTGGCAGCGGTGCTGCTGCTGAAACCGAAGTTGCTGATCGCCGATGAGCCGACGACTGCCCTCGACACCCTGAGCCAGCGTGAGGTGCTGGAGCTGATGGTGGAACTGGCCCATGACGAAGGAGCGGCGGTCCTGTTGATCACCCACGACCTGGGGCTGGTGGCTCGCTACACGGAGCGGGCAATCGTGCTCGAGAAGGGACGTCTGATGGAGAGTGGCACAACCCGTCAGATCCTGACCGACCCGCGAAATCCGTACACACAGCGCCTCGTGGCCTCCTTGCGCGGCGGCATTACTGCAGGCACGGCGGTACCAGCCTCGGAGCCGATCGTAGTGCAGGTAAGGAACGCCTGCATCGAATATCCCGGGCGCCCTGGGCTGTGGCGGGCGGGTACGCCCACACAGGTGGTACATGGCGTGGACCTGGATGTACGTTCAGGCGAAATCGTTGCGATTGTGGGGGCCAGTGGGTCCGGTAAGACAACGCTCGGCCGAGCCATTCTCGACCTCAAGCCGTTGGCAGCCGGCAGCATCCGCTTCGACGGGATCGAGCTGGCCCGGATGACACCTGCGCAACGGAAGCAATTCCGTCGTTCGGCCCAACTTGTATTTCAGGACCCGTACTCGTCGTTGAATCCCAGGCTGCGGGTGCGCGATATCGTCGCAGCGACTTTGCGTCATGCTGACATCGATGCGGCGGAGCGCGCTGCGCGCGTTGACGCTGTACTGGACGAGGTCGGCCTGGCCTCGTTCGGCGATCGGTTTCCTCACCAGATGTCGGGCGGGCAGCGTCAGCGCGTGGCGATTGCGCGGGCGGTCGTATGCCGGCCGCGGCTCGTGGTCGCGGATGAACCGGTCTCGGCGCTGGACATGACCATCCAGCAGCAGGTGCTCGCCTTGTTCCGGGAACTCCAGGGGCAATACGGCTTTGCATGCCTGTTCATCACCCATGACCTCGCATTAGTTCGCCAGATCGCCGCCCGGGTGGTGGTGATGTCGGGCGGAGTGGTGGTGGAGGAGGGCCCCGTACCTTCCGTTTTCAATGACCCGCGGCACAAGTACACCCGCGAGCTTCTCGCGGCAACGCCGGCCTTGGAGGCGGCTGCCCTCGTCAGCTGAGAGGCGTTTTCGAGCGTGACAAATTGTACTCATAGGTGTAAAAAGACAATATTATCTTTTTAGACTGCATGATACGTTTGGGTGATCACCTGCATAAACGCCTCATTTCATCAGGGGTAAAAGATGCTCAAAGGCACTGGGGTGCGGTTCCGGCTGGGGTTTGCCGGCGGGGCAATTGCGCTGCTGCTGACCGGCGCGGCGCTAGCGGGAATGCCGGCGGGCGGGAGCGCCACAGGCGCGGACGCGCCAGCCGCCGATGCGCCGGCTGCGGACACGGGCGCGTCAGCCTCAGGAGACAAGACTCCACTGACGCTCGAAGAAGTAGTCGTGACCAGCGATCGCAAGGCGAGCTACAGCGCCGACCTCGTCCAGGCAGGAAGTTTCCGCGGCGCCCGTCAGCTCGATACGCCGCTGACCATCGCCGTCGTTCCCTCGGAGGTGATCGAGTCACAACAGGCGCGCAGCCTGTTTGATGCTCTGCGAAACACAGCCGGGGTCACGAGCTCGCAGACGAGTCCAACGGTCTACAACAACCTCTCCATCCGCGGCATAGCGGTGGATAACCGCGCCAACTATCGTCTGAACGGCAGCCTGCCGATCATCAATCTGATCGATCTGCCACTGGAGGACAAGGATCGTGTCGAAGCGCTCAAGGGAGCCTCTGCGCTGTATTACGGCTTCACAACGCCGTCCGGCATCATCAATCTGACCATGAAGCGGCCCACGCCGGAGACCTATCTGTCCGTCGAAGGTTTTGGCAACGATCACGGCACGGCGGCCGGCCATATCGACTTCGGTGATACCTGGGGCATGTTCGGGGCCCGGCTCAACGCAGTGTACGGACACGTTGATTCCGGTATCGACAACACGGCCGGTACCCGTGCGCTGTTCGCGGGCGCGTTTGATTTCAAGCCCATCGAGGGGCTGACGATCAGCCTGGATGCCGAGTACCTGTACAAGAACGTCGTCGAGCCCGGTGTATTCAGATTTCTGACGCCGCCGAAATCGACCGTGAGCAACCTGTATCCGACGATCCAGTTGCCGCCGCTGCTCGACCCAGCCACCAATTTCGGCCCCGACTGGGCGGTGAATCACGCCCGGGAAAGCAACGTTCTGCTGCACACCAACTACCGGATAACACAGACCTGGAGCGCAACAGTGGATGCGGGTGACTCGTACCTGCTGCGCGACCGGCGCTTCAACACGCTGAATCCGACCAACTACGCCACCGGCGATGGCCTGCTGAGCATCGGGCTGCAGGAGAACCACTATGAGAACAAGAACGCCCGCGCTGAAATAGCGGGCACTTTCTACACCGGGCCGTTGGTGCACGAGGTGATTTTCGGGTTTTCAGAGAACGTCAAGAACCAGGTCTCGCCGGCTACAGTTGCCGCTTTGTGTCCGGGAGCGACGCCGACGGCGAAGCCCGTGACGTGCCAACAGAACTTCTACAATCCCGTGCCCATCCCGTACACGCCGATACCGCCGGAATTCGCGGACACCACGCGGATCAAGGACGTCGGCTACTATGCGTTCGACCGGCTCAAGGTGATCGACTGGCTCGATCTGCTCGGCGGCGTCCGCTATTCGGACTACACGGAGTCGGATGTGACCACCAATGTGGACACGTTCCGTGCTACACCGTTGTCCTATTCGTACGGGTTTGTCCTCAAGCCGCGCACGTGGGCCAGTCTGTATGGGACGTTCATTCAAGGACTCGAGACGACGCCCGCCGCGCCCATTCTGGCGAACAACTACGGTCAACAGCTGCCCGCTACCGAAAGTACGCAGCGTGAGGCTGGCATTAAAGTCGAGCCCAGGAGAGGCCTGCTGATCCAGGCCGCCTATTTCGCGATCAATCGCGCTTCCACGTACACGAACGCCCAGAACTTCTATGTGCAGGATGGCCGTGCGCAGTACAAGGGCGAAGAGGTCAGTGTGACCGGTGAGGTCACGCGCGACCTTTCAATCTACGGCAGTGCTCTGTTCCTCGAGGCCGAGCAGGTCAATGGAGCACCGACAACCGTTGTGACGGTCAAAGGTGTAACAACGGTGACTCCAACCTCCAACGGCAGGCAGATTGAAAACGTGCCGAAGCGGCAGTTCTCCATAGCTGGAGAATACCGGCTGACCCGGCTGCTGGCCGGCCTCAGCGTCACTGCGGGCGCCTACTACACCGGGCCCCGGGCCATCAACCAGCTGAACAGCGCATTCATTCCCGGTTACACACTGCTCGACGCTGGCGCCTCCTATTCCACCCTGTTGGGTGGTCACACGCTGCTGCTCCGGTTGAACGGTGAAAACATCACCCGCAGGCGCTACTGGGCATCGACCGGGGGGCTCGTGCTCTCCGAAGGACCGCCGGGCAGTGTCAAATTCTCGGTCGCATGGAAGTACTGACGGACAATCATGGTCAAATTCTTCGGCGTGGGGGAGCCCGGCCCGGTGGGTTACTCCGGAACCTGGGCCAGCAACTCGTTCGTTCTGCGGCTCGCGAGGAGGTGACCCTCCATCAGCACGGAGGCATCGCGATGCCGGCCGGCCTCGAGCGCCGTGAGGATGGCGAGATGCTCGTCAATCGAGGCAAGCACGCGCTCCACGCCGTACACCCACTGGTAGTTCATGAAGCTGCGGAGTTGGTTCTGCCGTTGCACTGCGCTCAAAATGTAGCGGTTGCCCGAGCAGCGCGCGAGCTGTTCGTGGAACTCCGAGTTCATCTCGTAGAACTTGACTGCGAGCACATCGCGCCAGGGCTTGCGGCGAAACGCCAGGTGCAGTTCGCGCGACCGCTTGGCCCACTCCCGGTCGAGCTGGAAATCCGGCTGCAGCAGCGCCGCAGGCTCGATGGCGCGGCGAAAGCCATAACTCTCCGAGCGCGTCCGGCTCGAATCGATCGAGGCCATGAACGACCAGCCGTTGCCGGGTTTGCGCTCCACGAGGCCGAGGTCGGCCATCTGGCGCAGGACTCGCAACACCGTCGTCAGTTTGACATCGAACAACCGCACGAGCTCCTGTTGCGCGACCTCCACCGGCAACTTGCCCGAGTTACGCGCTCGTGCAATCGCCACGAATAGCTGCTTGTCTTCCTCGTCCTGCGGGTCAACCGGGTCGACGTCCGGGACGTTGGTCACCGGCTTGAGGAGGACGAAGCCACGGTTGGCCCGCGACTCGACACAGCCCTGATCAGCCAGCAGCTTGAGCGCTCCGCGGATGGGCGTTCGGGAAACACCGAACTGCCGGCACAGATCCTGTTCGACCAGGTGATGCCCGGTGCCGGCACCTTGCTCGTTCAGTGCCTTCAGGATACGTCCGGCCAGCTCGGCTTGCAGCGGACTCGGAGCGGATTTGCGCGGTTTCGCGGTCGCGCGCTGGGTCTTGGCGGTGTGCATGGTGCGCATACTCGTGGCGTGCAAATGTACAATCTGGCGGGCCATTGTGCCAGTCAGCCCGCCCGCCAGCCCCTGTCGAGACGGTTTGCATTATAATGGATAAAAATACAAAATGGACCGGAGGGGAATGGAATGACAGAATCCCAGGCAACTGATCCAACTTATACAGACGGGCTGGAACGGGCCCAGCCTCGTGAAGCCGACGTCAATGCGGCAGCCGTGGAGGCGTTTCTCGATGACGCTGCAGCCAGCGGCCTCGAATTACACGGATTGATGCTTCATCGCGGCGGCCGGGTGGTCGCGGAAGGATGGTCGTGGCCCTATCGCGCCGATCGTCCGCGCATCATGCACTCCGTCACCAAGAGCGTCCTGGCGAGTGCGATCGGCATGGCACTCGATGAAGGACGGTTCAAGCTCCAGGACAAGGTCGTCTCATTCTTTCCCGAGTACCTGCCCGCCGTTGTGGATGACAAACTCGCTGCAATGACGATCGAAGACCTGCTCACGATGCGTGCGGGACATGCAGCCGAGACTTCGGGTGCCATCTGGCGGGGAATCCAGACCAGTTGGACGGCGGAGTTCTTCAAGATTCCGGTCGTGCACATGCCCGGTACGACCTACACGTATACGAGCGCGGCCAGTTACATGTTGTCGGCAATACTCACCCGGGTGACCGGCCAGACTCTGCACGACTATCTGAAGCCGCGTTTCTTCGCGCCGCTGGGTATCACAGGCGAGCAGTGGGATATCGGGCCCGACAACATCAATCCCGGTGGCAACGGTCTGACCATGAAAACGGTGGATCTGCTCAAGCTGGGTGTAGTGCATGCGCAAAGAGGCCTGTGGCAGGGACGCCGTATCCTGTCGGAGTCGTGGATAAATCAGGCCACGCGATCTCACGGCGAAGATAACTACGGCTACCAGTGGGCCACTGCAGCCGACGGTGCCTACCTCGCCATCGGGATCTTCATGCAGTTCGTAATGGTCTTCCCGCAGCATCAGGCAACGCTTGCCGTGATTGGGGCCGAGCAGGAGGGAAGCACGGTGTTCCTGCCGGTCGTGCAGCGGCACTTTCCCCGCGCTTTCGAGCATATGCTGTCTGCAGACGAAGCGGCACTGGCAGACGCGCGACTGCGGGCCAGGCTTGCGGCCGTCGCTCGCAAGCCCGCGATCGTTTCACATCCCTCCACGAAACCTGCGCAGATCAGCGGCAAAACCTATCGCGTGGAGCCCAATGCCGTGGGAGTGACTGCAGTACGGTTCGATTTTGACGCGGAGCGTTGTGTTTTCCATCTGACGGAGGCAGGCGCCGAATATCGTGTGGTGTGTGGTCTGCGTGACTGGTTCGAAACCAAAACAGACGTTCCCGGCCGCGAGTTGCACCACGGTTATTCCCTGAGGTCCACCCAGGTCGTTGCCGGCGCCCGCTGGCTCGATGAAGGCACGCTGGAGATGACCTGGATATTCGCGCAGACCGCGTTCCGTGACACGGTGGTCTGCCGCTTCGAGCAGGATCGCGTCACCCTCGAGCGCCGTGTGAACGTCAATTCGGCCGCGTTGTCATGGCCGACCCTGGCCGGCGCTCTGAGCGACTCCAGGCCTTGAGACCGCTCTTGTAGCCGGCCGGGTGCGGGTTCGAAGGTATACTTCGGCCCATGAAGGATCTGATCGTCGAAGACCAGAAGCGTCTCGCGGCGTGAACGGCTCTCCAATGCCCGCGGCGGCCGAAGGAAGGGCCTCCGCGCGCTTTATCGCAATTTACGCGATTGCCTACGCAGCACTGTGGCTGGCGCTTCTGACGCCCGCCATCATCAGCCTGGCGCTGCGTGTCCGGCAGCTCGCTCCCGGGAACGCCGCGGAACCCATCTCATGGGTCCTCATGGCGGGCGCCCTGGTGGCGCTCGTCAGCAATCCGGTGTTTGGAGCGTTGAGCGACCGCACCAGGTCGCGGTTCGGCAGGCGCCGGCCGTGGATGGTCGGCGGTGTGCTGTGCGGGTGTGCGGCCCTGGCCGTGATCGGGCTTGCACCCACAATCAACATCGTGCTGCTAGGGTGGTGCCTCGCCCAGCTTGCCTACAATGCAGTGCTCGCATCCCTGGTGGCGGTCATTCCCGATCGGATCCCGCCGTCCCAGCGCGGCACCGTGGTCGGCATCCTCGGAGTGTGCATGCCGGTCGGGCAGATCGCGGGAACGTACCTGGTCCAGCAGCTGTCATTCAACATGACATGGGTGCTCGTGGTTCCCGGGCTGATCGGCATCGCCGGTGTATTGCTGCTCGCAGCCGTGCTGCCGGAGGAGCCTCGGCAGCCGGTTCCATCCGCCCGGATACGAACTGCGCAACCTGCCGCGCTCGAAGTATCGCAGCCACGCGATCACCGCGACTTCTCCTGGGCGTGGCTGAGCCGCGTGCTGTTCACCATGGGCTCGTGTTTTCTGCAGGCCTATCAGCCGTTCTTCCTCCTCGAGAAGCTCGGTCTGCAACCTGCCGATGTGCCCCGGTTGATCTTCCGGTCCACGCTCGTGGGGGCAGTCATGGTGGTCGTGTGGAGCCTGATCGCGGGCCGGCTGTCCGACCGCACCGGGCTTCGCAAGCCGTTCGTCATGGCGGGCTCGGTGATTCAGGGGCTCGGGCTGTGGCTGATCGCCGCCTCGGATTCCTACACGATGCTGTTGTTTGGAGTGGCGCTGACCGGCATGGGCCACGGCGTCTACGAAGGCGTCGATCTTGCACTGGTGACCGATGTCCTGCCCGATCGCGACCAACATGCAGCCAAGGACCTGGGTCTTCTCAACATTGCCAACACGCTGCCGCAGGTGATAGCCCCGCTTTCCGCACCGGCCATACTGGCAGTCAGCCGCGGAGACTACACGCTCCTGTTTGCGGTGGCCGGCGCGGTCGCGGTGCTCGGAGCAGCCGCCCTGGTACCGCTGAAGAACGTTCGCTGATCTGGAAAGTACCAACGTTGTCTTTTTGGTACACAATATAATTCAGTGTAAATTCAATCGCTTGTGTGAGCGTTCCCAAAATACCATCGCCCATAGTTTGACAACGTTGTCATCCTGAGTGTAATTCTTCCGCCCACAGTCAACCAACTGTTCGGGAGGGGGAGATGGCGACTGTATTGCCGATATCGCGGCGCGTGCGCGCCGGCAGGTCTGTTTTAACGATCATGGGCGCCAGCTTGTTGACCATGACGAGCGCGTTCGCGGCGGACGAGGCGGCCCAGAAGCCTCAAGAGCCAGCCGAGCTGGCGGAAGTGGTCGTCTCGGTCGAGCGAGTGACGCAAACGCTGCAGAGCTACGCCGGCACCGCAGTGACTGCCACACAGGCGGAGCTCGACTCGCTGGGCGCCACCAACCTGGTCGATATACCGTCCATCCTGCCGGGCGTCGAAATATCGAACTACGAAGACAACACGAACATTTACGTGCGTGGTATCGGCAGCGATGCCAACACTGAGCTGGGAGATCCGGCCGTAGCGCCGCATCTCGACGATGTCTACGTGGCGCGTCCTCGCGGCCTGCAGGTGGCATTCTTCGACATCGATCGGGTCGAAGTGAACGTGGGTCCGCAGGGCACTGTCCGCGGACGTAATGCATTGGGCGGTACCATCAACATCGTCTCGAAGAAACCGGAGATGAACAAATTCGACGGCTACGCACAGGTGGGTGTCGGCAACTACAACGAGAAGGAATATCGCGGCGCGCTGAATCTGCCGCTCGTCAATGACATGGCCGCGGCGCGCTTTTCGGTCTATTCCTCGACGCACGACCCGTTTGTCAAGAATGTGGGTCCGTTGCGCAACCTCACGGGCTGGGAATCACAGGATGACCTCGGCGCCCGTATGCACGTACTCGTGCAGCCCCTCGAGCAGTGGTCATTCCTGCTGACAGGCGACTATCTGCGCTCGCGGGGTACCGGCTCGCGCGGTGTCGACTTCTTCAATGCCGCCAACGCCGGCATTAACTTCAACGACGTGAGCGATCCGCGCAGGGTTAACATGGTCGCATTCGATCCGACCCAGGACACGCGTCATTGGGGCCTGTCGCTGAATACCACTTACAAGACCGATTTTCTGAATGTTCAGTACATCGGCGCTTACCGGAGCCTGCATTACCAGTCGGATCATCCATCCAATGGACGCGACTACGCCTTTCCCGGCGACGATAATGCCAACATCGAGCGCGGCGGTTTCGTCCACGCGGGTGACCCGCTGGCGGCGCAGTATCTTGCGGAGCGGGTGTACGGCAACTACAGCGCCCTGATCTGGGATACGACTTCGAAGATGCACACCCATGAGTTGCGCTTCACGTCCCCGGACAGTGCCAGCCGGCTTACCTGGGCAGCGGGTCTGTACTACTTCAAGGAACACCAGGACGTATTCCTCGGCATTCCGCAGGACTACAACACGCTGCCGTACCTCGAGTTCAACCAGGGCAGCACCAATGGTGAATCGAAGTCGGGTTACGGCGATCTCACCTTCGCCGTCACCGACAAATGGAAAGTCACCGCCGGTGCCCGCTACTCGAAAGAGAGCAAGGACCGCGACGGCTTCAACTTCATTGCCGGATTAGATACGAATGGCGTCCCTATCCGTACGGGTACGCCTGGCTTCAGCATGGCGGGACTGGCGCGTGCGCTGAGGAACCCGGATGCGAATGGCAACGGAGTTCCGAACGAGCTTGCGGACATCGTCGCCTTGTACCGTGCCGGCGTTACCTCGTACGGTATCAACGACACGTTGGCGACCTTCCTGGCCGGCGGCTGCGTGCAGGCGAGCGCATTCGGCGGCACCTGCGCAAACTATCCCGGCCTCAAGTCGACAGGCGGCGGTGCGACCGTCCAGCACGGCGCCAATTCCAGCAACTTCGTCGACTGGCGGGCGCGCACGCAATATGAGCTCACTGACAGCAACATGGCGTATGGCCTCGTCGCGCTGGGCCACAAGGCGCCGAGCTTCAACGACACCGTCGATGCCGATCCGGCTCATCCCGGCACCAAGCTCATCACCCCGCCGGTCGGACCCGAGAAGAGCATGATGGTGGAAGTCGGCAGCAAGAACATCCTGCAGGTGGCTGACCGTCCCCTGGTGCTCAACGCTTCGGCCTACTACGTCAAGTACACTGACCAGGTGTTCAGCTCGCAGGTTGCCATCGCGTTCCTGGCAAACGATCCGGTCGGAGAGGCCAACTGCCGGACCAACAATCCCAATATTCCGTGTCCCACCGTCACGCTGAACCAGAACGTCGGCAAGTCGAGGAGCATCGGCTTCCAGCTGGACAGCGCATACAGTCTGGGACATGGCCTGGCGCTTGCCGGGACAGTGCTGTACCAGAACACCCGGTATGAGAACGGCTCGCTTGTGACGGATGGACGTCGTGTCGGTCCCACCGGAACGGGCCCCGTGATCGATCTCGGCGGCAACGAGTTGCCGCGGTCACCGCCGCTGACGTTGAACATGCGCCTCAACCAGGCGTTCGCCGTACCGGGCGGAATGGCGGACTGGGTCGTCTCCGGCACTTACAAGACCAGGCAGTATCTCACTGCCTTCAACGGCGGGCCGGGAAACAACAGTGCGCGGGACGTGATCGCGGTGGATGCGAGGAACAACGCCACGGCCTATGGGGCCGAAGAGCTCAGGCTGTTTGACAAGGTCAGCGGCTACTTCCACATGGATCTCGGTCTTGGCTACACACACGAGGCCTCCAACGCCCGTGTGGAGCTCTACATCAACAACGTGACCGACGAAGCTCACGCCACCCAGGCGGGCATCGACACGAGGACCCAGGAGCTCATCTTCAATCCGCCTCGAACCTATGGAGTGCGCATGCAAGTCAGCTTCTGACAGCCTCGAGCTGTTGCATGTTTTCCCCGTATCGCGGCCAGGCGCCTGCAGATCCCCCAATCTGGCAGGTTGGAAAGTCCTGGCCGCGGTACATCCTGTTCGGCGCGTAGCGCTGGTTGAACAAGTAGGTCCCGAAGATGATTCATTCCACGAGGCCAGCCCTGTTGCGCTGGCTGGCAGCCGCCGCCCTTACCGCCTGCTGCGGCGTCCTGGTTGCATACGGAAATGTCCGGCCCGCGGATCCGGCGCGTGTTTCGCAGTCTTCGGCGCCGGTGCCGCACGCGCTCGGCAGCCCTGTTATATCGAGCAAGGCTCACCGGGATCCGCGCATGGAAGCGCGCATTTCCGAGCTGCTGCGCAAGCTGACCCTCGGGCAGAAGGTTGCGCAGATGATTCAGGCGGACATCCGGTACGTGACACCCGAGGACGTCAAAACGTATCGGCTGGGTTCGATCCTGAACGGCGGCGGCGCGTTTCCGGCTAACGAGAAGCACGCAGCCGTATCCGACTGGGTATCTCTCGCAGACCGGTTCTACGATGCATCCATGGACTCCTCAGGCGGTGCGCCGGCGATACCCATAATGTGGGGTACGGATGCGGTGCACGGTCACAACAATGTGATAGGTGCGACCTTGTTTCCCCACAATGTCGCGTTGGGGGCTGCGCACGATCCTGATCTCGTTCAACGGATCGGGGAGGCTACGGCGCGGGAGGTTGCGGCGACGGGAATAGACTGGACGTTTGCTCCGACCGTCGCGGTAGTTCGTGACAGCCGCTGGGGTCGTTCCTACGAGGGCTACTCCGAGCGGCCCGACCTGGTTCGCGAGTATGCGGGCCGGATGGTGCAGGGACTTCAGGGAACCGCTGATACGCCCTCATTTCTCGATGGCAATCACATTCTCGCCACCGCAAAACACTTCATCGGCGATGGCGGCACGAATCATGGCATCGATCGGGGCAACAACCGATCCTCCGAACAGGATCTGTTGAGCGTCCATGGACAGGGCTATGTGGCTGCCATCCAGTCCGGCGTGCAGACCGTCATGGTCTCCTACAACAGTTGGCAAGGGCTCAAGGTGCACGGCCAGCGTCACTTGCTCACCGACGTGCTCAAGACTCGCATGGGATTCGATGGGATCGTCGTGAGCGACTGGGACGGCGTGGATGAGGTCCAGGGATGCTCCAAGGACCGGTGTGCACAGGCCATCAACGCGGGCATCGACGTGATCATGGTGCCCGAGCAATGGAAGGCGTTTCTGCAAAATACCGTTGCACAGGTGCGTGCTGGCGACATTCCGATGTCGCGGATCGACGATGCCGTGACCCGAATCCTGCGTGTGAAGTCGCGCGCCGGGTTGTTTGAGAAGGGGCGCCCCTCGTCGCGCCCCCTGGCCAACAAAGCGGCGCAGATCGGCGCCCCGGAGGATCGGGCGGTCGCGCGCGAGGCGGTTCGGAAGTCCCTCGTGCTGCTCAAGAATGACAAGTGCCTGCTGCCGTTATCCCCCAGAACCAACGTACTGGTCGCAGGCGATGGCGCTGACAACATCGGCAAGCAGGCAGGAGGATGGACCATCTCCTGGCAGGGAACTGGTAATACCAATGCAGACTTTCCCGGCGGCACGTCCGTATTCGACGGAATCCGGTCGGCCGTTACGGCCGCCGGTGGAACTGCCACCCTCAGTGCGGAGGGCAGCTATCAGACGAAGCCGGACGTGGCGATCGTCGTGTTTGGCGAGAATCCGTATGCGGAATGGCATGGCGATATCAAGTCCATTGACTACCAGGGTCCGTCTGATGACGGTCATGAGGTCGACATGCAGCGCCCGGCGCCCGAGGTGAGTGCCTTCGATGAGGCAAATCCAAAGGTATCGGAGGTGAGCCATTCGCAGGCGCCAGTAGCGCCCAATGCGGACCTGGCTTTGCTGCAACGATTACGGCACAGCGGCATTCCGGTCGTCGCGGTATTTCTCACTGGCCGGGTCAGAGGCGTGACACCTGAGCTGGATGCATCCAATGCATTCGCTGTTGCGTGGTGGCCGGGTACCGAGGGCGGCGGGATCGCCGATGTCCTGTTCCGCAAGAGCAATGGCGAGGTGAATTTCCCCATTTCAGGGAAACTCTCATACGCCTGGCCGCGTGGCGGTGGAGGCTCGAGCGACTCCGCGCTGTTCCCTTACGGGTACGGGCTCGGGGGTTGCATTCGCCGCTGAGACGCGCCATCGTCCCGGGAACCATGCCGAAAACGATTATCGATGTCGCAAAACACGCAGGCGTTTCGATAAAAACCGTCTCGCGCGTCATCAACAATGTAAAGACCGTAAAGCCGCAGATCCGCGAGCGGGTGATGCGGGCAATCCAGAAGCTCGACTACCATCCCAACCCTTCCGCGCGGGGGTTGGGTGGCAACCGCTCCTACCTGCTGGCATTGCTATACGATGTTTCGTGCGGTTACTACGCCACCAGCGTACTCGCCGGTGCCATGGAAAGGAGCAGGGCGGCGAAGTATCAGATCGTCATGCAGCCCTGCGATTACAACGCGGAGTCGCTGGCTGACGATGTCTGCCGGAGCGTGAGGCAATCACGCGCCGATGGTGTCATTCTGACACCCCCTCTATCGGACCTGAGCGTGGTAACGGAGGCAATCGAGAGCCTCGATATTCCTTTCGTGAAGATTGCTCCCGGCAAACACACTGACACGTACCGCAGCGTCTGTACGAACGACCGGGAGAGCTGCGCCAGCATGACGGAGCAACTTGCCGCTCTGGGGCACCAGCGGATCGGATTTATCATCGGCAACCCGGACCATGCTGCGGTGATGGACCGGTACCGCGGCTATCTCGATGGGCTCGAGTCCTGCGGCTTGCGGTTGGACAAGACGCTGGTCGTGCAGGGTTACAACTCGCATGCCTCCGGTGTTCAATCGGCGCGCAAGCTCCTGAACGTGGCGCCTGCGAAGCGCCCCACGGCGATCTTTGCGAGCAATGACGAAATGGCCTCTGGCGCCCTGACGGTGGCCCATAGCATGGGGCTCGGGGTGCCTGAGGACATCTCCATTGTTGGGTTTGATGACGCGCCCCTGGCGGGTCAGGTCTGGCCTGCGCTGACTACGATCAGACAGCCCATCCCGGACATGGCCGCGGAGGCGGTACAACTGCTGTTGAGCACTCTGAGCGGTGAACCTGCAGATCACTCCGAGCACGTACTGCCGTCGTCGCTGATGTTCCGACAGTCGACCGGGCCGGCACCCAACCGGGTACGTCACTCGGGATCGCGGCCTGACGGGCGGGGGCTGACGCGCGCCTAAAGAGCTTTGATCTCACGGGATGTGATTGTGTACTTGAAGTTGTCCGGGTCGTACGAATCGTAGCGTTTAGCGCCACTCTGAGCTTGCGGATACATCAGAAAGGGCAGGCTTGCGCCCGCCGCCCCGGGTAATGTGACATCCACCGCCGTGTTGTACGCCATCCAGTTTCCCTCCCAGCCACCAAACAGCGCCTTCCTCACTGGCACGACCAGGGGATGACCCGCGTCCTTGATCCACTCACTGGTCTCCTGACGCATTACCTTATCGACATCCGCAGGGTCCATCGCGACCCAGCCGTACTTCTGCAGATGCACCTCCGAACGGCAATGTTGCGCGCCCTTGAGACTGGCCGGGTTGCCACCCAGCTCTTTGTAGCCAAACGCACTGGGAGCGAGCCGTAAGCCATAAGCATCGCGCGCCGGGATACCGGCGGCACGACAAAGCCCCACGAACAATCCATTGATATCGGCGCATTTCCCGCCCAGATCGCCCGTCTCGAGCAACGCCTTGATGTCGCCAACCCCGCACCCGCGAACCTTCGGCTCCCTGTAAGTGCTCACAATGGTCCAGTCATAGATCCGATGGACCTTGTCGACATCCGTGTGTGCACCCTTGGTGATCTGCAAAGCAGTCTTCCGCACGATGCCATCCGTCGGCACCAACGCGGACGGTTGCACCCATCGTCGCAACGTCGCCGTACTCTCGCGGTTGTCTTGCAGGCTCTTCCAATCCACGGCACGATCCATTGTTTGGACGCGGCTCGTGACCTGCAGGGAGGGCGAGGGCGTATCCGCCTTGAATTGAGCCACGACGAACCGAGCTCCACTCTTGGGGTCTGTTTCGATACTAGTCTGCTCAGCGTTTCCACTCGTCTCGCTCGATAGCGATCGCTGCCAGTGGGTATTGATCGTGGGCACGGGCACCCATACCGTCGCGTCCGCCGACGGATCGCGCAGCTGCACCGTCGTTACAACTTCGAAATTGCGCCAGGTTCCTGGCTTCGGATCGAAGGTCCGCGTGGCAGTGTCGTCGGCGAGAAGCAGCCGAGGCAGCGCTGCGAGGGTCCCGGACAAGGCGAGAGTAGCGGAGCCGCCCTGGAGCAGCGCCCGGCGCGAGATGGTTTTATTCACCTTCAGATGCCTCCAAGCTGGTGAAGGGCGAATTAGACGACGATTCTGCGGCGATTTCTTGCATAAGTGGCCGGAGTTTTGCCCTGCGCTTCACCCGGGTGTCGATGAGATGCAGCGCGTACGGATCGCGGACAACACGCTGTTCCTGGCGTCCAAGGGAACTGAGCCGCGAGACAGTTCGCCGATCTCGTTCATCGCCGGCGAGACGGCCTACGAGGTCGAGGCGGATCTCGAGATCGATGAGCACGCGCGCGGCGGACTACTGCTGTTCTACAGCCGCCGGCTGTACTGCGGGCTGGGCTTCGACAACGAGAACTTCGTGCTGCAACGTTCGTTACGCGGCCCTTTGAAGCACTCCTGTGATACCGTCGCTGCCGCTTTGAGCGGGCCTGGGCAATGCCTAGAATGCACGCTTCTACGCGCCCGTAGCTCAGCTGGATAGAGCACCGGCCTTCTAAGCCGGTGGTCGTGGGTTCGAGTCCCGCCGGGCGCGCACT
>JAQGOF010000213.1 GCA_028293745.1 Gammaproteobacteria bacterium | reverse complement strand
GGGCCCGTCGTAACGCCACAACCGACGCTCATAAAGCAAAAACTGGATGAAAGCAACACGTCCTGGCGCACGGGTCTGGATTGGAAGATCAACTCGAATACCTTGCTCTATGTCAACGTAAGCAAGGGCTACAAGGGCGGCAGCTTCCCCGATCTGTCGGCATTTTCCCCTGACCAATACCTGCCTGTGGTTCAAGAGTCCTTGTTGGCCACCGAACTGGGCTTCAAGTCCACCTTCACCGAACAGAAGCTGCAACTGGACGGCGCGCTGTTCTACTACGACTACAAGAACAAGCAGGTGCGTGGGAGCCGGAATACGGGATTTCCGTTCGGCGTTCTGCCCGCCCTGGTCAATGTTCCAAAATCGCATGAGTACGGCGTTGAAATTCAGGCCGTATGGAAGCCGGCACCCGGGTGGACGATGGGTCTGAACGGTACTTTCATCAAGTCCAAGATCGATAGTTTCAATAACGACCGCTCCTACGATGACTTCACTCTCGTCACGCACGATTTCGGCGGGCAGCCCCTGCCCAACACCCCGGAAGTGCTGGCGAATGCGGATCTGCAGTACGAGTGGGAACTATCCACCGGCTACACCGCCTTTGTCGGTGGCAATGTCAACTACGAGAGCGCGACACACAATGGGTTTGGCGAATATGAGATCGTAAAGATTGACCCCTATGCCTTGCTGGATTTGCGCGCCGGGGTGCAGTCAGTCGATCGCCGCTGGCGGGTCAGTCTTTGGGCACACAATGTGACCGACAAATACTATTGGATCAATCAGCTGCGCATCGGGGACACCATTACCAAGGTGACCGGCATGCCCATAACCTATGGCGCCACTTTCACGTATCGGTTCAAGTAGCACCTATCTGTCTCGAGTTGATCCGGAGAATTGACAACCTCGCTTAGCAAGGCCTGGAAGACGTGAAGCAAGCACAATTTGACATGACGGCGACGGACAATCAGTCCATAGCAGCGTATCACTGGGGAAGCGAGCGTTCGCCACGGGCGTTGATTGTTCTGGCGCACGGAATGGGCGAGCATGCGCAGCGCTACAGGCCAGTTCTGGCGCCGCTCATCGAAACAGGAATCGACGTGTATGCGCTCGATCATCGGGGACACGGTGCAACGGCGACGGATGCGACACAGTTGGGGGATTTCGGCCCAAGCGGATTTGCAGCACTCGTCGCCGACTTGGTCACCTTGACGGGAATCGCAAAGAAAGAAAATCCTGACTCAGCGGTTATTCTGCTTGGACATAGCATGGGTTCGATGGCAGCGCAGTTGTTTGCCGTGCAGCATTCAGACCTCATTGACGGGCTTGCGCTTTCAGGCACGGCGGCCGTGGATCAGGTTGCGCAGGCGGCGCGCAATCCGAATTTGCTCGGCATGCTCAACGCATCTTTCGAGCCTGCACGCACGCCGTTCGACTGGCTCAGCCGTGACGAGCACGAGGTGGACGCCTATATCGCAGATCCGCTCTGCGGATTTGCGCTGAAACCGGAATCCTTCGGTTCGATGCTCAGCTACGGGACTCAACTGGCGCACCCGGTACAATTGGCGAGAATGCGCAAGGATTTGCCCATCTACGTGTTCTCCGGAGATCACGATCCCTTGAGCCGCGATCTGCATGCGCTCCAACCCGTCATCGACCGCTACAGGGCTGCGGGCCTGCGCGTGGATGTCGACATCTATCCCGGCGCACGGCACGAGATCCTGAACGAAACCAATCGCGCTGACGTGTTGGACGCGCTGTCGGGCTGGATCAGCAAAGTGATCACCTCTTGGCCTCGCCCCTGATCCGGCCCGCGTCGATAGTGTTGGCTGCACGCTGAGGGCGAGCCGGCAGCGAGTATCGGAGCGGGATGTCGGCCGAGGCGGCGCGGACTTTGAGCATTTCGGCCAAGCAGTTTGAGCCACGTCGCCATTGGCGACGTCTCGCGGTCGTTCTAGCCTGTGCCGGACCGTCCTGAGGGGGACCACCATGACGCAATCTCTCATGAGCGCGGGCGCTGTGCTGGCGATCGCGGCCTTTTGGTGCGTACCGGTGCGCGCATCCGCTACCGATCTGACCTGCGATTTAGCGCCTTATCCCTCAGTCCAGTGGACTGCGTGCGAGGCGAGCAATTACGCGAAACTGAGTCAGGCGCCAGCTGACCAGACCAACCCGTGGTTTCTGTTGCGCCTGTCGCAGCAGAACGGGACCAACCTCGAGACGTGGACGGCGCGCGCGCTGGCCGACCCCAGTTGGCTCGGGCTGCCGTCCGGGAACTCGGCCGTAACGCCCGTCGGAGCGACCTGGCAAGGGCCGTTCGGCGGTGACCCTTTCCGCTACCCGGAGGCTCCGGGCCCAGATGGAAGCAGCTTCTACGCCAACCAAGCCAACGTCGTCCCGGTGGTGTTCTACGACCGAGAATGCACGAGGCTGTCGGGACGTATATGGGCGCCCAAGCAAACTCAACTTGGCCCAAAACTGCCGACCATTCTGTTCATTGACGGCTCGGTGCAAGCGACCGAGCCGGCGTACTGGTGGATCGCGCAGGCGCTGGTCCGCGCCGGCTATGCAGTCATGACCTTCGATCCGCGTGGCCAGAGTCGCTCCGATTGGCAAAGTCCCGACGGCCAGCAGGGTGGCAACGTCAATCTGCAGGTCTTCTGGCAGGAGGGAGTGGACGCGATCGACTTCCTCCACTCAACACCGTCGCGACCCTATCCTCATAACCCGGCATGCGCCAGTGCCTACCCCACGGTCACGACGGCGTTCAATCCGCTCTGGAGCCGGATCGATCCTCAGCGCTTGGGTGTATCCGGTCATTCGGCCGGCGCCATCGCAGCTTCGGTACTTCAGGGCTACGGGGCGCCCGGCGCTGATCCTTGGCCTGGAGTGATGGATGCGCGCAATCCGGTCGGCGCGGCGGTCGCCCTCGACAGCCTGATCGCGTCCGACGGATCCTCCTTCATACCCGTCGACTCCAGTCTGCTGCCGTCTCAGGTGAGTACGGCCGTGGTACAGGCGGGTACGCAGGGGAACTTACCTCGCTTTGGACCACGCGCGCCGTCCATGACAATTGATGCCGAGTACAGTCTGGATCAATCGGTTCCTTTCCTGGTGCCCCCCGATCCGGAGCTTCACAAGGGGACTTTCGGAATCTGGCAGGCGGCCGGAGTGCCGATATTCACCTTGACCCACCAGGGGACTTCTCACCTTGACTTCCCATCGGCCGTGGGAACACCCGCCACATCGTGGTGTCCGGACCCGGCAAGCGGTGCCTGCGAGGGCGGCTGGGCACATCCTTCGATCATCTACTATGCGGTCGCCTGGTTCGACCGATGGTTGAAGAAGCCGGGTGAGGCCGGCTACACGGACGCCGACGCTCGCCTGCTCAACGACGCTGGCCCCCAGGGGGCGGTCAAGATGAGCTTCCATTTCCGCTCAGCGCGCGATTTCCCGAATCATTCGGGTGTGCGCGAACACTGCGAGAGTATCCGCACCGGGTGCTGACGAGGCACCGAGGCGGTCGCATTGCACTGGCCCGCCGGAGCCGCCCGGTGCCATGAATTGCCGCTCGCTGGCGCAGGAATTATCATCGACCAGGCTTCGAGGGCAGGATTGCGCGACAGTTACACTCACATTATGCCCGTGACCCACAGTCGTACCATCGCCAGCCATTTCGTGCGTGAGATGTTGGTTGGCGCCGAGCGGCGCGGCGAAAACATTGCGTGGTTCCTCGACCAAGTGGGCATTTCGCCGGCGATTCTGGAACAACCGCGAGCGCGGGTCCGCTTCGGGCAGGTCACGCGACTGCTCCAGCTCCTGTGGAGACACCTCGACGACGAGTTGATGGGGTTCACCCGCAGGCCGCTGCCCTACGGTAGTTTCGCGATGATGTGCTGTGCGGTGCTACCCTGCCTGACTCTGCAGCACTCCTTGCAACGGGCAAATCGTTTCTACCATCTGATTCAAGGCGGCCGGCCGCACATGCGTCTGGTGCGCGAGGGGGAACGCGCTTTCATTGTCTTGGACGAGAGCGACCTTGACGATCCCGACCATTTGGTAACGGTGTTCATGCTGATCGCTTGGCACCGTTTCTGCTGCTGGTTGATTGGGCAACAAATTCCCCTTACGGAGGTGCGCTTCAGCTATGCGGCGCTCGCGTACCGTAGAGATTACGATCCGATATTTGTAGCGCCTCTGCACTTCCGCGCGGCTGAGACCGCGCTGTGCTTCGAAGCGAGCTATCTGGAAATGCCCCTGGTGCAGGACGAGACCAGCTTGGACGTTTTCCTCCACAATTCTGCGCATGAGCTGTTGTGGCGCCGCGAGCACAGCAACAGGTTGGGCGGACACATCCGCCGCATGCTCGGACGCGATGAGGAAGGTGCGGCACTGGACCTGGACACTGCGGCGAGACGCCTGAAAATGAGCCCACAAACCCTGCGCCGGCGCTTGCATCAGGAAGGCGCGACTTTTCTGCAGATCAAGGATCAATGGCGCCGCGATCTGGCCATCAGTCTACTTGCGGAAACGACACTGGGGGTTGCGGAGATCGCGCGGCGCACCGGGTTCTCGGAACCGAGTACCTTCCATCGTGCATTCAAGAAGTGGACGGGCGTGCAGCCGAGCGCTTACCGGGACTGAGTCCCGGCGGACTTCAGAGTAGTGCGCTCCAACGACTGCGTCACCTGAGCATTTCCGCCAATCAGGTAGAGCCGCATCGCCATTGGCGTCCTCTTGTGGCGACCCTAGCCTATGACCCTGTAGATCACTGCCGCGGCGGCAAGCGCGTTCCGTCAGCGATGTGTCAGGCCATCGCTTCTGGCCTGACGAGGGGGTTGTTGTGAGTCGCAAGGTTTTCGTCGCTGGTGTCGGCATGACGTCGTTCACCAAGCCAGGTGCGGGTCCAGCTTATGACGTGTTGGGCGCGGAAGCTGCGCGCAAGGCTCTTGCCGATGCCGGCGTAGCCTACACCCAGGTCCAGCAGGTCTATGCCGGTTATGTCTATGGCGATTCGACGTGTGGCCAGAAGGCGCTGTATCAGGTTGGCATGACGGGCGTTCCGGTCTTCAATGTCAACAACAATTGCTCCACTGGTTCGACTGCCCTGTTCCTGGCGCGCCAAGCCGTCGCCAGCGGTGCCGCTGACTGCGTGCTGGCGCTGGGCTTCGAGCAGATGAGGCGCGGGGCGCTCGGCACGAACTTCGACGACCGGCCGAGTCCGTTTGCCGCTTTTGACGAGGCGACCGATGCGTTAGTCGGTATGCCGCAGCTGCCCCTGGCGATCCGCTATTTTGCCGGTGCCGGCGCGAGTCATATGAAGAAATACGGTACCCCGCTGAAGGCCTTCGCAAAAGTGCGCGCCAAGGCCAGCCGCCACGCGGTCAACAATCCGCTCGCCGTCCTCAGGACGGAGCTGTCAACCGAGGACGTGCTGAACTCGCAGGTCCTCTGGCCGGATGTGATGACTCGGCTGATGGCGTGCCCGCCCACCTGCGGAGGTGCGGCAGCACTGCTGACCTCGGGCGAGTTCGCCAAAGCCAAAGGCCTGCGCACCGATGTTTACATCGCTGCGCAGGCGATGACCACTGACCGCCCTGATACGTTCGAATCGGGCGACATGATGGATGTGGTTGGTTTCGGAATGACGCGCGAAGCGGCGCGACAAGTGTATGAGCAGGCGGGCGTCGGTCCCGAAGAGATCACCGTGATCGAGTTACACGACTGCTTCGCCCAGAACGAGCTGATCAGCTATGAAGCCCTCGGACTGTGCGGCGATGGCGAAGCCGTCAAGCTCATTGATGACGGGGATAACACTTACGGTGGACGTTTCGTGGTCAATCCGTCCGGCGGCTTGCTGTCCAAGGGCCATCCGCTCGGCGCCACTGGTCTCGCGCAGTGTTACGAGCTCACCCGCCAGATGCGCGGGACGGCGGAAAAGACTCAGGTCGAGGGCGCGCGCGTTGCGTTACAGCACAACCTCGGCCTGGGTGGTGCCTGCGTGGTCACCCTGTATCAAGCGGCGTGAGCGGCAGTCCGCGTCAGACATGATCGACAAGAGGCACATCGGGAAGGTCTTTCGAAGGCGGGCGTCATCGGCCTCACCAAGGCCTTGTCGAAGGAGTGGGGTCGCCTCAAGGTGAACGTCAACTGCGTGGCCTTCGGCTTGATCAAGATACGCCTGACCGAAGTCTCTGCGGGAAGCGGCGGAAGCCGTGTATTCGCTGTGCGCGCCGCAGTCCAACTACATCAGCGGCCAAGTGGTCGTGTGCGGCGGCGGTATCTCGATCTGATCGCTCGCAAACCGCTGTAAGAAATATATGTCCGCAAATCAGTCCATCCATCGTGTAGGGGGCCTCGAGGCGATGGCGGAACGACGCAATCCGATGCTGCTCGACTGCTTCCTCAAGTGGGAAGCGCAGAAACGCGATCGCGTCTATCTGACTCAACCCTATTCGGACGGGCGCGTAGTCGATTACACGTGGGGCGAGGTGGGCGAGCAGGCGCGGCGCATGGCCGCCTATTTCAAGTCATTGGGTCTGCACCCGGGTAGCCGCGTGGTGCTGCTCGGCAAGAACAGTGCTCATTGGATCATCGCTGACCTCGCCATGATGATAGCTGGCCTGGTCAGCGTTCCGTTGTACCCAATGTTCAGCGCCGAGGCGGCGCTCTATGTGATCGGACACTGCGACGCAAAGTTGCTGGTGCTCGGGAAGCTCGATGGTGCCGGCGACAACTGGCCGAACATTCGTGACCGGCTTTCGCCAGGGATGCCTATGCTGGGCTTGCCACAGTCACCGAGCGTCGGCATCCCACAATGGGAGGAGACCTGCACGCGACACGCGCCTCTACAGACCTTGCATCAGCCGGCGCGAAATGAACTGTGTACCATAGTCTATACCTCCGGCAGCACGGGCGAGCCCAAGGGCGTCATGCATTCGTACGACGCAATGGCCGCCGTCGTTGGTGCACTGGACGTGGACTGGTATGGATTCAACGCCAACGATCGCATGCTGTCGTACCTTCCACTGGCGCATTTGGCTGAGCGTGTGATGGTCGAGACGCCCTCGTTCGCGTTCGGCTTCCGTCTGTTCTTTTTTGATAGCCTCGCGACTTTTACAGCCGATTTGCAACGTGCGCGACCGACAGTTTTCGTCTCGGTGCCGCGGCTCTGGACTAAGTTCTATCTGGCAGTGAACGAGCGGCTGCCGCCCGCGCGGCAGAAGCGCTTGTTCGCATTACCGCTGATCGCGGGAGTGGTGAAACGCAGGATTCTGCGCCAGCTCGGGCTGGATCAGGTTCGAGTCGCGATCAGCGGATCGGCGCCGCTGCCGGAGCGTCTCATCCGCTGGTATCGCTCGCTGGGGCTGGAACTGCTCGAAGGTTATGGCATGTCCGAGAACCTGGCGATTTCGCACATGTCACGTCCCGGCACGGTCCGCATCGGCAGTGTCGGCCAGCCACAGCTCGGTGTGCAGGCGCGTATCGGAAAAGACGGCGAAATCGAGGTCCGCAGCCCCGGGCAAATGCTCGGTTATTACAAACAACCCGAGCTCACGGCGGCGCAGACCACCACGGACGGTTTTTTCCGAACCGGCGACACGGGAGAAATCGACGCCGAGGGGTATCTGCGTATCACAGGGAGGGCCAAGGACATCTTCAAGACCGCCAAGGGCAAGTACGTCGCACCCGTGCCAATCGAGGCAAAGCTGTTCGACCACCCGCGGTTTGAAGCCATATGCGTAGCTGGCGCGGGCCAGCCGATGCCATTCGCACTGCTACTGCTCTCACAGCAAACACGCCAGGCCGTGGCCGATGGAACGCTCGATCGAGACACGCTGACCGCCGAGCTCGCGGCATTGCGCGAGCGAGTCAACTTCGGCCTCGAGCGTCACGAAGCCTTACAGTACCTCGTTGTAGTCAAGGAGCCGTGGTCTGTAGAGAACGGCATGCTTACGCCGACCCTGAAAATCCGTCGCAGCGCCATAGAGCATCACTACCTGCCCTCGGCCGAGCAATGGGTGGCGCTGCGACAGCCGGTGATCTGGGAGTAGCAATGAATTCTTGCGACAACTCCGTGCCCACCCTCCCTTTCTCGCTCACGCCGGCACAACAGCAGATTCTCGATCTCGCCAGCGATTTTGCACGCAAGGAGCTTTGGCCTCTGCAGCAGCGCATGGACGACTGCGAATGGTGGCCCGATCACGTCATGCCGGCCCTCGCCCAAATGGGATTCCTGGGGGTCACCGTCGATCCGCTCGAGGGAGGCGCGGGAAGTGATTTCTTCACGTCGGGTTTGATCGCACAGGGGCTTGCGCGCTGGAACCACGCCATCGCCCTCAGCTATGTCGCGCATGAAAACCTGTGCCTTAACAACATCGCGCGCAATGGTTCACCGGCACTGCGCCGCCGATACGCGCCGGGCTTGTGCAAGGGCACACTCATCGGCGCCTTGGGGCTTACAGAGCCTGGCGCCGGCTCGGATGCCCTGGGTTCCATGGCGACCACGGCGCGGCGCGAGGGCGACCGTTACATCGTCAACGGCCGCAAACTCTACATTACGAACGGGCCCATCGCCGATGTGGTTCTGATCTACGCGAAGACCGATCGCACGCGCGGCGCCAAAGGCATATCGGCACTCGTGGTCGAGAAGGGATCACCCGGGTTCAAGGTTGCACAGAAGCTCGACAAGGTAGGCTTCCGTGGCTCAACCACCGCGGAGCTGGTCTTCGACGATTGCGTCGTGCCGGCGGAGAACCTCGTGGGTTCGGAGAACGAGGGCGTAGCGATCGTGATGGGGGGCTTGGACCTCGAGCGTGCGATCGTTGCGATGATCAGCGTAGGGATGGCCGAACGCGCACTCGACCTTGCCATCGATTATGCAAAAACGCGCCGGCAGTTTGGCCGCGCAATTGGCGAATTCCAACTTATCCAGGGAAAGCTCGCGGAAATGTACGTTGCGGTCGAGACCATGAAAACCTTCTGCTACCGCACGCTAGCGCACGCCAACGCGATGGAGCCCGGTGGGGGAGGGAGAGGCGAAATCCACAAGCTAACTGCTGCAGCGATTCTGTACGCGGCAGAGCAGTGCACGCGGGTGGCTTCTGACTCGGTTCAGATCCACGGCGGCATGGGCTACATGCGCGAAGCGGAGATCAACCGTCTCTACCGTGCCGCGAAACTCCTCGAGATCGGTGCGGGCACGAGTGAGATCCGTAAGCTCATCATCGCGGGCGAACTTTTGCGTTGACCAGGAATGGCGAGCTTGAATTCAACTATTTCCTCGAGATCACCGCCGGCGCAGAACGCCCCGAACGTCGAGAGACGCAACCTATTTGCCGACGTTGAAATAGTCGGGCTTGGGAATGGTCCACTGGTCGCCCCAGATGTGGTTACCGCCATCGACGTGCAGTACCTCCCCTGTAACGAATCTTCCGCCGTCTCCGGCGAGCAGACAGACGGCGTTGGCGATATCCTCGACGTCGCCGAAGCGCTTCATGAGGTTGGTCTGCGGCATGGCTTCGAGGGCCTCGGTGGAGTACGCGTTCATGCCGTTCGTCGCGATGATTCCAGGCGCCACGCAGTTGACGCGGATGTTGAGCGGTGCCCATTCGATCGCGACCGTCTTGGCGAGGTAGATCACGCCCGCGCGCGCAGCACACGTATGTGCGATGCCCGGCATGCCGCGGCCGATGACCGCGACGATGTTGACGATCGAGCCCGGCAAGCCTGCGCGGTGCCAACGCTGCGCCGCCGCCTGCATCATGTACCAGGTACCGTTGAGATTGGTGTCGACCACGGCCTGCCAACCCTTCGGGTTGATGTCGATCGCGGGGCTCGGGAACTGCCCACCGGCATTGTTGATCAGAACGTCGACGCGACCGAACTGGCCCCAGGCCGCCTCAAACAGCTGCGTCACCGCGTTCGGGTCGCGAATGGTCAGTGCGTGAACCATCGTGCGCACGCCGTAGCGCCCGATCGCTGCCGCGGCATCCGTGAGTTTCGCGGCATTGCGGCCACAGAGCACGACCTCGGCACCCAAGCGCGCGGCCCAGTGGGCCAACGCGCGGCCGATCCCCGATCCCGCTCCGGAGATGAGGATGACCTTGCCGTTGAAATATCCGTCACGCAGCGCGGGCTGAGTGGCGGCGAGCTCATCATCGGTGCGGTCAAATCTGTCAGAACGCGACATGTTTGCTGCCTTTACGTTTCGGTCTGTTGAGGGCCAAGATGAACGCAACTCATTATATTGACAACGACGGGTATCTCGCCTGGCGGTCGCTCGGCGGCGCCGCGATCGACATCGAGAGAACGACCCGGAAGCTGACGGCACCGCTGGCGGGCGAGCTTTTCGAACTCGCTCTGTGAGGCTCCCCTTCAGGTCAGTGTTGGTCGCCAATCGCGGCGAGATCGCGGTACGCATCCTGCGAACGACAAAAAGGCTCGGCCTCCAAGGCCTCATTGTCCACCACGCCATCGATCGCGATTCGCCCGCTGTGCGCCTCGCTGACCGTGCCATCGAGATCGTCGGGCCGACGCCGGTGTCGGCCTACCTGGATTGTGGCCAGATCGTTGCGAAGGCATCGCAGGCGGGCGCCGAAGCGCTGCATCCGGGCTACGGTTTCCTGTCTGAGAATGCGGGGTTCGCCCGCGCCGCCGCCGCGGCGGGCATGACTTTCGTCGGGCCGACACCTGAGAGCATCGAACTGATGGGTGACAAGGTCCGCGCGCGCCATTTCGTCGCCGCCCGCGGCTTCTCGGTGGCCCCTTCCGCGATCGAGGACGACGACCCCAAGAGTTTCCTCAAGCGCGCTCGTGCGGTCGGGGCACCGCTCATGATCAAGCCCTCGGCGGGAGGCGGCGGCAAGGGCATGCGCATCGTTCGCGATCTGGCACAGCTCGATGAGGAAGTGATTCGCGCTCGTAGTGAGGCTCAGCGCTACTTTGGCGATGGACGGCTCTATGTTGAGCGCTACCTCGAGCGGCCACGCCACATCGAAGTGCAGGTCCTTGGGGATGTTCAGGGCAACGTGGTCCATGTCCTTGAGCGGGAATGCTCTATCCAACGCCGCTTTCAGAAGATCATCGAGGAGTGTCCGTCGCCGGGCCTCACGCCCGAGGTGCGAGGGCGAATCTGTGAGGCTGCAGCGGGAATAGCGCGCGCGGCCCGTTACCACAACGCCGGCACGGTCGAGTTCATTTACGGCGCGGGCGAATTCTACTTTCTCGAGATGAATACACGATTGCAGGTCGAACATCCCGTCACGGAAGCCGTGACGGGACTCGATCTGGTTGCCGAGCAGCTCCGGATCGCGGGCGGTGCGCCGCTCGGCTACGGTCAGGAAGCGATTCGTGCCAACGGCCATGCAATTGAACTTCGCCTGTATGCCGAGGACGCGGCGTGTGGCTTCACACCGACCACCGGCCGGATCCTTGCGTATCACATACCCACAAACGTGCGGGTGGATTCAGGGATTGCTCAGGGAAGCCGGGTGACAACAGCGTTCGATCCGATGCTTGCCAAAGTCATCGTTCACGGCGCCAACCGCTCTGAGACGATTGATAGGGCGAACCAGGCACTTGCCGATTTCGTGGTACTCGGCTGCCGCACCAACGCGGGCTTCTTGAGACGCCTGCTTGCTGATCCCGACTTCCGCGCGGGACGATTGCACACCGGCTTGATCGCAGACAAACCGGAACTCGCCCAGGAGCCAGCGATGGACCACTGGACTGCAGCACGGGTGCTTGCCGCGGCGACCCTATCACTGCGCCCGGTGCGTGACGCGGCCGATGCGGTGCCCGCGCTGCATGCGGCTTTAGGTTCATGGCGCAATTGACATGCGGCACCTCATCGAACTCGACGGTACTCTCCACCACGTCTGGCTCGGACGGTCCAACGGGCGTTACACGCTCTATCTCGGGGACACCACCTCCACCGTCTCCCTCGGACCTGGTGAGGGAGGCGAGGTGACGCTGGTCTTCGGAGATGAGCGCACACCGGTTGTCATCGCCGTTGATGGAGCCCGCATCTTCGTGCAGCTCGAAGGCTCATCACACGAGGTGCTGCTGCATGACCCCATCTCGTTTCACGAGAGGGAGGCTGGCAGTGCGACTGAGGATGCTGTCCGCGCGCCCATGCCCGGATCGGTGATTGCCGTTCCGATCGCGCCGGGCGATGCGGTCTTCGCGGGCGACACGCTGCTCGTGATCGAAAGCATGAAGCTCGAGATGGCCGTCAAGGCCCCCCGGGACGGCATCGTCGAGGCGGTGAATTTCCGCCTCGGCCAGAGCTTCGAGCGCTGTGCAGTGCTTGCAGTGCTGGCGCCGCAAGAGGGCTGAGGCCATGAGTCGCATCCAATCTCGCCTTGATACCGACTCCAGCACGTTCCGCGCAAATGCCGCCCACAACCGAGCGCTCACCACCGAGCTTCACCATCGTCAACAGCAAGCACGCCACCAGCGTCCGCAGCGCGATCTCGACCGGCTCGCCCGACAAAACAAGATGTTCCTGCGCGATCGGCTGGATGCCCTTTTAGATCCGCATACGCCATTCCTCGAGCTCTCGACGCTCGCGGCTAACATGGCCTATGGCGGTGAAGCGCCGGGCGCGGGACAGCTCTCAGGAATCGGAATCGTCTCCGGCCGTGAGATCGTCATTCACGCGGATGACGCATCCGTGAAAGGCGGTGCCTGGTACCCGCTGTCAGTCAAGAAGATCGTGCGTACACTCGATATTGCGATCGAAAACCGGCTTCCGGTGATTCATTTGTGCGATTCGGCCGGCGGGTTCTTGCCACTGCAACGCGAGCTCTTCGCCGATCGCTACCATGCGGGCCGCATCTTCCGTAATCAGTCGATCCTTTCAAAAATGGGCATACCGCAGCTTTCAGTTGTTCTAGGTCACTGCACCGCGGGCGGGGCCTATATCCCCGCTCTCAGCGACTACAGCGTGATCGTGCGCGGGAGCGGCGCGATCTTTCTCGCAGGTCCCCCACTTGTGAAGGCGGCGACCGGCGAGGAGGTAACGGTCGAGGAGCTGGGCGGGGCTAACATGCACACGACGGTATCGGGTACCGCTGACTACGCTGCGGCGAACGAGGCGCACGCCTTTGCGCTGGCGCGGGAGATCGTCGGTTGCTGGACGCCAGCCAAGAAGACTGTGTTCGACAGTACGACACCCGAGGAACCCTACTACGACCCGGAAGAACTTTACGGAATCCTACCCCGCGACAGTCGCACCGTGTTCGACATGCACGAGTTGATCGCGCGCATGGTCGACGGCAGCGACTTCCACGAATACCAGCCATCCTATGGCACCACCCTTGTCTGCGGCTATGCGCGTATCTGGGGAATGCGGGTCGGGATACTCGCCAATAACGGTGTCCTGTTCAACGACAGCTCGTTGAAAGGGACACATTTCATCCAGCTGTGCGACAAAAACCGCACGCCGCTGCTGTTCCTTCAGAACATCACGGGCTTCATGGTCGGCAAGGAATACGAGCGACGTGGCATCACCAAGGATGGCGCGAAGCTCATCATGGCCGTTTCCGGCGCAAGCGTGCCCAAGTTCACGATTAACTGTAACGGCGCCTTTGGCGCGGGTGTCTACGGCATGTCGGGTCGTGCCTTCGATCCGCGCTTTCTCTTCTCCTGGCCGGGTGCGCAGACTTCGGTCATGGGAGCGGAGCAGGCTGCAAACGTTCTCAGCGATATCAAGATCAAGCAGGTGCAGCGGGAGGGTCAGATACTCTCTTCGCAGGAGATCGCCGCAATCCGTGAGCCTGTGCTGGAGACCTATAAGCGCGAGCAAAGCGCTTACTATGCGACCTCCGAACTGTGGGATGACGGCATCCTGGATCCGGTCGACACGCGCAATGCGCTCGCCGTTTGCCTTTCCGCCGCGACCAACACGCCCATCGAGCCGCCGCATTACGGCGTGTTCCGCGTCTGAGCACGGCGGAGGATGCGAACATGTACGAACCTGAAATTCTGCGGGGTAGGAACGCATACGTATCAGGTGGAACAAGCGGAATCAACCTGGGTCTTGCCAAGACCCTGGCGCGCCACGGCGCGCGAGTGTGCGTGATTGGGCGCGACGCAGCGAAAGCGGAGCGGGCTGTGAGGGAAATCGCCACAGACACCGGTGGCGAGGCAATGTGTATGCCGGTGGATGTGCGCGATTACCCGGCTGTCGAGGCAAGCATGCAACAGGCGGTCCGGCAGTACGGTCCACTCGATATTGTGATCGCCGGCGCCGCAGGCAATTTCTTTGCGCCGGCTGTCAGCATCAGTGCCAAGGGTTTCAAGACCGTTATGGATATCGACCTGCCAGGCACCTACCACGTCTTTCGGGCAGGCTTCGACGTGTGCCGCAAGCCCGGCGCGATCCTCGATGTCGACGGCGGCTTTCAACTCGGCGATGCTTCTGCGGACTGCCTAACACCAACCCGTTGAGGTCCAAGACATGAACACCACGACTCGTGTCCAGATCATGAACTGCGAAGCCGTTCGTGTCCTGACCCTTGATGACGTGGAATCGCGGAACAGTCTGAGCGAGGAGCTTGCGCGCGAGCTCCTGGGAGCGCTTGCTTTGGCGGTGACAGACCCGAGCGTACGTAGCGTGCTGTTGACCGGGCGGGGCAAGGCCTTCTGCGCGGGCGGTAACTTGAAGCAGTTCACGCATGCCGACGAACCACTCGATCGGTATGTCGGCCGCGTGATTCGCGAGCTATACACGCCGCTCGCTCTTGCGATGCACAGGTTCAAAAAGCCGCTGATCGCGGCCGTGAACGGCGCCGCCGTCGGGGCCGGTGTCGGGCTCGCGCTCTGCGCTGATGTTGTCCTCGCGGCGAGCTCAGCATACTTCGTGTTGCCGTTCGTGCCGGTCCTGGGGGCGGTGCCGGACATGGGCACGAGCTGGCTGGTGCCTCGGCTGATCGGGCAGCCGCGCGCAGTTGGATTGCTGCTTACCGGCGAGCGTCTTTCAGCGGATGACGCTCACGCAGCGGGGCTGATCTGGAAAGCGTTGCCCGACACAGAGCTCGAAAGCGCGGCACTGACGCTTGCTGAGAGCCTTGGGGCGCTTCCAATGGACGCTCTGCAACGCACGAAGCTGGCGCTCGCCGCGGCGCGCCACAACTCGTTCGAGGAACAGCTGGAGCTCGAGCGCGAGTTGCAGATGGCCAGTTTTGGCAGCGATGAATTCCGCGAAGGCCTTGCTGCCTGGCGCGAGGATAGGCGCCCTAATTTCCGTAGCCGGTGGCGCTGAACTAACGGGGTCCACAAGAGTGGTTTGCATTGAAACGATCCAGGCTTCCCACATCCCTAGCCAAGCAATGCAATAGAAAATAGATCCAGCCGTACGTTCAAGCGAAGCACTCAGTCAAGAACCGCATCACTGCACGCACCGACGCGGCGCGCCGCATATCCCGATGCACGACGAGCCCGATCTCGCGAATGATCGAAGTTGACGCGATGTTTGTCCGCACTAGCCTGACCGCTCACATGTTATTGACCCGCACGTATCCCGTGACGCGAGGGACGACGATTCTGGTACACGCGGCGGCTGGGGGCGTCGGCAGCTTCGTGACAAAGTGGGCGAAGCGCCTCGGGGCTACTGTGTTGGGCACAGTTGGCCAGGTTCCGTCCCTGATCCTGCAGCCACTGGTCGAAAATGCGATCAAGCATGGTCTCGCGCCAAAGCTGGGCGAGTGCCGGTTACTGATCGGTGGTTCGACGGAGTCGCAGGCTCACGGCTTGGCATCCTTCACTGACGCTAAAGCCACAGGCCCGGAGACGATCGACGGCTTCACGCCGGGCTTCAACGTTCGCGACAAGAAGTCCCGAGCGAAGTCACGCGGGATAGCTTGGGGAGTGCGCGACCGCCAAGCGGACGAGGCCGCTTGCAGCGCAGGTTCACGCGGCGTAACCTGTGAACGTCAAATTGACGCTCACGATCCGCCAAAATGTCGGAACTGTCCCGCTCCATAGAAAGCCTCATCCAGCCCGCAACGCTTGCTCTTCTGGGCGGGCCCCATGTCGTCCTCGAGCCGGCACGGCGCAGAAGAGCCGCTGGGGAAAAAGCTCCCTTGCCCCGCTCCTTCCGGCTCAAATATGCCGCGGTCGAGAACCTCGGCAAGTTCCTGGGCGAATCCGCCTTGAGGCTCATGCGAATCATCGAATCCAATGAACGCACCGCCCAACGCCGCCAGGAGCAAGGCACGCTCAATGTCGAGGAAAGCGATCGCATCGCGCGCATCGCGCGTGTCACCCAGCGCGCTATCGAAGCTTTCGGAGACAAATCTCAGGCGCGCGAGTGGATCAAGCGCCCCAATCGCGCGCTTCAGGGCTTCGCACCGCTCGGCTTGCTCAGCACTGACGCAGGGGCCACGCTGGTGACGGATGAGCTCGGCCGTATCGAGTACGGCGATCTCTACTAGTGCTGCTGTGGCGGATCACGCGCAAGCCCTTTCTGGCACAGGCGCTGGCAGGACTCGGTGCCAGGAAGTACGGCGGGCGCTGGAATTCAAAAGGCGTCGCGGTGGTTTACACCTCCGAAAGCCTGGAGCTGGCAGTGCTCGAGGCATGGGTTCACTTGGACATCGACTTGCTGCCCAAGGATGTGTATCAAATCGGTTTTGAGCTGGACGATGAATTCATCGCACGCGTGTCCGCCCCCTTGCCACGCGATTGGGATAGCGCGCCGCCGTACAATCCCAAAGTGCAGACTATAGGTGATAAGTGGATCGGAAGCGGCTCCTCCTTAGGTTTGCGTGTTCCGGCGTCGGTGTTGTCCAGTCGTTCCAATGTACTGCTTAATCCGGCACATCCCGACATCCGCCGGTTGCGCGAGGTTGAGCGTGGGCCGCTCCCGTGGCCATCGCGTGTAGTTGAATTTCTTCAGGTGATAAGGAAGACCAGCAGGGGCAGGAAAGAACCACGAAAAAAGAAGTAGTGTGATCTCGCCCTCGACACAGTAACGAAACAGCACCGGAGAAGGGATTCGTTGCGTTAGTTATGCGCGTCGAACTCCACCGCGGCGGCGAACCGATTTGGGAGGAGTTGGCACTTCATGCCGTGGGCACGCCCATCTGTGGACACTTTTGTGGACACTTTGGCCCGCGCTACCCTGGAACGCGGTGCATCGCATTGCGACGCCGCCTGCAGGTTTAATGCTCGCAGATGGGTCGCTGCGGGCTGTTTTCACGTTAGCGTGGACCGTCCGTAAGCCTCTGAGAGCAAATGGATTTCTGTCGCATCCCGCCGCTTTGCGTTGCGCTGTGACGCGAAGCTGCTAGGATGCCGGGCCCGGTCGGGGCGTAGCTCAGCCTGGTAGAGCATCTGCTTTGGGAGCAGGAAGTCTCCCATTCGAAGCACTCTCAGAATATCAAACAATACATCGGTTTACCACGGTGGTGTAGGCGCGCAGTGTTGGTTTGTGGACTACCTTGTGGACTACCCGACAGCTTGCGACGGATTGCAACAGCGCGAGACGGTTTGAATCGCGCCAGCGCATTTAACTTCCCATCATCCGTAAGTCTTGGTCCCCGTGCCACGGGGGTTGACTCATTCCAAATAGCGACCCCTCTTTGTCCGTCTAGCCCAGTATCCCAGCCTCTGAGTTCGTGGACACCAACCCTGTCTTCAACGACGGCCTCAAGTCATGCGCGGATGGCCGTAAGCGCCCGGTAACCACGTTCTTCGAGGCGAGCTGCCGCCAACTTGCCGGCAGGGGATTAAAGGCTCGTGAGCGCGCGATTAACGGTCGGCGTCTCAGCTCAAAAATGCCGAACCTCAAATGCCTGAGGTGCGCATGCCGTTGTACGCCAGCATTTCCGGCTCGGTCGGCGGCTCCCACAGACCTTCGACGAAATCGAACATCTCACGAGTGACGTCGAACCCGAGCTGGTAGGTTTCCCCTTTCTGTGCGTTCCGCGCTTCCACACGACGCCACCGCTCTTCCGCCGGCACATCGAGGACGTGTAGTTGAACCGATAGGCCGGCATCTCTAGCGA
>JAQGOF010000210.1 GCA_028293745.1 Gammaproteobacteria bacterium | reverse complement strand
GCCACCTGGGTGGAGTCGATCTGGAAGTTGGCGTAGCCCCGGTCCATGTAGAAGTTGCGCAGCTTCTCCAGGTCGCCCTGCAGGGATTCGCGCGAGTAGCGGTCGTCCTGCTTGTACCAGGACTTCCAGTTCGGCGTCTTCAGCTCGAAGCTGTCCAGCACCTCCTTCTGTTTGAAGGTGTGATTGCCGACCAGGCTGATCTGGCGGATCTTGGCGCGCTTGCCTTCCTTGATCTCGATCTTGATCTTCACCCGGTTGCCGGTCTCCTCCTCGACGTGCGTATTCACGCGCACGGCGTATTTTCCGCGGCTGTAATACTGATCCGTCAGGTATTGCGTGACATCTTCGAGCACCGAGCGGTCGAACGTCTTGCCCGTGGCGAGCCCGACATTGCGCAGTGATTTCTGCAGATCCTCGGTCTTGATGTCCTTGTTGCCCGTGATCTCGAAGCTCTCGATCGAGGGTCGCTCGAGAACGACGACGACCAGCGTATTGCCCTCGCGACGAAGCTGCACATCGCGAAAGAACCCGGTCGCATACAGCGCACGGATGGCCTCGCGCACGCGCGTGCCGGTAAGGTGATCGCCGATGTTGACCGGCAGATAGTTGTAGACCGTACCTTCGGTTACGCGCTGCAAGCCTTCGACGCGGATATCGCCGACGGTGAAATCGGCATCATTCGCTGCCTGTGCAAGGGCCAGTGCGCAATGCGTAAACAGGGCAACGGAGGCCAGGACGGCGCGAGCCTTCATGCTTCACTCACAGATAACTTTCTTTCGCGCGCGGTGCGCGCCGTTGGTTTTAGCGTGTGTTCAACTTAGCTGGCGTGCGATGTCGTTGAACAAAGCGACACCCATCAGGAGGATGAGCAACGCAATACCAACTTGCTGTCCGAACGCCTGGGCCCGCTCCGAGAGCGGGCTGCCCTTCAGCCATTCCACCAGCTGAAAGACGATCTGCCCACCATCGAGAATCGGGATGGGCAGCAGGTTGAGGAACCCGAGGGACAGCGATATCAGCACCAGGAAACTCAGGAACGAGGCGACCCCCGCCTCGGCCGAATCGCCTGCGTACTCGGCGATCGACAACGGGCCATTGAGATTTTTCATCGAGAACTGTCCCAGCACCATGCGCCAGAACAACCGGCCCTGCAGCGCGGTCATGCTCCACGCTTCGCCGGCGGCGCGGCTCAGTGCCGCGGCCGGTGACAGCTCGATCTGCAGAATCATGTTATCCGGATAGCGGATGCCCGTGGGTTGCGCGACGCGAATCCGTCCCACGACCTTGTCACCAACCTTGTCGCGCGCGACCGGGATGCGGATCGTGCGCTCGACGCCGCCGCGGCGATATGTAAACGACAGTGTGTCGCCGGGGCGCGCACTGACCCGCGCGACGATCTGCCGGAAATCGGACACCGGCTCGCCATTGATGGCGGTGATCTGGTCCCCGGTCCTCAAGCCCGCGCGGGCCGCAGGTCCGTCGGCGCTCACGTCGCCGAGAACCGCCGGCAGCGGCGGTAACCAGAATTCGAATCCGAGGCCGCGCAACAAGGCGGCAGGCTCGGTCAGACGCACGCGCTCGTCGCGGTCCGGGACATTCAGGTTCGCCGAGCGGGTCGTGCCGTCCTTGCCGCGTACGAGCAGGCTCGCATCGCCGCGCGAGCTCACGGCATCCAGCAGATCAAACATCACGTCGCGCTGGCCGATGACGGGCGCGCCGTTGATGGAGAGGATTTCGTCACCGGAGTGCAGGCCCCCGTGGGCGGCAACCGAGTTCTGTAGAACATCCCCGACGACCGGCTTGAGCTCGGTGATGCCCTTGGCCCAGAACATGCCCCACAGCACGAGGATGGCGAAGATAATGTTGAATGCAGGCCCCGCCAGCAACACGAGGATCCGCTGCCAGGGAGGCTTGCGGGTGAAGGAGCGTGCGAGCTCCGCGGGCGCGACGGGCCCTTCGCGCTCATCGAGCAGCTTCACGTAGCCGCCCAGCGGAATGGCCGCGACCACGTATTCCGTGCGGTCAGCCCCGGCCACGCGGCTGATGAGGGGCCGGCCGAAACCCACCGAGAATCGCAGCACCTTGAAGCCGAGCCGCCGAGCCACCCAGTAGTGCCCGAACTCGTGCACCGTGACCAGCAGGCTCACGGCAACGACAAACCACAGCGCCTGCCAGATGAAATTCATGCGTGAGCGTCCCTCACTACCCCACTGTGTGCCATTCGCGTGCCGCCCTGCGACCTGCTCAACTGTTCGCGCGCAAGCTCTCGCGCCTCGCTGTCGGCGGCCAGCACGTCGTCGAGACCGCCGATCTTGCCGCGCGTACTCTTTGTTACAACCGTTTCAATGACCGCTGCAATGTCGATAAAGTTCAATTGGCGGTCCAGGAACGCCTGCACTGCAACCTCGTTGGCGGCATTGAGTGTGGCCGGCTGCAGGCCGCCGGCCCGTGCCGCAGCCTGCGCCAGTACCAGGCAGCGGAATTTCTCATAGTCAGGCGCACGGAAGTCCAACCGGCCAGCCCGGATCAAATCGAGGAAGTCTACACCGGAGGAGATTCGCTCGGGCCACGCAAGTGCATGCGCGATCGGCGTGCGCATGTCCGGCGAGCCGAGCTGCGCGAGGACGGAGCCGTCCAGGTATTCGACCATCGAGTGCACGATACTCTGCGGGTGCACGACGATCTCGACCTGCGCAGGCGGCAGTCCGAACAGAAAGCACGCCTCGATGAGCTCGAGACCCTTGTTCATCAGCGTCGCCGAGTCGACCGAGATCTTGCGGCCCATGACCCAGTTGGGGTGAGCACACGCAGCTTCCGGAGTAACCGTGGCGAGTGCCTCGCGTGGCGTGTCCCGAAACGGCCCGCCCGATGCGGTGAGCAGGATTTTGCGCACCCCCGGCGCCGGCTCTCCGTTGCGCGCCTGCGGCGGCATGCACTGGAAAATCGCGTTGTGTTCGCTGTCGATGGGCAACAGCGTCGCGCCAGACGAGCGCACCGCTGACATCAACAGCGGTCCGGCCATGACGAGTGATTCCTTGTTCGCGAGCAGCAGTCGCTTGCCGGCCTTCGCGGCTGCAAGCGTGGAGCGAAGTCCGGCAGCCCCGACGATCGCCGCCATCACGCAATCGGTTTCGCGCAGCGTCGCGATTTCAACCAGGCCGTCGGAGCCTGCGAGCACGCGCGTTTCCGGCACCTGTCCACCCAACGCCTGCACGAGCTCACGAGCCGCATTCTCATCCGCGAGCACTGCATACGCGGGACGCCAACGCAACACCTGGGCGGCCAGCTTGGCAACGTTGCGGTTGGCACCGAGGGCAACCAGTTTGAATCGGTCCGGATGGCGCGCGAGCACATCGAGAGTGCTTTCGCCAATCGAGCCGGTAGAACCCAGAACGGCGACGCCTATCATGCCGCTACTCCCAGTACGGTTAAACCAAACAGCAGGACAGGCGCAGCGCCGGTCACGCTGTCGATGCGGTCCATGACACCTCCGTGTCCCGGAAAGAGCGTACCGCTGTCCTTGACCCCGGCAAACCTCTTCAGCAGGCTTTCGGTCAGATCGCCCACCACCGAGAACGCCACTGCCGCGAGGCACAGCGGCAGAAATGTGTATAGCGGCACGCCGAACCACTCGCTGCCGGCAATCCCGACCAGCGCACTCGCCGCGGCGCCTCCCAATACGCCCTCCCACGTTTTTCCCGGCGAGACGGCCGGGGCCAGGCGCAAGCGGCCGAACCGGCGGCCCGCGAAGAACGCGCCAATGTCCGCGGCAAACACCAGGAGCAAAGCAAAGATCATCCATTCCGCGCCGCGCGGCAGATCGAAACGCAACCGCACGAGCGCGAGCCAGGCGGGCACCAGCGCGAGCAGGCCTGCGAGAGCGGCCGACCACGGTGAGACGCGCTGGGGCGCGAAGGCTATCCAGGCGAGCGCCACCAGCCACCAGAGGACTGCAACAGCCAGCACGATCTCCCGACCCTCCGGTGTCTCAGTTACACGCCACACGATTGGCATCATCATTGCCAGGAACGCCACATACAGCGACCGGGTTATAAACCCCGGCGCACGCAGGAATGCCGACCACTCCCAGGCACCCGCCAGCACCAACACCGTAAGCAGGACGAGCGTCGCGATCGGCGGCAGGAACAACACGATCGCCAGCAGAATCGCGGCGAGCACGATCGCGGTGATGATGCGCTTGCGCAGGCCTTCGTTCACGGCTCGCGGACTTTCATCGCTTCCCCGGCAGCCAGCTGCGCCTGCGTGAGCCCGAAGCGCCGCTCGCGGCCGCCGAAGAACGCGAAGGCCGCCTCGAGCTCGGCGACATCAAATTCGGGCCACAACACGGGGCTGAAGTAGAGCTCCGCATAAGCGCCGTGCCACAGCAGAAAATTGCTGATGCGCTGCTCGCCGCCGGTACGGATCATGAGGTCCGCATCCGGCACGCCCGCCAGCTGCAGCAGGCTTGCAAAACGGGCCTCATCGATGTCGGCCGCACGTATGGATCCACTTGAGCATTGCCGTGCAAGTTCTTGAGCGGCTTGCACTATATCCCAACGACCGCCATAACTCATGGCGATCTGCAGTTTCAGGCCGTCGTTGGCGGCGGTGCGCTGCTCGGCGGCGGCAATGCGTGCCTGCAGGCGGACCGACAGCAGCTTGCGGTCCCCGATGAAGCGCACCCGCACACGGTTGGCGTGCAGCTCGTCGATCTCGCGGTCGAGCGAGTCCACGAACAGGGTCATGAGACTCGAGACTTCGTCCGGCGGCCGATTCCAGTTCTCGCTCGAGAAGGCAAACAGTGTCAGGGCCTCGACCCCGCGGCGCGCGCACTCCTGGATGGCCATGCGCGTGGGCTTGAGCCCTGCCCTGTGTCCGGCAGCGCGCGGCACGCCGTGAGCCGTGGCCCAGCGCCCGTTGCCATCCATGGTGATCGCGACATGCCGCGGAACGTTCGTCAAACCTGCATGACCTCTTTTTCCTTCGCGGCCAGCAGCTGCTCGATGTCGGCGATGTGCTTGTCGGTCAGCTTCTGGATGTCAGTTTCTGCCTTGCGCTCCTCGTCCTGCGAGACGAGCTTCTCTTTCAACATTTCCTTGACGTCGCCCATGACGTCGCGACGGACGTTGCGGACGGCAACACGCGCGCCCTCGGCGTCCTGGCGCAAGACCTTGGTGATGTCACGGCGACGCTCTTCGGTCAGCGGTGGCATCGGAATGCGGATGACGGTGCCCGCGGTCATAGGCGTGAGCCCGAGATCAGACTTGTAGATCGCCTTCTCGATCGGCTGCACCATTGTCTTTTCCCACGGCGAGACGACGAGCGTCCGCCCGTCCTCCACGGCGATGTTGGCTACCTGCTGCAGCGGTGTATCGTTGCCGTAGTAGTCCACTTTAAGATGTTCGATCAGGCTTGGATGCGCACGCCCGGTACGCAGTTTCTTCATATCGGTCTGGAAAGTCTGGACGCACTTCGCCATGCGCACCTGGGCGTCTTTTTTTATGTCGTCGAGCATGGTCTGGGCTCCTGTCTATTCAAACGTGACCGTTGTCCCGACGTCCTCACCTTTCACGATGCGCGTCAGGTCGCCCGAATTGTTGAGATTGAACACCCGCAAAGGCAAGCGGTTGTCCCGGCACATGACGATGGCCGTCGCATCCATCACGTTCAGCTTGTCGGTGAGGACCCTGTCGAAGGTCAGCGTGGCATAACGGACCGCGGCCGGATTGCGGACCGGATCGTCGGAATACACACCGTTCACCTTAGTCGCCTTGAGGAGCACGTCGGCGTTGATTTCAATCGCGCGCAGCGACGCGGCCGTATCGGTGGTGAAGAAGGGATTGCCGGTGCCCGCGGCGAATATCACCACCCGCCCTTTTTCCAGATGGCGCACGGCCCGCCTGCGAATGTAGTCCTCGCAGACCTCGTTGATACGAATGGCCGACATGACTCGTGCGTGCATCCCCAAAGCCTCGAGCGCGTCCTGCATGGCGAGCGAGTTCATGACCGTGGCCAGCATGCCCATGTGATCGGCCGCCACGCGATCCATTCCCGCCCGGGCGAGCCCCGCGCCGCGAAAGATGTTGCCACCACCGATGACCACGGCGGTCTGCACGCCCATCGCGATGATGTCCTGCAACTCCCCGGCGATCCGCTTCAGTACGGCCGGGTCCACCCCGTAGTCGGCGGAACCGAGCAGCGCCTCACCGGACAACTTGACGAGGATCCTGGAGAAGCGCGGTTTTGCTGCGTCGTTCATCGGTCTTGAAACCTCGGTCTGCAACCGGTGAGTTGTTGAAAAAAACCCCGCGCGAGGCGGGGTTTTTCATGAGAGTCATCACACTCTCAGTGGGTGGCTCCCTTGACCTGCGCCATCACCTCGGCCACGAAGTCATCCTGCTTTTTTTCGATGCCGGCGCCCACCTCGAAACGCTCGAAAGCGGTGACTTCGGCCTTCGCGCCTTTCAGGAGCTTCTCGATCGTGACGTCGGGATCCTTCACGAACGGCTGGCCCAGCAGCGTGATTTCGCCAAGCGACTTGCGCAGCCGTCCTTCAACCATCTTCGTAACGATCTCCGGCGGCTTGCCCTCGCCCTGCGCCTGCTCCGTGAGGATCTCGCGCTCCTTCGCGATCACCTCGGCTGGAACATCTGCCATCGTACGATACTTGGGATTGCTCGCAGCAACGTGCATGGCGATGTCGTGCGCAAGCGCCGCATCTGCGCCCTTCACCGCTACCAGCGCGCCAATCCGCGTCCCGTGCACATACGCCCCAAGATTACCTTCCGAGCTGAGCACCACCGAGCGGCGCACACTGATGTTCTCGCCGATCTTTGCAACCAGTGCCCGGCGCCGTTCCTCGACCGTCTCGCCGCTGTCCAGCTTGGCAGCCAGCACGGCTTCCAGGGGTCCGGGGCCGGCGGCCAGCGCCTTGCCAGCCACAGCCTGGGCGAAGCCACGGAAGTCCTGCTCGCGGGCCACGAAGTCCGTTTCGCAGTTGATCTCGGCCATGGCAGCGGTGCGGCCGTCGGCCGACTTCTGGATGACGATCACGCCTTCGGCGGCAACTCGCGCTGCCTTCCTGTCGGCCTTGGCCAGGCCCTGCTTGCGCATGAGCTCGGCGGCGGCATCCAGGTCGCCCTTGGTTTCGACCAGGGCCCTCTTGCATTCCATCATCCCCGCGCCCGTTCGCTCGCGGAGCTGTTTTACGGTATCTGCCGTTATATTCATCAGGCCATCCTTTTCATGCGCTGCGCGCCGGAAAACCAGAGCCTAGTCGCGGGCTCCCCGCCCACCACCGCCGCCCTTGCCGCCGCCCCGTCGTGCACCACTAGAGGGCCGACGATCGGTACTCGCCGGGGCCACCGGCGGAATTCCGACGACGGCTGCGGCGACTGCCGGATCCTCGACGTCCAGATCATCATCGACATCCGCCACCAGCTCGGTCGCCTCAACACCAGCCGGAGTCGGTACCGCTACCGGCCTACGCCGCGCAGCAGCTTTCTTGCGCACAGCAGCCTGGGGTCGGGGCCGGCCGCCGCGGGCGGCCTTCTTGCGCGGGTTGCCGGCTTCATCCAGCTCCACGAACTCGTCTTCGCCAACTGCAACCGTGGGCACGGACTCCTTACCCTCGATCACAGCATCCGCCATTCCCGTTGCGTACAGCTGAATTGCACGCATCGCATCGTCGTTACCCGGGATGACGTAGTCGATACCATCCGGCGAGCAGTTCGTATCCACGATGGCGACCACTGGAATGCCCAGCTTCCTGGCCTCGTGGATCGCAATCTTCTCGTGCCCGACGTCGACCACGAACATGGCATCCGGCAGGGACTCCATGTTCTTGATGCCGCCGAGGCTCCTTTCGAGCTTGTCCATCTCGCGGCGCAGCTGCGTCGCCTCCTTCTTGCCGCGCTTGTCGAGCGCGCCGGAGGTCGCCAGATCCGTGATCTCGCCCAGCCGCTTGATCGACTGGCGAATGGTCTTGAAGTTGGTCAGCATGCCGCCCAGCCAACGCTGGTTGACGAACGGCTGGCCGGAGCGCAGGGCCTCGCGCTGCACAGCCTCGCGCGCGGAGCGCTTGGTGCCGACGAAGAGCACGTTGCCGCCATCGGAAATAACGCTCTTCACAAAGTTCGCGGCCTCTGTATACAGGGGCTGCGTCTTCTCTAGATTGATGATATGGATTTTGTTGCGTTCGCCAAAGATGAAAGGGGCCATCTTCGGGTTCCAGAAGCGGGTCTGATGTCCAAAATGGACGCCCGCCTCCAGCATCTGTCTCATGGACACGCCGGGCATGTAAGTCTCCTGTTTGGGTTGGGCCTCCGCGCACCCCTGGTAGCCACCCTTGACGTTCGGCCTCAAAGGCTCAATTGACGTCTCAGGCACCCAGCCACCAGGTTAAGAGATGCGCGTGTGGGGTTGCGTTGCCAAAAAAGGCCGCGCTTTATAGCATGTCGGTCGAATCTGAACAATGCCTTACGTGCGCGCAGGAGAGGCGCTCCGCCCAATTATGCATGTCACCATAAAAACTGCTGAAGAGCAGGAAAAGATGCGCGTGGCCGGACGCTTGGCCGCAGAGGTGCTCGACATGATCGGGGAGCACGTCGTGCCTGGCGTGACCACCGAGGAGCTGGATCGTATCTGCCACGACTATATCGTCGATGTGCAGCGGTCGATTCCGGCAAACCTGAACTACCGTGGATTTCCCAAGACGATCTGCACGTCGGTGAACCACGTGGTCTGTCATGGAATCCCCAATGACAAGCGGCTCAAGGCCGGCGACATCGTCAACATTGACGTCACTGTTATCCGGGATGGGTTCCACGGTGACACCAGCCGGATGTATTTCGTCGGCAAACCGCCTACACATGCGCAGCGACTGGCAGAAACCTGTTTTGAGGCAATGTGGCGCGGAATCGAAACTGTAAAACCGGGCACGCGGCTCGGCGATATCGGACACGCCATTCAATCCTTCGTCGAAGAGCGGAACTACACGGTGGTGCGCGAGTATTGCGGCCACGGCATCGGCCGCGTGTATCACGAGGACCCGCAGGTTCTGCACTACGGTGAGCCCGGCACGGGCTTCGAGCTGAAGCGCGGTATGACGTTCACGGTGGAGCCCATGGTCAATGCAGGCAAACGCCATGTGCGATTACTGCCCGATGGTTGGACTGTGATCACGAAGGACCACTCGCTCTCGGCCCAATGGGAGCACACGGTGCTCGTTACCGAGACGGGCGTTGACGTTTTGACCCTCGGGGCCGCAGGACGCCATTAGCATCAGAAGAATCCCCGAGCACGGAATTCGGCCGGGCACGGCATAATGGCCCCATGCCCGTCGGTGACATAGACATCCTCGAAGAGCCACTGCCGCTACCGACGCGTAGCGCGCCGTGGCCATTGCTCACCCGTCTGCCGACCCTGCTCGCAGAGGCAAACGGCTCCCCCGCCGCCTACCGCGAGTATCTACGGCAGGCTCATGAAGAGCTCAAAGCCCGTTTTCTTGCGGAAGATCCTATCGAGGATCTTGTCCACGCGCGGGCTGCGCTCATCGACGTTGTGCTTCGCGAAGCATGGCGGACTCAGCATCTCGTAAACGTCGACTCGTGGGCTCTCGTTGCGGTCGGAGGCTATGGGCGCGGCGAACTGCACCCCTGCTCCGATATCGACATCATGCTGTTGGTGCCGGAACCGCCTGACGCCCACGGCCGCGGCAACGTGGAGCGCCTGGTTACCTTCCTCTGGGACATCGGCCTCGAAGTTGGCCATAGCGTCCGCACGGTCGACGAGTGTGTGCAGGAGAGCACTGCCGATGTCAGCGTGATGACGACGCTGCTCGAAGCTCGCCAGCTTGCAGGAAGCTCCAGCCTCGTCTCGCAAATGCGCGATGCGCTCTCTCCCGAGCATGTATGGCCCGTCAAGGAGTTCTTCGAGGCCAAGGTGCGGGAGCAGTCGGAGCGCCACCTGAAGGCGCACGATACCGCCTACAACCTCGAACCGAACGTCAAAACGGGTCCGGGAGGGCTGCGGGACATTCAGACCATCGCCTGGGTCGCCAAGCGTCACTTCGGCTCTGACACACTCGATGGGCTGGCCACTCGTGGATTTCTGTCCGTGGCCGAGCTGCGGCGCCTCAAACAGGCGCAGGCCTTCCTCTGGAAAGTGCGTTTCGGACTACATGTGCTCACTGGCAGACGCGAAGACCGGCTGCTATTCGACCATCAGATCCGGCTCGCACAGACATTCGGCTACGAGGATGCCTCCTACACGCTCGCCGTTGAGCAGTTCATGCAGCGGTACTACCGAACTGTCATGGACGTCAGCCTGCTGAATGAGCTGTTGCTGCAGTTGTTCCGCGAGGCCATCCTCACCGAGAGCGAGCCGCCGAGGCCGCTCAACGCACGATTCCAGGTTCGCAACGGATCACTCGAAGCCGTCAGCAGCGATGTGTTTGCGCGGACGCCGTCGGCCATCCTCGAATTGTTCGTTCTGCTTCAACAGAACCCCGAGATCAACGGCGTGCGGGCTTCTACGATGCGTGCGGTGGCTCGCAGCCTCTGGCTCATCGATGAGGAGTTCCGCCAGAACCCGCGCAACCATCGGCTGTTCCTCGAAATCGTGCGCTCGCCAGTTGGTGTGACGCACGAGCTTCGGCGTATGAATACGTACGGCGTGCTGGGCCGGTATATCCCGGCGTTCGGGCGAATCGTCGGACGCATGCAGTACGATCTGTTTCACGCGTATACGGTTGACGCTCATACGCTGTTCGTCGTTAGCAACCTGCGCCGGTTCGCGATTCCTCGGTATGACCACGAACTGCCGGCGGCGTCGCGCATCATGCAGTCCCTGCCGCGGACCGAGGTCGCCTACCTCGCGGCCCTCTTCCATGACATTGCCAAGGGGCGCGGGGGAGACCACTCCGAGCTGGGCGCGGTTGATGCGGAGGCCTTCTGCCTGGAGCAGGGACTTTCACCGTACGACGCGCGGCTCGTCGCCTGGCTGGTCCGCAATCACCTCGAGCTGTCCATCACGGCCCAGAAGCAGGACATCGCGGATCCGCAGGTCATCAATGCGTTTGCGCGCAAAGTCGGGGACGAGAACCATCTCGACTACCTGTATGTGTTGACCTGTGCGGACGTGCGCGGGACAAATCCAAAGCTGTGGAATTCATGGAAGGCATCGCTGTTTCATGACTTCTACGACCGCGTGAAACGCGCTCTGCGCCGTGGCCTCGAAAGCCCGATCGACCAGGAGCAGCTTGTCCGGGAGACCCAGGAGGCTGCTCGGCGACTACTCGTCGAACACGGCGTGACGGATGCCGATGTCGAGAAGACGTGGGCCCGATTCTCGGCACCCTACTTCCTCCGGCACACGCCGGATGAAGTCGCGTGGCATACGCGATTGCTTGCTGAGCGCGATGCGGGCTCGGACGAACCGCTGGTTGCGCTCGATCCACACGGGGTGCGTGGTACGACGTCTGTACTCATTTTTGCGCGCGCGCATCGTCACGGATTTGCACGGACTACCGCCGTTCTCGACCAGTTGGGCTTGAACATCGTGGATGCCCGGATCACGCCAACAGGCGACGGCTTCAGCCTGGACCTGTATCACGTGCTCGAGGATGACGGCGCGCCGATTACTGACAATGACCGCAAGAATGAGATCGAGCACGCGATCTGGCGCTCTCTGCAGCGGCCGGAGGACACTCCCTTCGCCGTATCGCGCCGTGCGCCGAGACAGGCGCGCATGTTCAATACACCGACGCAGATCCAGATCAGTGTCGATGAGCGTAACCGTCGCTCGGTGTTGGAACTCACCGCTGGAGACCGCCCTGGGCTGCTGAGCGACATCGGCAGGGTACTGATGGAACAGCATCTGCAGTTGCACGACGCCAAGATCATGACGGTGGGCGAGCGGGCCGAGGACGTTTTTTACATCACGGATTTCGAGCAGCGCGCGCTCAGCGCGGCGGCCGCACAGACCTTGCGCGAAAACCTGATGCAGGCACTCGATCGCCGGCGCGCCGCATGACTGGTCACATGATTGGCCGAGCTGTCCGGGCCGGCGCCGGCGCCTGCTGGTTCGCCGACGGTAACGGTGGGGCCGCGCCGTGAATCCAAGACTCGAGCGCCTGCACGCCTATCCATTTGAGCGTCTCGCCCGCCTCAAGGCCGGTGTCACCCCTGCAGCAGGACTTGCGCATATCGCGATGTCGATCGGCGAGCCACAGCATTCGCCGCCCGCTTTCGTGCTCGACAGCTTGCGCGACAACCTGCATCGTTTGGGCAGCTACCCCGCGACGGCCGGATTGCCTGAATTTCGTGCTGCGGCCGCCCGCTGGCTCGAAAGGCGCTTCGGGCTGCACGCAGTAAATTCCGAAACGATGGTGTTGCCGGTCAACGGTACTCGCGAAGCCCTGTTCTCGTTCGTGCAGGCGGTAGTCGATGACAGCACGGCGCCCGTCGTCGCAATGCCCAATCCTTTCTATCAGATCTACGAGGGAGCGGCCCTGCTCGCCGGTGCCGAACCCCACTTTCTCAACACCACCGCCGCCAAAGGCTACATACCCGACCTGGATGCCGTGGGCGAATACGCCTGGCGCCGCTGCCAGGTCTTGTTTCTATGCAGCCCCGGCAATCCGACTGGTGCAGTGCTGCCGCTGGACTTTCTGCGTTACGCGCTCACGCTCGCGGAGCGGCATGACTTCATCATTGCCGCGGATGAGTGTTACACCGAAATCTACCTGGATGAGGGGTCACCTCCTCCCGGATTGCTGCAGGCGGCCGTTGCCGCAGGCCACGACAGCTTTGAGCGATGCGTGGTGTTCCACAGCCTTTCCAAGCGCTCCAGCGTTCCCGGACTGCGTTCGGGATTTGTCGCGGGCGACCCTAAAATCCTGTCGCGATTTCTTCTGTATCGCACCTATCACGGCAGCGCGATGGCGGTCCCGACGCAGCTGGCCAGCATCGCCGCCTGGGACGACGATGCGCATGCTGCGACGAACCGCCGCCTGTACCAGGAGAAATTCGACAAGGTCATTCCAATCCTGTCGGGTGTGTTGGACGTAGAACGTCCCGCGGGCGGATTCTATTTGTGGGCCGACATCCGGGGAGATGACGAGCGATTCACGCGGGACCTGTTCGCCAGACAAAATGTCACGGTACTACCAGGAAGCTACCTCGCCCGTGGCAGCGCAGCTGGCTCGGGTGCGGGCCCGGACGCGCGAGGGAGCGGCGCCAACCCCGGTGCCGGCCGCGTACGGATCTCCCTGGTGCCCAGCGTCGGGCAATGCATCGAAGCAGCCGAGCGGATTCGAGAATTCATCCAAGGACATTGTTGAACCATGGCCGACATCGAAAAACTCCGAGCTCTCATCGAAGCAGCGTTCGAGCACAGGGCTGAACTGAGTCCGAAGAAACTGCCAGCTGAGCTGGGAGCGGCGATCGATGAATGCATCGAGCTACTCGACAGCGGGGCGGCGCGGGTTGCGGAACCCAGAGACGGACGCTGGGTGGTCAACGAGTGGCTGAAGAAGGCGGTGCTGCTCTACTTCCGATCGCACGACAACATCGTCATGGACGCCGGCTACACGCGCTTTTATGACAAAGTGCCCCTCAAATATAGCCAGGCCACCGAGGCTGATCTGAAGGCAGGGGGTGCGCGGGTCGTACCGCACGCGATCGTGCGCAAGGGCTCCTACATTGCGCCCAATGTAGTACTGATGCCGAGCTACGTGAACATCGGCGCGCACGTCGGTTCCGGGACCATGGTCGACACGTGGGCGACCGTGGGTTCCTGCGCGCAGATTGGCCGCAATGTCCACCTCTCAGGTGGAGTTGGCATCGGTGGCGTCCTCGAGCCGCTGCAGGCAAGTCCCACCATCATCGAGGATGACTGCTTCATTGGCGCGCGTTCCGAAGTAGTGGAAGGCGTGGTCGTCGAAGCCGGCTCGGTCATCTCCATGGGTGTGTTCATCGGGCAAAGCACTCGGATCTACGACCGCACGACGGGGCAAATCCTGCAAGGTCGTGTTCCCGCCGGGTCGGTGGTCGTTCCCGGCACACTGCCCTCCGCCGACGGCAAATACGGTCTGTACTGCGCCGTCATCGTAAAGCGCGTCGACGCCCAGACCCGCGCCAAGACCTCCATCAACGAGCTGCTGCGCACCCCTGAGTGATGCGCCGACGCAACAGGTTGCGTCACGGAATGGCACTTTCAGCTCTGCAGTAACCGAAATGTAACGTGCGCGCTACTGACATTTGCCGCGCTGCAGCTTAATATTTCGGGCACTTTGACCGCGATATGAGATATATAAGGCTTCAGTGTCATCGTATTGTCATACGCAATTCGTAGCCTTCACTTCGCGTTAAGACGGGTTGTTTGCCACAGGCGACAACCCAACAACAGAGGCAAAAAGCCCAGCAACGCAAATGCAGCACGCGATTTTCGCGTGCCAGTGTCATTTCAGGAGCATAGAAAAATGCGCAAGCAGATCCTCACGGTTGCCTTTCTGACGAGTTGCGCCGGAACCACGGCCGCCGTGGCGGCTGACATCGGCGCCAATACCACCGTCGGTGGCCAGGCGTTTGCCGATTTCGGTTACATCAAGCTGCAGAACGAAAATGCTGCGGGCCAGAAGATCGACGCCCCGCCAACGGGCGTCGGTTTCGACATCAAGCGCTTCTACTTGATCGCCGACCACCAGTTCAACGACGTCTGGTCGGCTGACATCACGCTCGACGCGCAGTTCAGCTCTGCGAGCACGACCACTGTGACGACCCCGACCGGCACGGCCACTGCTCTCACGAATCAGAACAGCAGCGGCGGTGTGACCGAAGTAATGGTCAAGAAGTTGTACCTCGAAGGAAAGTTCTCGGACGCCCTGGTATTCCATGCGGGTTCGTACACCACCCCGTGGGCTCCGTTCGTCGAGAGCCTCTACGGTTATCGGTACATCGAGAAGACGACGACCGACCGCCTTGGATTCGCCCAAACGGCTGACTGGGGCTTGAATGCGACCGGCAAACTCGGCCCGAACGGCATGGTGGGCTACTCGTTCTCCATCGTGGACGGCGGTGGATACAAGAACCCGACCCGCACCAAGTCACCTGACTATGAAGGCCGCGTCTCCGTGGTGCCGGTAAAATGGCTGACGGTAGGCGCGGGCTTTTACGCCGGCCACCTCGGCCAGGTTACGGCTACGAACCAGGATTTCCCGCACAACACTGCCACGCGCTTTAACGGTGTGGTCGGAGTGAACATCTCCGGCGTACGCGCCGGCGTCGAGTACTTCACGGCCAAGAACTACAAGACTGTCAACAACGCCGCAACGTCTGTGTACGGGACATCGTCGATCGTGACTGCCACCGGCACGCTGCCGGTTAGCGACAAGGCGGACGGTGAGTCGGCTTTCGCCTCGTACAACTTCAACAGCCAGGTCTCGGTGTTTGGCCGCTATGACCACACGAAGTTGAGCAAGGATGTTGCGCCTAACCTGAAGGACGACTACTTCAACATCGGCGTGGCCTACAAGCCGCTCAAGACGATCGACCTCGCGCTCGTCTACAAGAACGAGAAGGTCAAGAATGGAACCAACTCGATCAGCGGCGCGGATGCCAACGGCTCGTACACCATCGGTGGCGCGAATGGCACGCGCGATGGTCACTTCGACGAAGTGGGCTTCTACATGCAGTGGTCGTTCTGAGAAGATGACGAAACTGTCCGGGCCCGTTTTGGGGCCCGGACAAGTCACTGTCACTCGCGCGAGGTCATTGCCGTTTCGGGCAGTGGCTGCGAATCTGCACCAATATTTTGGACCTGGCGCGCGAGATTGCGCGCATGGTCCCCAATCCGCTCCAGCGACTTGAGCGCGAATGCGGCCTCGAGAGCGACGCTCACCTGCCGCGGGTCCTCCATCGCCCGAGTCATCAATCGCCGCAGGCCGGCCGCATATTCGGCGTCCAGCTCCTTGTCGCGCGCGATCACTTCGAGGGCCAGCGGGCCGTCCAGGCGATCGAACGCTTCCAGCGCTGACCTCAGGAGACTGACCGCCAAGTGCCCGAGATGCCGCACGTCCCGCGACGTGGCGGGTCCGGGTCTGCCCCCTTGGGCTAGCACTGTACGGGCGATCTTCTTCGCTTCATCGCCCGCACGCTCGAGCTCGGCGACTACCCTGGACATTGCGAGGATTGCCCGAAGGTCGCCAGCGACAGGCTGACGGCGGGCAATCAGGGTCAGTTGCTCTTCGTTCAGGCGGGTGTTGTATTCGTTGACTTCGCGCTCGCGCTCCAAAACGTGCTCCGCCGGGCCCACCTGCCAGTCGGTATAGGCTGCTGCGGCCTCGCGGACCTGGTCCATCACCAGGCCGCCCATCTCGACCACGCGTATGTGGAGCGCTGCCAGCGCGCCGTCGAATGCTCTGCTGATATGGCCTTCGAGCATCAGAAGTTTTGACCCGCCTGACAAGCAGGCACGGCTAGCGTCATTCCAAGCAGCCGTCCCTGGAGCTCAGATCCGGCCCGGCATCCATGCCGGGCGTTCGGCCCTTCGCTTAACCCCAATCGCAAGCATCCGTCCCTGGAGCTCAGATCCGGCCCGCCGTCCTGGCGGGCGTTCGGCCCTTCGGGCCTCACCCAAATCGACCCGTGATGTAGTCCTCTGTGAGGCGATGGCGCGGGTTCGTGAACACCCGGTCCGTCTCCCCTACTTCGATCAGCTCGCCCATGTGGAAGTAGGCCGTGCGCTGCGAAACGCGCGCGGCCTGCTGCATGGAATGGGTGACAATCACGATAGCATAGCTTTCCCGCAGCACTTCGATGAGATCCTCGACACGCGCCGTGGCGATGGGATCGAGCGCCGAGCACGGCTCGTCCATCAGGATGACTTCGGGCTGAATGGCAATTGCGCGCGCAATACACAGGCGCTGCTGCTGACCGCCCGACAAACCCGTGCCGGGACGGTTGAGCCGGTCCTTCACTTCGTCCCACAGTCCCGCGCGCTGCAAGCTCGTACAGACGATGTCATCGAGGTCCGCGCGGCTACGCGTGATGCCGTGAATTCGCGGACCGTAGGCGACGTTGTCGTAGATGGATTTCGGAAATGGATTCGGCTTCTGGAACACCATGCCGACCCGTGCCCGCAGCTGTACGACATCCTGGCCCTTGGCCTGGATGTCAGACCCGTCCAGCTTGATGGAGCCCGTGACTCGCGCGCCGGGGATGGTGTCGTTCATCCGATTCAGGCAGCGCAGGAAGGTTGACTTGCCACAGCCGGACGGCCCGATCATGGCGAGGACCTGCTTGCGGGCCACGTCGATGTTGACGTTCTTGAGGGCGTGCTTGCTGCCGTAGAAGACGTTCACGTCCCGGCAGGAGAAGACGGCGTCCTCTACTGAAAACTGGCCGACGGTCTGATCACCGCCGCTGCGCTGCTCGAGGGAGGTGAGCGCCGGCATGCGGCCGCTCGGCTTGAGATTGAGCCCGCCTTCACCGATATGCCGTCGACCTGGATCATCAGAGGCGCTCAATGCATCCACTGTTTTACGCTCCTGAACGACCTCGTTGCCCGAATCATTCATAGAATCTTTACCCAAATCTTCCCGTGACGTAGTCATCCGTCTTACGGTCCTTCGGTGCCGTGAACATCTGCTCCGTTGGTCCCATCTCCACGAGTTCACCCATGTACATGAAGGCCGTGACGTTCGAAACGCGCGCGGCCTGCTGCAGGTTGTGCGTGACCACAGCCAGGCAATACTTCTCGCGAAGGCTCTGCAGCGTCTCCTCGACGCGCAGGGTGGAAATGGGGTCGAGGGCTGCGGTCGGCTCGTCTAGGAGCACGACTTCTGGTTCGAGCGCGATTGTACGCGCGACGCATAAGCGCTGCTGCTGACCGCCCGAGAGACTACGCCCATCCTCGTGAAGCTTGTCCTTCACCTCATCCCACATCGCGGCGTCCCGCAGCGCAACCTCGACGCGCCCCACGAGCTCCGTCCGCGGAATCCGCCGCGCCAGCCGCAATCCGAACGCCACGTTGTCGAATATGGACATGGGAAATGGGGTTGCCTTCTGAAAAACCATCCCTACCCGAAACCGCAAGCTGGACAGATCCACAGTGGGCGCCAGGATGTTCTCGCCATCCAGCAGCACCTCTCCTGTAGCGCGGTGACCCGGATACAGGGCGTACATCCGGTTGAAGACCCGCAGCAGGGTTGACTTGCCACAACCGGACGGCCCGATGAACGCCGTTATGCTGCGGTCAGGGAGCGTCAGGTTGATGTCCTTCAGCGCCTGGTTCTGGCCGTAGTAGAAATTGAGTTGTCTGACCTCGAACTTGGGCGGCTTCGCCTCGAGGGGAGCGCCACGCTCGGAGCGGACGGCATTCATCGCTGCTTACCCCCGGCCGGGTTCAACGCGGATACGACGACCCGCGCCGTGATGCTGAGGATCAGGATCGCCAGTGTCACGAGCAAGGCACCGGACCAGGCCAGTTGCTGCCAGTTCTTGTACGGGCTGAGCGCGAACTGAAAGATGACCACGGGCAGATTCGCCATCGGCGCGCGCAGGTTCGTGCTCCAGAACTGATTGTTGAGCACGGTGAACAGCAGCGGCGCGGTTTCGCCGCTGATACGGGCGACCGCGAGCAACAGGCCCGTGACGATACCGCTGCGGGCGGCCGGGTAGATGATGCTCGTGATGGTGCGCCAGGGGTATGCACCCATGGCAGTGGAGGCATCCTTCATTCCCTGCGGCACGAGATTCAACATGTCCTCGGTGGTTCGCACCGTGACGGGGATGGCGATCACCGCCAGTGCAACCGCTCCCGCGAGCGCCGAAAAGTGCCCCATGCGGACCACGAGAAGCTCGTAAATGAACAGGCCCACGATGATGGAAGGCGCACTCAACAACACATCGTTGACGAAACGGATCACCGAGCTCAGCCGCGACGCACGGCCGTACTCGGCCAGGTAGGTCCCGGCCAGCATGCCGATGGGAGCGCCGATCAGTATGCCGATCAGCGTCATCACGACGCTGCCGTAGATGGCATTGAGGATTCCGCCGGTGCCCCCTGGAGGCGGCGTGTTCTGAGTAAACAAGGCGATGGACATTCCGGCGACGCCGCGTGAAATCAGTGTCCACAGGATTGCGCCGAGACAGAACAGGCCAATGGCCGTGGCGAGGCCGGACATGCACAGCGCCAGCCCGTTGGTGATCTTGCGGATGGTGCGCCGGTTCATACGTATGCCCGTCTCATACAGATGAAAGCGCACGCCGGTCGAGACGCAACAACATGAAACGCGCCGCGGCGATGACGGTAAAGGTGATGAGAAACAACAGTGAGCCTAGTGCGACGAGCGATGACGTGTACAGGTCGCCGACCGCCTCGGTGAATTCGTTGGCTATCGAAGCCGAGATGGTCGTTCCAGGCGCAAGCAACGACGGACTGATGCGATGGGCGTTACCGATCACGAACGTGACCGCCATCGTTTCACCCAGAGCGCGGCCCAGGCCCAACATGATGCCGCCGACGATGCCGGTGCGGGAATACGGCACGACGACTTTCCAGATGACTTCCCAGGTCGTGGCACCAAGTCCGTAACCAGACTCTTTCAGCACGTCCGGGACCGTCTCGAACACATCGCGCATGACGGCGGAGATGAATGGCAGCACCATGATCGCAAGCACTACGGACGCTGTCAGAATGCCGATCCCAAAGGGAGGACCCTGGAACAACTTGCCGATCAGCGGCAACGGGCCCAGCCATTCGATCAGCCATGGCTGCACGTGACGCTGCAGGATCGGCGCCAGCACGAACAGGCCCCAGATGCCGAAGATGATGCTCGGCACGGCGGCCAGCAGCTCGATGGCGACACCCACGGGCCGCTTCAGCCACGCGGGCGACAGCTCGGTGAGAAAGATGGCAATGCCGAAGCTGATCGGGATAGCGATGATCATGGCCAGCAGCGAGGTCACCACCGTTCCGTACACAGGCGCCAGCGCGCCGAACTGGTCAGTGACCGGGTTCCAGATCTCGCGTGTCAGGAATGCAAACTTGAAGTGCGAAAAGGCTGGCCAGGAGCCGTGCAGCAGCGACAGTGCAACGCCGCCCAGCAAGGTGAGTACGAGCAATGCCGCAACCAGCGTAGCGCCGCGAAACAGGGTCTCTCTGAGTCGCTGCCGGGCAGCATGCCGTGAATCGAATGCGACGGCTGCGGTATTCATGATCTCCAACGAACGGGGCCCCTAAGGGCCCCTTCCGATTGATCTGTCAGGTTATCCGGCCGCAGTTACTTGGCTGCAATGGCCGGGATGCCCTTGATGTCTGACTTCCAGGTGTTGCGCACCTGCTTGATCAGGGCCTCCGGCAGCGGCACGTAGTCCAGCTCGGCCGCCATCTTGCCACCGTTCTTGTAGGCCCAATCGAAGAACTTGATGGCTTCGGCCGTCTCGACCGGGTTCGGCGGCGTGCCGTAGACCAGGATGAAGCTCGCACCGGTGATGGGCCAGCTCGCAGCCCCCGCCTGGTCCGTCAGGATCAGGTAGTAGCCCGGAGCGTGCGACCAGTCGGCGTTGGAGGCTGCGGCCTGGAACGA
>JAQGOF010000199.1 GCA_028293745.1 Gammaproteobacteria bacterium | reverse complement strand
CAAAGTTAGCCTGCTCGACCTGTTCGAGGGCCGCCGGCAGCTGATCGTCTACCGCGCCTTCTTCGAGCCCGGGGTGTTCGGCTGGCCGGAGCACGCCTGCCGCGGCTGCTCCCTGGGCGCCGATCAGGTCGCCCACCTGGCCCATCTGAACGCTCGGGACACCACGCTCGCGTACGCCTCGCGCGCGCCACAGAAGGACATCGAGCGCCTGAAGGCACGAATGGGTTGGAAGATGCCGTGGTACACCATCACGGACAGCTTCGACACCGACTTCGGCGTGAACGAGTGGCACGGCCACAATGCATTCATCCGCGACGGCGACAAGGTGTTCCGCACATACCTCATCAACGGCCGCGGCGACGAGGCGATGGGGACGACCTGGAGCTACCTCGACATCACGCCGCTCGGCCGGCAGGAGACTTGGGAGGACTCGCCGAAGGGTTACCCCCAGACCCCGCCCTACAAGTGGTGGAACTGGCACGACAACTACAACGCCGAGGCCGCGCCTGACCGCAAGTGGGTCGAGGTGTCCGACGCTGGGGAAGCCGCCTTCCGAAAGACCGACGCAGAGGCGAAAGCATGACCGAGGCCCATCCCGCCCAGTCGGCCGGCGAGCAATGTAACGGAGAGAACGATGAAGGACTTCATGAGAGATGAACTTGGAGCCCCTAACATAGTCGATCGGAGCACCTTCCAGGCGGAGCTGGACGCATTGCGGGTTCGAGAAAAGGCGCACACAAGAGAAGGCGACGCCATTGCAGCCGCCCGCCGACGGCTCCCCATGGTCGAGGTGGATGGTGCGACACCGCTCATTGGGGAACGTGGGGCGGTGACACTATTGGATGTGTTTGAGGGACGCCGGATGCTCATCGCCTACTACTTCATGTGGCACACCGGCCACCCTGCGCCGGAGCAGTGCGAGGGGTGCACCTGGGTTACATCGCAGGTCCGCGAGCTGTCCTATATTCATGCTCGCGACGTCACCTACGCCACGTTTTGCCAAGGCCCGTACGAAGAGAGCACCCGGTACCGCGACTTCATGGGCTGGGAGATGCCTTGGTACTCGGCCCAAAACTCGCTCAACACCCTCTTGGTTGGACGCCGGGTGGGCATGATGCACATCGTTTGCTACCTGCGACAAGGATCCAATGTCTTGGAGACTTACTGGACGACGAGACGCGGCGTCGAGGCGATGGATAACAGCTACCGGTTGCTCGACTTGACCGTCTACGGGCGGCAGGAGACGTGGGAGGACTCGCCGACCGGCTGGCCACAACGGTGGGAAGGCAAGCAGCGTGTCCGTACCGATGGACGTCCCACCGCCCAGTGGTCTCGCCTGAAGGCCGGGTATTCGGACGACCTGGGAACCGGCAGGCGCTGAACCGCGCCTGCCCCGCGCAAGATGCATCGCCGCTGACCGGAATAGTCCCGACGTATTTGTTGATGATTGATCCCGGAGGAGGAGCGAAACGCTGGCCGTCCTTCTATTGTGCCGGGAGTCCGGGCTTGACCCATTCGCGAGTGCGGCGTAGTCGGATGGGGCAGGGCGGGAAAGTGGCACGCCTCCCAGCTACCGAAGTGGCCCTTGGTCGATGCAGACACGGCAGTACAATCGTGTCGTAACCGGAGCTGCTCGATGCGAAGTGACTACGCATCGAGGGGAGCCTGCGAGTGATCTCGATTAGACGCGCAATTGCGGATGATGCGCAGCAGATCGGTGTTGTGTTCGATGCGGCCGTTCATGAAGGCTGGACATATCTTGGGGACCTTTCGCGGAGGCCGATGTTTCCTCCGGCGGAATGGGACGATCTCGTGAAAGAGCACGCACCCCCAAACGAGCTACTTGTGGCTGTTAATGACTCGCAGCAGGTCGTCGGTTTCACGGCTGTTCATCCGGCCGAAGGCGAGATGTACCTGCTTTTTGTCCATCCAAAATACGCCGGCCACGGTGTGGGCCGCGCATTACTGGACGCCGCACACGAGGCGCTGCGGGCTGGTGGTTGCCGCGAGGTGTTTTTGTACACGCACGAGCAGAATGAAAGGGCAATTCGAGTGTACGAAGCAGCTGGCTATCGACGCGATCGGACGGTGCGGGAATCAAACTTTCGCGGCATGCACCTGCGAGAGCCTAGATTGGTCAAAGGCCTATAACGAAATGTGGGTGATCGTCAGGCGCGATCACTGCCTTGACTTACTTTGGGCGCGTGCCAGCAAAGCGTGCATCAACGTATGCGCACCGGCCGCCAGGTCGTCAGGCGTCGCGCTCTCCGCCTCGTTGTGGCTGAGCCCATTCTTGCAAGGCACGAAGATCATGGCAGTGGGCGCAACCCGTGCCACGTTCATCGCATCGTGTCCTGCACCACTGAGCATGTCCATGTTGGAGTAACCCAACTCGTTCGCGGTGCTGCGGATGGTGTCGATGAGGTCTTGCGAAAATCGTAGCGGCGCGATGTCTATGGAGCGCTCAATACTGATCTGCAGACCCTGTTCCGAAGCGATGGCGCGCATCGCCGCGTGCATGCGCTGCTCCAGTGAATGCAGAATCGCCGCGTCGGGGTGGCGCAGGTCGCAGACGAAGACTGCTTGCCCGGGAATGGTTGCGCCCGAGTTGGGTGTGATCTGCAGCTTGCCGACCGTGAGCCGAGCGAACTCGTCCTGATTGCGGGCGATCTGGTTCAGGGTGGTGATCATTGCCGCAGCGCCCAGAAGCGCGTCCCGGCGCTTGTCCATCGGGGTGGTACCCGCATGCGAGTCCAATCCAGTCACAGTTACGATTGACCAGCGGATTCCGACTATGTGCGTGACGACTCCGATGGTCTTGTTGCGCGCTTCGAGAATTGGCCCCTGCTCGATATGGGTCTCAATGAAGCAATCCAACGCGCGGCTGCCGGGCAGCTCCGTTCCTAGAAATCCGCCACTACGTAGATCCTCTGCCACGGTCGTACCGTCCAGCGTGCGAGCGTTGTGGACGGTACCGACGTCCACCAGTCCAGCGAAGGCCAACGAGCCCGCAAGGGGAGGGGAGAATCTCACTCCTTCTTCATTCGTCCAACATACGACATCAATGGGTGCGTCGGTTTCCACCTCCGCGTCATTCAAACTTCGCACGACCTCCAGGCCGGCCAGGACTCCGTAAATACCGTCGAATTTTCCTCCATGAGGCTGAGTGTCGAGATGACTTCCCGTGGCTACCGAAGGACGCGTGGCGTTGCGGCCGCGCCGCCGTGCGTAGATATTGCCAACAGCGTCTAAGGTCACTTGGCATCCTGCGTCACGACACCAACGAATGAATTGGTCGCGACCCCGGCAGTCCTCGCTCCCGAGCGCGGCGCGATTGCAGCCGCCGTTAGATAGCGCGCCAATCTTGCCCATTTCCATGAGCGTGTCCCAGAGTCTGTCGCGGCTGACGGTTGGTGCCACGCTCATGTTTGTTCCTCAGTTCAGGTTCGAGCCTTGAGCCCTGCGAGCTTGCGTCCGGGCGAATGCAGGCGGTTCACAGGGGGATTGGAAAGAAAGATCGCCCGATACCACATCACGGCGATGACTTCGGCGATGTCTTCCGGCTTGCGGCCGAGCTTTACCAGGTCTTCCGTATGGCGGATGAGCTCCTGGTAGATGACGCCTTCCGTCATGGCACCGAGCACGAAACCCATGCGCTCCGCGGGCCCGGGAGCAAATTTGGCCGCTTCGCGCAGGAAGTTGGCAACTTGCAGATTCCAGCTGTGCGCGTTGCGCTTCCAGATTGCATCGAACTCCCGGTAGTCGCCGGCCAGTCCGAAGAAGCAGGCGAGAACCCCCGGATTCTTTGCAAAATGTGCGACCACCGCGCGATGGTTGTCGAAGATCCAGCGATAGGGATCGCTGAAGTCCTTCAGCGCTCCGGTGACCGCGAGCAATTCGTCGAACACCGCGCTGCAAACCTCGGCTACCGCTGCTCCCAGGTCCTGGAAGTAGCGGTAGAAGAGCCCGTTCGCCACGCCTGCCTGTTCTGTCACGTCCTGCACGCGCAAACTTCGAAACCCCTTCGCGTTCAGAGCATCGCGTGTTGCCTGCTTCAACAGCTCGCGAGTTCGCACTGCCTTTGGTTGGACAGCCTCCTTGATATCCGCGCCCGGACGCCGGCTCCCTAACGTACGATTCAAACGTCGTGTTGACATCACTTCCGACTGTCTGTACGCCGCATCTGTGCGGCAATATCTCATAGCCTATCATTGTGCCGAACGCCATGAGTGCCCACCGCAATCAGAAATGATACTCGGCCTCAACGCCCCAGGTCCGCGGCTGCCCCAGAACGACTTCGGCAAATCCCAGTGACAGCATGAGATCCTGCGCGGCCGACAGATAGGTTTCATTGGTCAAGTTCTTGACCCACGCAGCGAGCTCCCACGGGCCCTTGTTCGGCGACAGGGAGAGCCGCCCGTTCAGCAGAAAGTAGCCATTCTCCTTGAGTACGGTGCGATTGTTCGGCTCGAGAAAGTGAGCACCCACCTTCACGAAATCGCCCTGTATTCCCAAGCTGTAGTCAGATGTGATCGGGGCGTCATAACGGACTCGGCCGTTGAGCGTGTAATGCGGCGCATTGGGTACTTCGTTGCCCGCGATCGTGGTCGCGGGTCCGCCGTTCAAGGGCGGAAGAACAACGTCGGAGCTCACGATCTCGGAGTGGAGCAGGCTCACGCCAATGTTGGCGGTCAGTCGAGTGGTTGGGAACCATTCCAGCGAGGATTCCAAACCCCGGCTGTGCACGTTGCCGGCATTCTGCAGGCGCGCGCTCGCCTCGGTTGCGCGCACGAAGGTGGCCTGGAAACCCTTGAAGTCGTAGAAGAAGCCGCTGGTGTTGAAGCGCAGCCGGGCCGCTGGGAAGGTCAGCTTCGCCCCGATCTCATAGGCGGTGAGTGTTTCCGGTCCATACGGAGCAATCGCATCCTGCGAAAACAATACCGCCGATGAGAATCCACCGCTGCGGAAGGCGCGGCTGGTGCTGATGTAGTACATGGAGTTGTCGTTGGGCTTGTATTTGAACCCGGCCTGGTAGTCGACTTTCTTCTCATCGAGGCTGTTGGGAAAGTCCAGAGGTCCGCCCTTGCCGGGGTCACTGGCCGGCAGGGGCAGTTGCGACAGAATGGGCGCGCCACTGGCGAATGCAGCGCCGAGGTTCGGGAAAGTGCCCACAAAGGTAGCTCCATTCCACTCCCGTTTTTCGTCGGTGTAGCGCAATCCGCCCGTGAGCTCGAACTTCTGCAGAAACGGATACGTGATCTGGCCGAAGACGGCGGAAGCCTGAGTGGTCTGATCCGCGCCATTGCTCGTTGGAATGCCGGCGAGCTGAGTCAGGTCGATCGTCTGGAACCAGTTGACGGTGGTGTGGGCGTAATCGGCACCGACGATCCACTCGACCGGAAACGACTTATCCGAAGTCAACCGGATCTCCTCGGAGACATTGCGGACATGGTTGAAGGTCCGATTGTCCGCGGCGATGTTCGGTGAGGCATCAATGTCCTGAGTCTGGCGCTTGGTGAAGTTATCGAAGCCAGTGATCGAGGACAGGGTCGCACGGCCGAGATTCCACTCGATGGTCGCTGCGACATCGCTCGAATGCATCGCGAGGTAAGGGTCGAGGTTCGAATTGCCCGTATAGGGGTCGCTCGATGGCTCGAAGTAACCCAGCAGGTCCACGCAGGCGCCTTCTGCGCGGTGGCCGGCCAGCACGGGCGCGCAGATCTGGCTCCGGTTGGCCGGATCACGCGCTGCCACGTGTTGCAGGAGCGGCTGATCGGCCTTGCGGTCCCCGTAGGTATAGCTCAACCGGATGTTGAAATCCTCCGTCGGCAACCATTGGAGCTGCCCGCGCACGGCGATTGAATCGTTCCGGCCCAGGCGGCTGCCATCGAACTGGTTGAATGAGTAGCCCGAGTCCCGCGGCGCCCACTGCCCCGCGAACGAGACTCGTCCGAGGAGGTGCTCCGTCAGCGGCCCACTCACGGCTGCCTCGGTGGTTTTCGTCCCATAACTGCCGCCGCCGGCGCGGATGTAGCCTTCCAGGTCGTGTGTGGGCTTTGCCACTATGAAGTTCACCGCGCCTGCCGTGCTGTTGCGGCCATAGAGGGTGCCCTGCGGCCCACGCAGGACTTCGACGCGCTCCATATCGAAGACGGCGAAGTTGAGCATGTCGGGCGTTGGCATGAAGATTTCATCGACATAGATACCGACCGAGGGGTCCACCGTGCCGGTGAAGTCGTTGATGCCCACACCACGGATGTAGAAACCGACCGTGGCCAGTCCGTTCGGCCCGAACTTGGTCAACATGCCCGGAGTCTGCTCCGCGAGGTCGCGCGGCTGCAGGATTCCGAGGTGGGCAATGTCGGAGCCGGAGAACACCGTCGCCGAGTTGGCTACTTCCTGCAGGTTCTCGGCGCGCCGGGTTGCGGTTACAGTGATTTCCTCGAGACCGCTGGATTCCTGTGCGGCCAGAGGGGAAATCGCAGCCGCCAGTAACAGTATGGTCAGCCCAGTCAGCGCGCGTTCGTTCACAAAACCTCCCAGTGCTTTTCTCGTGTATGGACCCCGGAGTTGTGTCTCCGGTCGAGTGGCCGTCTTACGCTCCCAAACGAATGGCAATGACGCCGGATTCTTCCAACACGGCCGTGCAGTCGGGCGGCACGACAGTGGTTGAATCGGTCTGCAGAATGATGGCCGGCCCGGGAAACGGTGCTCCCACTGGCAGGCGGTTGCGGTCGTAGAAGGCGGTCGGGAAGCTCTCAATGGATAGACCAACACGAAACGCCGCCGAGTCCGCGCGTATCAGGGCTGCGCTGAGCGAGCCACCCGCGGGTTTTGCGGGGGCGCCGATCCGCGGCACGGTTGCGATGGCGTTGACACGCAGATTGACAAGTTCGACCGCCGACTGCACGAAGTTGTGGCCGTATTCCTGACGATGCAGCTCGTGAAATTGGCCGATGGCAGCTTTCAGGCTCTCCTCGTTGATCGTGCCTGCCGGCAAGGGCAGGCGCAGCTCGTATCCCTGGCCGACGTAGCGCGCGTCGGCGGATTTCTCGAACACAGTATTCGCAAGCTCCACTCCATCGGCCTCGAGCTGCGTCCGCAGTGCCTGTTCCATGTCGGCAAGCTGGGAGTTCAGGCGTTGCAGATCGATCGAGGCAGATACCAGAAATGCAGTTCGAACGATGTCGTACTTGAGGTCCGTCGTGAGGAGGCCAATGGCAGAATTGATGCCGGGGTAGGGTGGCACGAGCACTTCGGGAATTCCCAGCAGCCGCGCAACCTCCACCCCATGCAGGGGGCCCGCACCGCCAAAAGCCACCAGCGCGTAGTTGCGTGGATCGATGCCCTTCTGCACCGTGCGTGCCCGGATCGCGTTCGCCATGTTAGCGTTCAGTACGGCCACGACACCTTCAGCCGCATCGAGAACTGAGAGGCCGAGTTTGGCTGCCAGCGTCTCGATCACGCTCCGAGCGGCGGCAGCGTCGAGGGGCATGGCTCCCCCAAGGAAGTTGTGAACGTCGAGTCGGCCGAGAACAATATTCGCGTCTGTGACAGTTGGTTCAGTGCCGCCGCGCCCGTAAGCGGCGGGTCCCGGCACGGCGCCCGCGCTTTGCGGTCCAACTTTGAACGCACCGGCCGTGTCCACATACGCCAGCGACCCACCGCCCGCGCCGATTGTGTGGAGGTCAATCATCGGTACCAGGATGGGATAACCCGCCACAAACGTATCGCGCGCCGAGGCTTCGCCAAAGCGACCCTCGGTGACCACTCCGATGTCAGCGCTGGTTCCACCGATATCCAGCGTGATGACATTGCGGCGACCGGTCAGCTGACCGATCCACGCTCCCCCGAGCACCCCGGCCGCCAGCCCCGACATGAGCGTGTAAACGGGCAGCTGCGCGACAGTTCGAGCCGGCGCAACACCGCCGTTCGACTGCATGATGTGCATTTCGCCCTCAAACCCGGCCGCCGCGAGCCCCTCGGCCAGATGAGTCACATAGTCACGAACGAGCGGCCCGATGAACGCATTCATGGCCGTCGTCGTGAAGCGCTCAAACTCCCGGAATTGAGGGGAGACTTCGTGCGAGCAGGTGACAAATACACCCGGGCAGGCCTGCTCGACGATCTGCCTGGCGCGCCGTTCGTGCTCAGGGTTCAGGTAGGCGAACAGGAAGCAGATGGCAATCGACGCGACCTGCTCCCGGCCGAGCTCAAGAGCGGCCTGTCGGACCTCGTCCTCGTTGAGCGGTTCGATCACGGCGCCGTGAGGCGGGGAGAGTCTTTCGGTTACGACCTTGCGGTGGCGCCGCTGCACTAACGGCCTGTCCTGCCAGGGAATTCCCTGCTGTATCGAGTAGTGCTGTGGCCGCTGGTGACGCCCTATGTGGATCACATCGCGGAATCCCCGCGTAGTGATCATTCCCGCGCGGGCACCGCGGTATTGAAGGGCGGCGTTGGTGGCGACGGTCGTTCCATGAAAAATGTGGTCCACCCCACCCAGGGCGATGCCCGACCGTGAGCAAATCTCGCGCACACCCTGCAGAACCGCCTTGGACGAATCCTCGGGGGTGCTGGCCACCTTGTGAGTCGTGGTCTCATTCGAATCCGTATCCGTCAGGACGATCTCGGTAAACGTAACGCCGACGTCCACGCCAATCAGCCGCATGCCGCCTCTCCCCCGCAGGTGCCGATGAGTACCATAAATGAAAGTGGCGTCAATTTCAAAAATGCGTGGTCCAAAGGCAATGGCCCGGAGTATGCTGAATTCACCCCGCGTACATAGATGAAATTTTTTCCGCAGCCGGCCGAGGAGTCAGCATGAGCGCAGTCGAGTCCCCCACCCATGTCGATCCGGTTACCGCCAGCATCATCCAAGGTGCGTTGGAGAACATCGCCATTGAGATGGGTTACAAGCTGATGCGCACTGCGTACTCCAGCATCATTCGCGAGTCCGAGGATTTCGGCGCGGCACTGTGCGATGCAGCCGGACGGCAGTTGTGTGAATGCTCCATGAGCACGCCGCTGCAATCAGGCCCAATTCCTGGTTATGTCAGGGGAATCATCCTGGAGTTCCAGAGGCGCGGCGATGCGTTCAAACCCGGCGATGTCATCATCCACAACGATCCATACAACGGCGCTTCCCACAGTCCTGACATCGGCTTCTGCGTGCCGATCTTCCACGCTGGCGAGCTCATCGGATTCTCGGTCACCACCGCACACCACCTCGACATCGGCTCATGTCAGCCGGGCAGTGTGGGCGTGGTCGTCTGCGCCGATTCCATTGCCGAAGGAATCTGCCTGCGCGCACTGAAGGTTTACGATGCAGGCAGGCGGAACGATGCTCTGTGGCGTCTCATCGGTGACAACATCCGGGTGGCCGACCTGGTCCTCGGCGACATGGAGGCCCAGATCGCTGCGTGTCACGTCGGCGCGCGGCGATTCCTCGAGCTCGTGGATCGTTACTCACTCAGGACCCTGACGGCGGCAGTCGAAGACCTGTTCGATTACTCGGAGCGCATCATGCGCAGTCAGATCGAGAAGATTCCTGATGGCACGTATCGTGCGACAGGGCGGCTGGACGGGTTTCTCGGCTCCGCGGATCCAGCGCTCAAGAATCTGCCGATCTGCGTCGCGGTCACCATAAGCGGCAGCGACATGACAATTGATCTCGAGGGAACGGCGCCCCAGGTGCCCGGGCATGCGATCAACATGCCCCTGGTGGGCACGGTGGATGTTGCACTTTGGCTCACGATTCGCTCCATCCTCCTGGACAGCGACGTCTACGGCAACATCCCGCAGAACGACGGGCTGTTCCGGCCCATTCGCATCCTCGCGCCCAAAGGCTGCATTGCCAATCCCGTGTTTCCGGCTCCAACCATCGCGCGCTTCGCTCCCGGCAACGTGGTAGCAGACACACTGATGAAGGCGCTGGCGCCGGCTGTGCCTGAAAAGGTGAGCGCAGGTGTTGCCAACCTCAAGGCGATCACGTTCAGCGGCTTCGAGGGCGAACGTCAGTGGGTGCACATCGAAATCTTCGAAGGCAGCTATGGAGGCCGACATGGGAAGGATGGCATGGACAGCGTCGATACGCTGTATGCCAACACGCGCAACAATCCGATCGAAGACATCGAAAGCCACGTTCCGCTGCGGGTCACCCGGTATGAGCTTCGCGAGCATGCCTGCGGAGCCGGTGAATGGCGCGGCGGCTGGAACTCAGTCAAGAAGGTTCAATTCCTCACTGACGGGGCACTCAGTGTCGAAGGCGACGGGCATGCACACGCACCGTGGGGATTCGCGGGCGGCTCGTCGGGGCATCCGTCGAGCCTGGAGTTGATTCGCGGCGGCTCGGCGGCCAGCGAATTGCCGTCGATGTTGCCGACCATTTCCGTGGCCAGTGGGGACAAGGTCCGCGCGGTGGGCGGAATCGGCGGCGGTTACGGTAACCCCTTCCAGCGCTCCGCGCAGCTGGTACTCGACGACGTCCTGGACGGATATCTGACCGCGGAAGAGGCTGCGCTCAATTTTGGCGTTGTCATTACAGCCGACTCGAAGCTCGACGCCGCTGGTACGCAACGGAGGCGGCAGGGATAGCCAACCTCCAGAGAGCACCGTAGAGGACAAATCCAGCTGGCGCCCCGATCAACCACGACACCGGGAGACACCAAATCATCGTGATGAGGCCGGGCACAAACACCGCAAGCAGGCCTGCGACGTTAAAGCCGCCCAGGTACCAGTACTCGCTGCTGGCATCCGCGACATACAGCCTCTCGACGTGCAGTCGCCGTTTCCGGATGACAAAGTAGTCCGCGAGCATGACTCCAAGCACCGGCCCGAAGAAGGCGGAGCAGTACAGAATGAACCCGAAGAACGCCTTGGCGTTGGCCATCAACATCCATGGAAAGGACAGCGTCGCCAGCGCGCCCGTCAGAAGAGCTCCCCGGCCCCAGGAGATCCGTAGGGAGCTCATCAATATCAGCGTCGGCGGCAGGATGTTGATGGTCAGATTGGCGCTGATCTGGGCGAGCAGAATGAACGCCAGCAGCAGGATCATCACGAAGGGGTTGGGGCTCAATGTCATCAGCGCCTGCACAGGGTCCCAAATGCCCAAGGCGAGCCCCGAAGCCATACCCAGCACCAGCACAAAGAACAACGGCGGCAGAACACCGCACGCATGGCCTATCCAAATGGCGCGCTCGGACCGATGCAGATGACGGGTCATATCGCTGATGTTGAGTGTGACGGGAGCGAGGATGCCGATCGCGGATGTCAAACCTGTCCAGAAAGGCGCGCCCCAATCAGGAGCGCTCTTCCACGACGGGTTCATGTGGAAGCCGTAGGCGCTCAGGATGTGCGCCAGCATGTAAATGAGAATCGCGGCGATCACAATCGAACCGATCATGTTGAACGACTTCATGGCCCGGATGCCACGATACGCAAGCCATATCTGCAGGGCCTGCAGCACGACGAAATAGACGTAGGCTGCGTACGGAGCGCTGAAGCCCGTCAGCGTCTTCAGGATTCCATTCACAGCGAGTGTGGCGATCCAGGTACCAATGCCGAACCAGATGATTGCGGGCAGCGCGCGCAACACCTCGATGATCCTCGAGCCGCGCACGCCAAACGACGCGCGGGCCTGTATCGCAAACGGAATGCCGTACAGCAGCCCGGCCTGCCCATTCGCAGACAGCGTGCCGACGAAAATTGCTCCGGCGAGGGCCATGACCAGTAGTGCCTGACTCAGGTTGAGGTGCCCGATGGGCGGCAACAGCCCCTGGCCCAGCGCGAACAGCTGGATCGAAGTCAGTGCTGCCCACCACAGCGACATGTAGGAGATAGTGGTGAATACACGGTTGTTGTTGTCAGTCGGCGCGATGCTTTCGGGCGCGCTGCTGCTGTTATGTTGGTTAGTCATGTAGCGGATTAAAGCACGAAGTCCGCCACTGAGGTCAACGGCAACGCGCGGGTTTCTGACAATGCCGGGTGCGGGTGGCTCGCGTGGGAGATGGCGCGCGGGGTGGGGAGCGTGTGGTCGGGACGGCGAGTTTTTTGGAAGCGCCAATTTAGTGAGCGCGTTCGTAACCATGTCTTGAATCCAGGTTGTACGCTGCATGCACTGTCAGTGGAAGTGGTGGCAACGCAGGTCGTAGTACTCCGAGGAAAGTTTCCGGAGCCGCTCGCGAAGCAGTTCTCCTTCCTCTGAGGAATACCCCTCCCGCATGCGGGCGTCGATGACCTTCTTTGTGGCCTCGATCTGATCGCAGGCCGCGCGATGATCGTCAACCTGGCTTGTTGCCTTACGACTGCGGTAGTTGGGAGCGGGGAGATAGCTTGCGCCCGTTTCGCCAGATTCATAGAGCTGTTGAATCTGCATGCGATTTGGTGCCTGAATGCTCCGGATGTGCGCTTCCGTTCCGCACCGCCGGTCACTGAAGATGGTCTGCCCATTTACGCGGCATTCAAAGACTGACGCAATTGGGCTTTGAGCGGAAAGTTGAACCGTAGTTAAGGGGGCGTCGGCCATCCATCCTGACGGTTCGGTGGCAGGTTCAGAGGTTGCCTTTGCAGGTTGTTGAGGGGCGACGGAGACTGCTGGCCGCGGAATAGCAAGATGGATGGCGACAACAAGCGCAACTGCGCCGGTAACCACAATTGGGACGAACCAACCTTCCGTGTCTCGGCCCCAATTCATCAATTTGATCCAAAACCCGTACGCT
>JAQGOF010000113.1 GCA_028293745.1 Gammaproteobacteria bacterium | reverse complement strand
ACAGTTTGCCTGGCGGCCATAGCGAGCGGGAACCACCCGATCCCATTCCGAACTCGGAAGTGAAAACGCTCTGCGCCGATGGTAGTGTGCCTTTCAGGCATGCCAGAGTAGGTCACTGCCAGGCTCTTAAATGGAAACCCCCGAGGTCGCAAGACCCCGGGGGTTTTTGTTTTTCGGAGGACTTGGAACGACCGCGGCCTTGACGAGGCACTCCCATTGCTCTTCGAAAGCTTGTTGAAAGGTTTTCGAAAGCGGCCGGAAAGGAGTGCCCTCGTGATCCAACCAGCCCTGCTCAAGCGATGGGCGCCCTGGATTCTGCTGGCTGTCGTCATCGCGCTCATGGCGTACTTCCTCGACCTGCATGCCACGCTTGCAGCCTTCAATGACCTCGAGCCCCTCGCGATTGCGCTCACGGTTGTGCTCTATCTGCTCGACCGGCTCAGCATGGCGCACAAGTGGAATATCCTGCTGCGGGCGCGCAACTGCCGGCTCTCGCTCTGGGCGGCATTTCGTATCTATCTGGCTTCGGGATTTGTTGGTTACGTGATTCCGGCATCGGTCGGCAGCGATGTGTTCCGCGCGGCCCGGCTGTCGCTCGCGGGCCGTTCCTTGAGCAGAGTCTCGGCCACGATCGTTCTCGAGCGGGTGCTCGGCCTGCTGGCCATCCTGACGCTGTCTTGCGTCGGATTGGTCTTTGTCGTCCTCAGCGGTTGGCGCGAGCTACTGCCGGTTCTGGGCGCGGTCGCGGCCGCACTGGTCGTCGGTACGGTGTTGACCGCAATGTCGATGAGCGAGCGGCTCTACCGTGTGCTCAGGCGCGCAACCAGCCGGTTCGCCGGCAACCGCATCGTGAAAATGTTGCATGCGCTGCACGACGAGTATGTAGCCCTGAGCAGGGGCACGCGTCCGCTGGTGGTGTTCTTCCTGCTGTCGGTCCTGAACCAACTCATCCAGGCGCTCATGTTCGTGCCGGTGCTGGTGTCGCTCAATGTTGATGTAAACCTGCTCGCCCTGTTCGCCGTGCTGCCTCTCAGCAAGGCATTCATACAGCTCATGCCGATCCCCGCCGGGATCGGCGTCGCCGAAGGGGCGCAGGTTGCAGCGCTATCGCTGGCGCATGTAGCTCCGGCTCAGGGTTTGGCCGTTGCGCTCGTGCTGCGTGCGATAGACCTGAGCATGCTGTTGCCCGCGGGTGTTGCATACGCCGCGGATGCCTGGCGGTTGCGGAAAGCCGCGTGAGCTACCAGGCTATTCCGTAGTCCTCGCCGTGGTTGCTCGAGCCACCCCACATCGTTCCGTGCGCGCGGTCGAGCTCGATGGCATTGATGGGACCCGAGCTGCGCTCCTGGAAGTCGAGCTTGTACCCCATGCGAACCAGCTCCGAGCGCACCCAGTCGGGCGTGGCCGTATTGACCGTGAGGCGGCCGGGTATCGACTCGTGGGCTCCAAATGAATCACGCATCTGGTAGCTCGTGATGTTGGCTGCCTCCGCGGCCTCCTGGGGCGTCATGCCGAACTCGACCACATTCAGGAAGAACTGCAACAGGTTCTGATCCTGCGTATCGCCGCCCTGCACTGAAAACACCAGGTACGGCTTCCCGTCTTTCAGGGCCAGTGTTGGAGTGAGCGTGGCCCGCGGGCGCTTGCCAGGCTGCAGCACGTTGAACGGATTCTCGCTCGCATCGAGCACGAAGCTCTGCATGCGCTGGCTCAGGCCAACACCCGTATGCCCCGCGATGACCGCGGGCGTCCAGCCCCCGCTCGGGGTGACCGATACGGCCCAGCCTTTTTCATCGGTCGCTTCGACACTCGTTGTCCCAAGCCGGAACGTACGGTCGTATTCCGCCAGTGCCGTGGGGCTCCATTGCGCTGCCGCCGCTGGCGCCGCTACGGGCATCTTGCTGTGCCATCCCTGCAAAATGGTCGCGAACGGGTTGGTGCCGTTCTCGAACGGATACGGATCGCCAGGACGAATGTCCGGATCGTTGTGATCGGGCTTGATGAGCTTCGCGCGTTCGCGCGCATAGTCCTTTGACAGCAAGCCCTTGATCGGCGAAGCGGGTGGGAACGCAGGATCGCCGTAGTAGAAATCGCGATCCGCAAACGACAGGTTCATCGCCTGATACAGCGTGTGGATGTAACGGGCGCTGTCATAGCCCATGGATTTCAGGTCGAAGTTCTCCAGGATGTTGAGTGCCTGCAGCATCACGGGTCCCTGTACCCATGTGGTGAGCTTGTAGACCTCGATACCCTTGTAGTTCGTGTGGACCGGCTCTTCGATGTGCACCTTCCAGCTCGCGAGATCCTCCATCGTGAAGAGGCCACCTTGCTCGCGGGTACCGCGCACGAGCTCACGAGCAATGTCGCCTTTGTAGAAGCGGTCATACGCTGCGTAGATGGCGGCCTTGCGGTCCTTGCCGTGCGCCCTGGCCTGGCGCTCGGCTTCCACGAGTTTTCTCAACGTCGCGGCGAGCTCGGGCTGATGGAATATCTCGCCCGGTTGCGCAGCTTCGCGCGCCGCGCCAGGGTGGATGAGAATCGTCTGGCGGGAGTACGGCCACTGCGCAATCTTGTCCTTGTACTTCTCGATCGTGTTGGAAAGCTCGGCTTCCATAGGATAGCCGTCGGCCATTTCGATGGCAGGCGCCAGCACTTCGGCGAGACTCAAGGTGCCGTACTCTGCCAACATGGTCATGAGTCCACCCGGGGTTCCCGGCGTCACCGCCGCGAGCGGCCCGAATTCAGGAGGAAACTTCATTCCCTGTTTGTGGAAGAACTCGGGCGTGGCACCGGTCGGGGCGACGCCCAGCGCATTGATCCCGATCACCTTGCCGGTGTTGGGGTTGTAGATCAGCGCTTGTGTCTCTCCGCCCCAGGAGAGCGTGTCCCACATCGTCGAGGTTGCGGCGATCATGGCGCACGCGGCGTCTACAGCGTTGCCCCCCTTTTGGAAGATCATCGCCCCGGCTGTGGCAGCGAGGGGCTTGCCGGTGACCGCCATCCAGTGGCGGCCGTGCAGAGGGGGCTTTTGAGTCCGGGCCTGTGCGGTTTGAACCGCTGCAACCATGACCACCGCGACACCCGCGAGGGCCAAGAGCCGTTTGAGTGTGACCGCTGCAATTCCCATGCGCCTGTTCCCCTTTATCCCCGCGCTGCGTGCCGCCAAAGGTAGCTTGGTTGCGACGCAGCATTAAAGCATGGGAAACGCCGCAATCAGCGGCCGCAGGGTGCCACGGCAAGCGTCCACTGTACGGATGGCCATCCCGGCCGACCCTGCGGTGCTCCAGAATTGTGCACGGCGCACCTCTGCACAACACCTTGATCCGCCACACTTCCTGCCTCGCATGGAGGGATCGTGAATCAGTTCGAAATCGCGCTCACGGCTGTGGGCTGGGCGCTGTTCATAGCGGGTGTGTCCTCATGGATCTGGTCACGGATTCGCAGGTCCCGGGATGCGGCCGAGGCAGCCGGTGATGCATGCCGGGCTGCTTTCGAGCAATCGCCCAACGGCATCCTCATGGCCGACGTCGAGACCCTCAGGATCGTCGACGCCAATCTCGCGCTGCAGCGGACCCTCGGGTTCTCTTTGGACGAGCTCCTGAGGCTAGACCTGTCCCAGGTGTTTGCGGATGACAGCGAAAACAGCGAAGCCCTTCTGAGAAAGCTACGGGATCCGAACCCTCGCGTACCCTTTCAGATCCGACAGCGCTCCAAGGACGGAAGCCTCCTCAACGTCGAGATCAGGGGTCACCGTCTCGATCTCGCTACGCACCAGGTCCTGGTCTTCACCACGGACGACGTGACGGTCAGACGCAAGGTTGAGGCGCAATTGCTGGAGAAGCAGCAGCACCTCGACCATCTCGCACATCACGATCAGCTGACCGGTCTGCCCAACCGTCTCTACCTTGCCGCCCATCTGCCCGGCGCGATCGAAGAGGCGCGCCGTACTGCCTCCAACCTGGCAGTGCTGTTTTTGGACCTCGATCGTTTCAAGCACATCAACGACTCGCGCGGCCACGAGACGGGCGACAAGCTGCTCAAGGCGGTTGCACAGCGCATCCGTGCTACGGTGCGCACAGAAGATGTAGTCGTCCGGATGGGTGGCGACGAGTTCATCGTGATACTCAACACTGTCCGCAGCTCCGGTCAGGTGAACGAAACCGCGGCACGGATCAACGAGGCACTTTCGGAGCCCGTGCCCGTCGACGGACGTCCGTTGGTCACGACAGTCAGCATCGGCGTCAGCTTGTATCCGCGCGATGGCGCCGATATGGGTGAGTTGCTGAGGCATTCCGACACTGCGATGTACCAGGCCAAAGATCGCGGCCGGAACAACTTCCAGTTGTTCAGCCCCGGCATGGATCGCAAGCTCAAGGAGCGCATGGCGATCGAGACGAGCTTGCGCAATGCGCTGCAGCGCGAGCAGCTCACTGTGCACTATCAACCTATCATCGACATAGAAACGAACCGGGTCGTTGCACTCGAGTCCCTGTTGCGCTGGAAACTGCCCGGCCAGGGGTTCATCCCACCGGACAAGTTCATTGCCGTGGCCGAGGAGACGGGGCTGATCGTGCCGGTCGGAGAGCTCGTGCTGCGGCGTGCCTGCGAGGATGTGGCCCGGTGGCGGCAGAACGGCTGTACGCCGGTGCCGATTGCCGTGAATATTTCCGCGGTGCAGCTGCAGCGCGCTGATCTCCCGGCCACTATTCAGAAGCTCACGAAACTGCACGGTGTCCGTCCCTCCATGTTGCAGCTCGAGCTCACCGAGAGCGCGGTATTCGAGCGCCGCGAAGGCCGCACCGGCGAATCCAACGAGGATGCTGTCTCCCGGCTGCGCGAGCTCGGCGTCCGGATTGCCATTGATGACTTCGGGACGGGCTATTCGAGCCTCTCCTATCTGAAACGCTGGCGGGTGGACTACATCAAGATCGACCGCAGCTTCGTTCGCGACCTGGTGACGGATGTGAGTGACCTTGCGATCGTCAGCGCAATCATTGCCATGGCGAGGCATCTCAACATCCAGGTGGTCGCCGAGGGCATCGAGGGTTGGCAGCAGTTGGAGAAGTTGCGCCAGCTCGGCTGCGGGCTCGCCCAGGGCTTCCTGCTCGCCAAGCCCGTCCCGGAGGATCAGTGCCAGCGCTACCTCACGGGTGCGTCACTCGATCTGGCCGCGGAGCAGGAGCATCCGCTGTCTGATTTCGGGGCTACGACTGGGAATCATCTGCGAGCGGCGAACACCTGAGTAGAACCGCTTGCAGATCGGCCAGCGTGTTGGCCTCTGCTGCAGGTTTGTCCGCACGCCGTCGCGCGATTCTCGGAAACCGCAATGCGATTCCCGACTTGTGACGGGGCGAGGCCGCAATACCCTCGTATGCGAGCTCAAACACCTGGGTTGGCTCGACGGAGCGCACCGGGCCGAACTTCTCACGCGTATGCGACCGGATCCAGCGGTCGAGCTCGACGATTTCACCGTCATCGAGCCCTGAGTAGGCCTTCGCCACCGGCACCAGCTCACTGTGACTCCACACACCGAACGTGTAGTCAGTGTAGAGGTTGGAGCGGCGGCCGTGGCCGGGTTGGGCGTACAGCATCACGGCATCGAACGAGTACGGATCGATTTTCCATTTCCACCACGAGCCGCGCTGCCGGCCGCTGCCATAGGGCGCTTCGAGTGCTTTCAACATCAAGCCTTCGACGCTGCGGGCGCGCGACTCGGTGCGGATTTGTGCCAGCTGCTCCCAACTGTCTGCAGGTACGGTTGCAGAGATGTCGATCGCCTGCGGCGCGCAGGCGACCAGGGCTTCGAGTCTCGCCCTGCGGTCACGCAGCGGCAGCGTCCTCAGGTCCTCGTAGTCGTGTTCCAGGAGGTCATACGCCAGGAAGCGGACCGGCACGGATTTCAGTATCGCCGGCGAGAGCTTCTTCCTGCCAATGCGCTGCTGCAGATCCGCAAACGGGCGAATGACTCCGTCGCGCCACGCAACCAGCTCCCCATCGAGCACCACGCCATCCGGCAGCTGTTTCGCCGCGGCTGTCACTTCCGGAAAGCGATCCGTCACCAGGTCTTCTCCGCGCGACCAGATGAAGCACTCACCGCGGCGGCGAATGAGTTGACTACGGATGCCGTCCCACTTCCATTCGGCCTGCCATTGATGGCGATCGCCCAGCGTTGCCGGGTCGTCTTCCAAGGAAGATGCGAGGAAGAACGGGTAGGGGGCCGATGGGTCTTGCGCGGGAGCTTCGCCTGACCGCAACGATTCCCAGAATTCCGCGCTTGGAAACCAGTTTCCCATCAGGCGGCGCGTCACGTCGGCCCGGGGCATGGACAAGGCCTCCGACAGGGCGCGCGTGACCAGGAGCGCTGACACTCCGACACGAAGCTCACCGGTCAGGAACTTGTTGACGAGAAAGCTCTCGCGATAGGGCAGCGTGCGCCACCAGTTGACGATCGCAGCTCGCTGTCGCAACTCATCCACCGAACGAAGCGGGAGCAGGCGCTCATCGAGCCAGGCCGACAGGGATACCTCCGGTACCTGGCGCGCGCCGGCTTCTCCACTGCTTTCTGTCAGGAGTGCGATGGTCTCTGCAAGGTCCCCCACCGTGGCGCGCGATTCTTCTACGAGCCATTCCGGCAGTCCACATTCCTCGATCAGCCAGCGGTACAGCAAAGCGGGGCCGATGAAACGCTTCAACCGATGGCCCGACAGGATGTATGCAGCCCATGCGGCGTCTGCGGGCGGTGCCGACTTGAAATAGCGCACCATCGCGGCGACCTTGAGGTTGGTCGAAGTCGTCGTATCGAGTTCCTCGTACAGCTCGCTGAAGGCCCGCATCACTCTTCCGCGCCAAAGTCAGTCTCGAGCGCGCTCGCATCGAGCCCGTTTTCCGTGAGATAGCGGGTGAGCGCATCGGAGTAGCCATGAGTCAGGAGGACGCGGCGAGCCTTGGTGGCCCGGCAAGTCTCGGTGAGGCCCGGCCAGTCTGCATGATCCGATATGACGAAGCCGCGGTCATAGCCCCGCCGCCGCCGATCGCCGCGCACGCGCATCCAGCCGGAACAAAAGCCAGTTGCATGCTCACCGAAGCGCCGCATCCAAGGGGTCCCGACTGCGCTGGGAGGCGCGAGAATCAGCGCGCCACGGAAGTCAGTTCTGCGGTCACTGGGGATGGGAAGCGTCGGGACCATTTCGATTCCCGCCCGCCGGTAGACGCCCACCAGCGAGTCCACCGCCCCATGCAGGTATACAGGCTCGCTCGTGTAGGCGAGCAACTCGGCCAGCACCCGCTGCGACTTGCCCAGTGAATAGCAGAACAACGCCGAGGCGAGCCCGCGGTCGCGATTGGAGCGCCACCAGCGGTAGATCTCCCCGACCACCTGCGATGTCTGCGGCCAGCGGTATACGGGCAAGGCGAACGTAGCCTCGCTGATGAACACGTCGCACTCGAGCTGCTCGAAGGCCCTGCAAGTCGGATCAGACTGGCGTTTGTAGTCACCGGAGACGATCCACACCCGGCCGCCATATTCGATACGCACCTGCGAGGACCCCAGGATGTGGCCGGCCGGGTGCAGCGAGACCGTCGTTGACCCCAGGGACAGCCGCGTGCCGTAGTCGAGCGGCGCAAGCTCCCGATCTGAGCCGAGCCTCAACTTTGCGATTGGCGCACCGGGACGTGCGAGAATGTAGCGCGCGCTCCCGTGGCGCAGATGGTCCCCGTGTGCATGGGTGATGAGTGCGGTTTGAACCGGTTTCCACGGATCGATGTGAAAATCGCCCGGCGGGCAGTACAGCCCGTTCGCGGTGACGAGAACCACCTGTTCGGAATCTGAGCTCATGAGTATCGAAAGCTTGGGCGGTGCGCAGTCCCGCAATAGCCCGGAAACCGCCCCGCAGCAGTGCGCCAGCGCCGTGCTGATGATTAGGCCTGCCGCCTTCGATTACAACCCGGAAACCGCTGCCACCAACAGGATGCAGCAGCCCGCACAAGCCAGCGTTGCGGGACCGGACGTGCTGCCGGGGCAGCCGCAGGCCCTGTCGGAATTCGAGCAATTCGCACGGGCGCTGCGCAGCGAGGGGATCACGGTCTGCGTGGTCGATGACACTCCGCTACCGGCGAAGCCGGATGCGATCTTTCCCAACAACTGGGTGAGCTTCCACGAAGACGGCACCCTGGTGTTATATCCCATGCAGGCCGGGACCCGCAGGCTCGAGCGCCGGCCGCAGATCATCGATACGGTCGTGGAGCAGCTCGGCTTCAAGGTGTCGCGCGTGCTCGATCTGACGAAGAATGAAGTCGCGGGCCGCTTCCTCGAGGGCACGGGCAGTCTCGTGCTCGATCGTTGTAATCGAGTCGCTTATGCCTGCATCTCGCCGCGGACCCATCCTGCGTTGGTCGAAGAGTGGGCGCGTGAGCTGGGATACGAGGCAGTCCTGTTTGAAGCGTTCGATCGCGGCGGCGTGCCGTTCTATCACACGAACGTAATGATGTGCATCGGAGCGCGGATGGCCGTGCTGGGTACTTGTGCAATGTCATCCGACGACCGGGCGCGTGTGATCGAAAGACTCGAAATAACCGGCCGTGACGTCATCGAGATCCAGTATGACGAGATCGAGCAGTTCGCGGGCAACATGCTCGAGCTGGCGAGTTGGGACGAGGCGCTGGGAGATTACCGGCTGCTCGTGATGTCGGAGGCCGCGCGCCGCTCGCTGCGGCCGGAGATTTACACGAGATTGTCGGCAAGCACGGATTACATGCTCGGGGTGCCGGTCCCCACGATAGAAAGGCTCGGAGGCGGGAGCGTGCGCTGCATGCTCGCCGAAGTTTTCCTGCCGGTCAAAGCGTCCTCCACGTGAGCGAGCTGCTGATCAAGTTTCTCGCGAGCTACCTGCTCGGCTCGATCGTCGGCAGCCTGTTGGTCGGGCGTCTTCGGGGCGGCGTGGATATCCGTACACTCGGCAGCGGGAATGCCGGCGGAACCAATGCCCTGCGGACCCAGGGCAAGTCCTTTGCGCTCTGGGTGCTCGTCATCGACATCGGCAAGGGATGGATCGCAACCCGGCTGGTGGCCCCAATGCTCCTGCCCGGAATCGCCGCTGCTCCGGCGCAGTTGCGTGTCTGGGTGCCCGCCGCATGCGGCGTGGCAGCAATAGTCGGCCACGTGTATCCACTTTGGCATGGTTTCCGCGGCGGCAAAGGAGTTGCCACCCTGGTGGGAGTGGTACTCGGGCTCGATGCCTCGCTGCTCCTGCCGATGCTGCTGACCTGGTTCGCGGCGGTGGTGCTTCTCGGGTTTGTGGGTCTCGCCTCGATGCTCGCGGCGGCCTCGCTGCCCATATACGTTTCGATCTGCGGGCTCGAGCCCGGCCTGCCGTTGACGACCTTCGGTGTGGTGGTGACCGCAATCATCGTGTTCACGCATCGAAGTAACATCGCGCGGATGCGGGCAGGCACCGAGCCGCGCGCCCGGCGGCTGTGGTTGTTTGGGCGGCATGGGCCATGAGCGAGGCGGAAGAACCGTTGGTCGCGCGTCTGTTCGCGAAGCTTTCTGACGGGCAGTTCCACTCCGGGGAAACATTGGCGGCCGAGCTCGCAGTCAGCCGCAGTGCAGTGTGGAAGGCTGCCCGTGCCTTGCGCGAGCTGGGAGCGATAGTCCATGCGGTCCGTAATCGGGGCTATCGGCTGCCGGTCACTGCGGAGCCGCTCGACGGCGGAAGGATTCGGGCGTTGCTGGGGGAAGGCGCTCGCGAGCGTGTCCGGCGACTCGATACCGTCTGGACAGTTGGATCGACCAACACGCTTCTGCTGGAACGCGCCAATCCGCCACCGGGCTCGAGTGAGGCCCTGCTCGCCGAGTATCAGACGGCAGGGCGCGGCCGGCGTGGCCGGAGCTGGGTGGCGCCTCCAGGGGGCTCCATTTGCCTCTCGCTCAGCTGGATGTTTCGCGAAGTGCCCCGCGATCTCGGTGCCCTCGGGTTGGTTGTTGGCGTTTGCGCGCTGCGGGCGCTGAGCCGTGTCGGGGTCGAGCGGGTGCGCTTGAAGTGGCCCAACGATCTGTTGGTCGATGACCGCAAGCTCGGCGGGATATTGATCGAGCTGCGCGCGGAATCGTCCGGGCCCGCCTGTGTGGTCATCGGCATTGGGCTCAATGTGGCACTCGGCGCAACCTTGTTGGAGAAGATTGCCACGATGGGCCTCGCTCCCATCGACCTCGCTGCCGCCGGGCTGAAAGAGCCCGCACGCAATGCCGTTGCCGCCGGGTTGATCAGCTCATTCGTGGGAGGCCTGCTCGAATTCGAGCGCGACGGCCTGAAGCCCTTCGTTCAGGAATGGATGGAGGCCGATGCCTTGCGTGGACGGCCTGTCACAGTGACGGCAGCCGAGAGTTTCGCAAAAGGCGTAGCGCGCGGCATCGACCTCGACGGCGCCCTGTTGGTCGAAACGCCCCAGGGATTGCTGCGATTCCTTTCCGGCGATGTCTCCGTGAGGACTTAAGACTTGATCCTGTTGCTCGTCGATATCGGCAATACCCGCGTAAAATGGGCGCGGCTGGTGGATGGACAGATGGGAAAGCAACATGCCGCCGCGAGCGCGGGCTGGGATGCCCGGCAGTATGCGCGCCGGGTGATCGGACGGGGATGGCGACCCGGTGAGGGTCGGATCGTTGTCTCGAGCGTGGCCGGAAACCAGATCAATCAATTGTTAGTCGCCGCGGCCCGCCAGGCGGGAGCCCCGGCGCCCGAATTCGTAGCCTCCGAGCGAAGTGCTGCCGGCGTCACGACCGAATACCTGGACCCCTGGAGACTAGGCGTTGACCGCTTCGTCGGCGCCATCGGCGCACATCACCTGGCATCCGGCCAGCCAGTCTGTGTCGTGAATGTCGGTACAGCGATGACGATTGATCTCGTGGACGGTAGTGGCCTGCACCGCGGGGGCGCCATCGTTCCCGGCCCGGCGTTGATGGTGGACAGCCTGCTCACGCAAACCAATGGGATTCGTCGGCGCGCCTCCGGCGGTCCAAATGGCGTCACGAGCCTGTTCGCCCGAACGACACGGACTGCCATTGGGCAGGGTGCGCTGTATGCGGCGGCGGCCGTCATCGACCGCGCAATCGAGGAGGCGCGCGGGCAGCTTGGCTCGACGCCTCTGGTCCTCCTGACCGGCGGTGGCTCCGCGGTCATCAGGCCGCTGGTCCGCAACACCTCGGTCGCTCTGCCCGACCTGGTGTTGCATGGGTTGGCCGTGTGGGCACGGCAGAATTCACCCGACGCCGATCGCAGACAGACGTCCCGCAAGCGACGCAAGCTGGACTAGAATCAGGCCGTGCGCGCCGTATTCCTAGTCCTGCTGTCCGCCAACCTGCTCTTTCTGGCCTGGGCCAGATGGATCGACAGCCCGCGCGACGCGGGTGCGCAGGACTCGCTTTCGCGGCTCCCGCGGCTGCAGCTCGTCACCGAATCACCCCCGGGATCGAAACCGACATCGGCTATTCTTAACGTGGGAACTGCGTTGCGGGCGAATTTCGCCACCGCCGAGAGAACGTCGTTCCAGGCAGCCGAGTTCGCGCAGACCTGTACTTCAGTGGGCCCATTCAACGACATCGCCAGCGCCGCTCGCGCCGCAGGTCTCCTCACCCAGCGTGGTTTTCACCTCCAGCAGCGAGCTGAGGAGGGCGAGACTATCGAAGGCTATTGGGTGTTCGTCGGCGACATGCAGTCCGACGAAGAAGTTGCCCGGGTCGTCGGCAGGCTGGAGAAGAGCGGCTTCGCTGACGCGCACGTCATGAAGAACTACTCCACCAATAGGCGCGTGTCGGTGGGCATGTTCAGTACACGCGAGCGCGCGGAAAAGCGCGCCGGTGCCGTGAGAAACATGGGCCTGCAACCTGAGATCGGTGAGCGGAAGTTTCCGGGGACCGTCTACTGGGTGGACGTTGCGCTCAAGCGCGGCCCCGGGTCCAAACAGCTACCGCCGGAGTATTCCTTCACGGATATCGGACACGCCAAAGTCGCGATGCAGCCGTGCCC
>JAQGOF010000137.1 GCA_028293745.1 Gammaproteobacteria bacterium | reverse complement strand
GGTTTGCCCGAGGGCGCCGCTGCGGCCCTGAGTGCCCAGGAATAGGGGACTGCCAACGACATCGCAGCGACTCCGGCACGCAAAAACTTTCTTCTAGACATTTGAGACAGCCAAGGGATTTCCTCCTGAAGGGCCGGCGCAACGTCACCGCCGGGTAAGCAGAAATTGTACCTGCGCTGCACGAGTCAGGGCAGGTCGGATTCCCCCAACTCCAGCCGAATTGGGACTTGCTGTAGGCGGTGCTGCCGGTTTTTACTCGCGAGAAGTCATGGGGCGCCAGCAGGGAAGGTTTGTGATGCTTGCGCTCTTCGGCTTCGACCGGACCGGGAGTTCCGGGCCCGTTATGTCATCAGGAGGCCGCCCCGGCTGCGCCTGTTGCTACCATGGCTGCAGCGGCCAAGAACCAAAAGACGACCGCACTTTCAGGGGAGAAGATCCTTGTCTCGACGCTCGCACACGGGCGGTCCGACGCCATTCGCGTTCGGTGCCTCCGTATTGTTTCTATGTATTTCCAGCCTGATGAACGCAGCGGCCGGCGCCACCGTCGCGCCTGCGAAATCCACATCTGCGGCGCTCGGAGGGTTCGTCAAGGACAGAGCCCTGGCCAGGGTTCTCGGGGAGACGCTTTTCCGTGACACCATGGATGTCATGTCCGATTCATCAGTGCCACGCGCGGTGGCTGCACCGCCCCCCGGTGCTCCCGGGCAGTTTCATGACAACAGCGCCGCAGGCCAGGTAGCCCGCACCGTGCTGGCCCACCAGTCCTTGGACAAATACCTGTGGTTGATCCAGCAGGCCTATGACGATTCGCTCTGGAAGGGGGGCGACCGCGCGCGCATCGAGCAGCACTTCCCGCTGATCTGGCGCACCTCGATCATGCTCTACGAATCCGGCCTCAATGCGAGCCCGCACCGCGTCCGGGTATGCACTCCTGCCGCGGACGGCGAGAGCTTCGATTGTCGCGATGAGATCGAGCGGGCAAAGATAGTCCCCATTCCCGCGCAAGCGCCGCTTCTCGCAACGCATAACCAGCCAACCAGGGGTTGAGCGATGCCACGATCGTCCGCAAAATCCGCTGGCTGATTGTTGTCCGTGTCCCCGCGAATACTCGCGTCAGTGTCATTCCCGTTTATCCACTATGATGGCCAGCAATCGCAGCTGCCAATCGGGAGCCATTGTGCCGAATACGTCCTGGGTCAGCGTGGCGGCCTACTCGGACAAGATCTCCGCTGAAGCCATCCTTGGCTTGCTGAGCGGCGCGGGCCTGCCTGCCTACATCAAATCGGACGAGCACGTACCGGGCCTTGGGTCCCACTTTTGCGTGTTCGTCCCGCCGGATCGAGTGCGCCAGGCGCAGAGGATATTGGACCAGGGGCGTGTGTCGGAGAAGGAGTTGACGGAGCTGGCAACGGGAGTGAAGCCAGATGGGTGAGCGAATCGCCATGCGCAAGGATGCAGTCTTGTTGCCGCTGATGCTCGTCTACGGCGCCGCAAGCCTGCTGCACTTCATGCATAACGCTGTCTATCTGCGCGACTATCCGAATCTGCCGGCGTGGCTGACATCCGCAGGCGTAGTGGGCGCCTGGCTGGTGGTCGCTGCCACGGGTGTGCTGGGATATTTCCTCTACTGGCGAGTATCCCGAATCGCGGGGTTGATAGCGATCACCGCCTACGCCGTGTTGGGTTTCGGCGGCTTGGATCACTACACTGTCGCGCCCGTGTCCGCACACACTGTTGCAATGAACCTGACTATTCTGCTTGAAGCCGCGACCGCCGCCGTACTTCTGGTCTTCGTCGCAAGGTCCGCGTTGACGATGGCGGCGCAGCGGGTGAAGGCGCAGGGCTGATATCCGTCACGTGCTCGGCAATTTTGCGCTGGTGCACTTCTTCGCGATCGACGACGATGTTCGGCGGAGCGGTAATGCCCAGGCGGATCTGGTTACCGCTGAAGCCGACCACGGTGATGACGACATCGCCACCGATGCGCAGCGATTCGTTGGGACGGCGGCTGAGGATGAGCATGTGTTCACTCCTTGTCAGGCAAGATATGCGGACGTTCTGTCCGCCAGGCAGTGAGGATGGCGTGATTCGGGAGGGCTACCAAACCGTCGCCGTATTCGATGACGCGAATCAGCGACGCACAGCCTCGACCGCCCGAAAAGGCGAAGCCTTATGACAACTCGTGCAGAAACTCGCGGATCTTCGCCGCCGCCTGCCCGGCCTCGCATTGGAGCAGGCAGTGGGGCGCATCGATCTCGACCAGGGTGGCTGCAGGTGCCTGCTGCCGGATCAAGCGCGCCGCTGCTTTGGGAATCAGGCGATCATGCCGCGCCACGAGGCACAATGTCGGCAGGCGGATGGGCGGCGTAATCCAACGGCCCAACACCAGAAAACGCGACAGCCGCAATGAAGAGCCGGTCCCATGAAAGGGAAGAAACGGCAGCAGGGGGCGGATGAATGCGAGACGCGGGCGCGGATTACCGGCGAAAGTGCAGCAGAGAATGACTCGGCTGGAAGAAATCCCCCGTGCCATCGAGGCCGGGTAGCAGGACCAGGGTAGGCATAGCCTCCAATGGTATGCCGCTAGGGGGCCGCAAGGAATTCTCTCAGCAACTCACGATACCCGGGTTGGAGGTTGATGTCGTTATGCGCAGCGTCTGGGAAGACCTTCACATGCCGCAGGGACGCCGGTATTGCCGCAACGAGCGCCTCAGACCGCGGCCGGAATACGACATCGTCTCGCGCGGCGATGACCGCAAGTACCGGTGCATGAATACCTTTCATCCGACGCACCGAATCATACGAGTCTTTGACCAGCCAACGTACAGGAGCCCACCCATAGTGATCTGCCGCAACATTGATGATCGAATCATAGGGTGTAACGAGAATCACCTTCTCAACAGCACGAGTGGCCGCAACCGCCGTGGCAACTCCGCTACCCAGGCTTCGCCCCATCACGGCAACCCGCTCGTGCCGCCTCTTGATGTCGTCATATATCGCCTGGGCGTCGGCAACGAGCAGCTTCTCTGAGGGTGTGCCAGCGTTTCCGCCATAACCGCGGTAGTGCACGAGGTAAATCGCCCGATCCGGAAAAGCCGCGGCAAATTCCGTGATCTTTGCCGCAACGTCTTCGCCATTGCCGCCAAAATAAATCAGCGCGTCAGGCAGATCGCCGTGCAACTGCCAGACCTTCAAGGCGAGCTCACCCGAGCGTATGAGAAGCGCGGTAGCGCCCTCCGGGCGTGCTTCGGGCGTAGGGAAGTAGAGGAGGCGATCCTGCATCACGTAAAGGATGCAGCACATCAGGGCGTACAGCGCGAATGCCACGAGCGCCGCAAGGACTATCCATTTCATCGGTTCGGGTTCCGCTGCAATATCAACAAAGGCGGCAAATTCTACTTCAACTGTCGTATGCTCTTTGGGATAAGGGGTAGCACCTCGCGATCGTGCCCCTAAGAGCATGTCCAAGGTCTCCGTCATCATGCCCACCTACAACCGCGCCGACACCATCCGGCGGGCGGTGGGGAGTGTGCAGGCCCAGGGCTTACGGGATTGGGAACTGCTCGTGGTGGACGATGGCTCAACCGACGACACGCCGTCCCTGATTCCGCAGGACGACCCGCGGATAGTCCTCATCCGCCAGGAAAACCGGGGTTTCGTTGAAGCAAGGAATGCCGGGTTGCGGGCGGCACGGGGGGAGTACATTGCCTTCCTGGACTCCGATGACGAATGGAAGCCACACCATCTGCAGCTTTGCATAGGCTTTCTCGAGGCATTTCCCGCCGAATGGTTCGTCGCAACCGAGTTACTGGAGGATTTTGGCGGCGGCCGGCGTGTCAATCACTACCAGGTGGAAACATCGCAGTGGTATCCGCGAATGGCGGCTCGGATTGGAGCCCATTCACTGGACCTGCCTCCGGGAGAAACGGACGACTATCTGCGCGTGTATGAGTCACGTACGGCAGTCGGCCAATGGGGAGCTGACTTGCTCAGGGAGGCGGGCGTGCAGACAGTCCCCTTTGTCTACAGCGGTCAAATTTTCGAACATCTGCGCTGGGGCTTTCTGATAGCGGTCAACTCCATGGTGCTCAGGCGCATGGCGCTGGACCAGGTGGGTTTGCAGGATGCGCGCTACGCGCTCGCGGCGGACCAACATCTCGTGGCCAAGCTGTGTTTGAAATTCCGCGCAAACTTCATCGCGACTCCCACTTACATCAAACACGAATTGGCGGAAAAGGGAGCGCTCCCCGCTGAGACCCACCTGGCTACGGGGCGAACCGCGCTCAGGTTTCTCAGAGACATGCTGCGGACGTTCGACGACCTGTTCTGGCTTGCGCGCCCCGATGACCGCGAATTGCGCGCCATACGCAGTCTGATGCAACTGGATATGGCACAGGTTGCTCTAAAAAACGGCCAGCGGGACGAGGGACTGGAATGTTTGCGGGAGGCACGCAAGGGTTTGCCCCGCTTCTGGCGCGCCATCACACTGCAATGGCTCGCGAGCTACTTGCGCTCGCCGCAGCGCTCAGTGAGTATCTGGGACACTTGCAACAGAGGAATGGATGCATTGCGGCAACTCGGGCGCAGGGAGATATCGATGCGGGACTTGTTTCACAAAGCCTGGGCGCGGCTGGGAAGGGCCTGACGCATGCTGTTGGATCTGTTTGAGAGCGCAGCCGAAGTCGAGTCGCAACCGGCAGCTTTGGGGCCGGGTGCAGTGATCCTGCGGGGAGCGGCGGCGCCCACGGCGGCAGTGTTGTTGGCGGCCGTGGAACACATGATCGATCAGTCACCGTTGCGCTTCATGACGACTCCCGGCGGCTATCGCATGTCAGTCGCGATGACGAACTGCGGCGCGGCGGGCTGGATCACCGACCGTAGTGGTTATCGGTACGACGCGATCGATCCGCTCACCGGTCGCCCCTGGCCCGCGATGCCGTCCGCCTTCACCGATCTTGCCTGCTCGGCAGCCGCTACGGCCGGATTCAGTGATTTTCGCCCGGACGCCTGCCTCATCAACCGCTATGAGCCCGGGGCGCGTCTGTCACTGCACCAGGACCGGAATGAACGGGACTTCAACGCACCGATTGTTTCCGTCTCCCTGGGTCTGCCGGCCGTGTTCCTGTTCGGAGGCACGCAGCGCTCCGCTCGGCCCCGGCGGGTGCCGCTTCTGCACGGTGATGTTGTAGTTTGGGGTGGGCCGGCGCGACTGAATTTCCACGGCGTAGTGCCCCTGAAAGAGGGCCATCATCCATTGTTGGGGCGCTCCCGCGTGAATCTTACCTTTCGGAAGGCGCTCTGAGTGGTACAGGGCGCCTGCGTTCCTTCCACGCTGCGTAGGCAGCTGGAAGGCAGACAGCGCATGGCCGGTAACCGGCTGCCCGAGCATGTTCTTCATTCAGGAAAAACACGCGATCCGCGGTGTAGCCACCCCGCGCGATTGCGCGTAAGGCAGCGGGGCAGTCGAGACGACCGTAGATATGACTGCGGCGATGGCCACCCAAGATCCCGGGCCGATCGCTGTCATATGGGTTGCCGTCAGGTCCTGTCAGCTTCCAGGTTCGGGTCACAGCAGTGAGTGAATGTCAGCAGATGTGACGAGATTGGTGTATCAGCGAGAGTCACGCATTCCGTTTCTTGCTCAATGCGGAGGATAGCGAGCGATGTTCACGCGAACCTGTAGCCGCAGAGGTTTCATCGGACTGACCGGAGCTGGTATTGCCAGCGTCGCGGGCGGATCGTGGTTGCGAGTTGCGGCGGCTGCCGACGCGATCGAGCCCGATCTCGTCGTTTTCAACGCCAAAGTCTATACGCTCGACTCCCGTATGCCGAAGGCCGAAGCGTTTGCGGTCAGGGACAGCCGCTTCGTAGCCGTGGGGAGCAGCGAGGAAATCCGGAACCTCGCGGGCAAGCGAACCCGGACGCTCGATGCGGGACAGATGACGATCGTGCCCGGCTTCATCGATTGCCACAATCATGCCTCGGGTGATGTGCTGCTCTATGAAGTGCTGGTTGGCAATCCCTTCGAGGTCGAGTTCGTAACCATCGCCAGCGTGGTCGACAAGCTTCGCAAGAAAGCGAGTGAAACACCCGCAGGCACCTGGGTGGAGGGTTATTTCTTCGATGACACGAAGGTCAAGGACAAGAGGCAGCTCAATGCGTCTGACCTGGACGGGGTGTCAACAGATCATCCCGTCGCTGTTCATCATCGCGGCGGTCACACCGCATACTACAACAACAAGGCCCTGCAGATGGCAGGCATCACCAGGAGCACTCCCAATCCGCCTGGGGGTACTTTTGACCGGAACGCGAAAGGAGATCTGAATGGCCGCGTGACCGACCGGGCGCTCAATGTGTTCGACAATGTCGGCGGTCGGAAGACATACACGCCTGCGGAGCAATCGCAGCGCAGCCGCGATGCGCTCGCGCACATCTCGAAGCAGTTCGCGCGTTATGGGCTTACCAGTGTTCATCACGAAGAAGGCGATCTCTTCGCCCTGCAGCAGATCCGGGCGCGCGGCGACCTGAAGCATCGCGTCAGTTTTGAAACCGGCGGGAGCGCGTTGGAAGCGATGATCGCGAACGGCATCGAAACAGGGTTCGGTGACGAATGGATCCGCTTCGGCGCCACTTCTGAGCACACTGCCGATGGCTCATTCTCGGAGCGCACGATGGCGCTCAGCATTCCATACCCCGGCGTCCAACCCGCGTACCAGGGAAATCTCACGGAGTCCCAGGATGATCTCAACGCCTGGGCCGAGCGTGTGCATCGGGCGGGTATCCAACTCAACTGCCATGCGAATGGGGATGTTGCCATAGACAGGGTTCTGACAGCATACGAGCGGGCGCAGCGGCTGTTTCCCGTGCGGGACCCGCGCCCGAAGATCACGCACTGCACGCTGATCAATGACGATCTTGTGCGGCGGATCAAGGCGCTCGGCGCCGTGCCCACACCCTTCACTTCGTATGCCTACTACAATTCCGACAAGTTTCATTTTTACGGGCAGGACTTGATGCGGCGGTGCATGGCATTCCGTTCGTTCCTGGATGCCGGAATTGCAGTGGCGGCGGGTTCCGACTTCAGTCCGGGCCCGTTCTCCCCGTTGATGGGCATACAGGGAATGGTGACCCGCACCGGGTGGAATGGTGAGACGTGGGGCGCCAACCAGCGAGTGACGGTGGATGAGGCGATCCGAATCAACACGCTGAATGGTGCGTACGCGTCACATGAGGAGGCGATCAAGGGGTCGATCAGCGCCGGCAAGCTCGCGGACTATGTGGTCCTGGCAGAAGATCCTCACACCGTTGAGCAGGCGAAAATCAAGGATATCAAGATTGTCCGCACGGTGACCGGCGGGGACACGGTCTATGAGGCGTGATTGCGCCGGCGCAAGGGCGCGGCGACCTCTCGCCCCGCGGGTGTAATAGTTCCACCCGCGGGATGTCTGGCTTATTTCAACTCGGCGGTCTGCATCGTCTGCGAGCCGAGCACGGTGCGGATCTTGGCACGATCCACCTCCGACTGATTGGCCTTCTCGAGCGAGCCCTCGACCTGGGTGCTGACTGCATCCAACTTGCCGCCGAGGCCGTCGAGCGCGGCCCAGTTCTTGAACTCGGTGACCAGGTAGATATCCGGGTCGCTCGGGCTGCGTGGCTCCGCCACCAGGACCCGATAGCTGAGTACGAGCCCGGCTTTCTTGCCGGCCTCCTCCTGCTTCTTCCAGGTGGTTGCGAGCCACTGCATGTAGTCATCAAAATGACCATCGACTGTCCGGATCGCTGCGACATTGACGACCGGACCGTCGTTATAGTGGCGTCCGTCGGCGTGCGTAGTAGTAGTTGCCAGCGTGGCGCAGAAGAGCAGGGCGCTGCTGAGGCACAAGGCTTTGGTAACGGATCTCATGGAAATTCCCTCCCGGGTGAGCTGACTTGCGTTCTTGGTATTGTGGCCAGAGTCGGCGGCAGATGTCCGACCCGACCGCCAGGTATCGTCGGCCGCGCCATGCTACGCACCCCGTGCACTTGCCGCACGCTGCAGTGCAGTATCCTTGGGCTTATTGGGCGGCCCCGGTAACCTTCTCGTCTCTCAGGTAAGCAGGGCTCAAAGTCCCCTTGGCTTTCGCGACCGGCAGAAGTGTTGGATAGAACTGCACGAACGTCGTGTCCACAGCCGCATGGGCCTCATGGCATACGTAGCATTCGGCGGGTCTCTTTATGGGTTTTCCAATCCCGGAATCCACTACGGCAAAGAAACCCCAGCCGCCATCCAACCTTGCATCCTTCACATGCAGTTCCCTGCCCAGGACCTGTTCCGACTGTGTTTGACCGTTCTTGTTGATCGAAGTGGCCCGAGCCGCGGCGCGCATTTCGAGCATGAACATTGTTTTGTCAGGCCATGTGCCGGACTGCAGGAAGGAACGGTATGAACCCGGGTTCACGAAGACATTCTCGAAGGTTGAATGACCCGCGGCCACGGCGATCGGCTTGTAGTCCATGTCCACCCCCGAAGACAGGAAGACCCACTCTCGAAACCGCCCGGGCACCTGCAAGTCGCCGGCGGCGTCATAGCGTGGCGTATCTTCCTCGATACTCGTGAGCGTCCCGTTTTCGTTGGCCGCAGCCCCCGTCAGAACGAGCAACGCAACCACTGACGTGATAGCAAACTTGTTGACTGCCAGCATACCTTCTGTACCGGCTACCTTTTCAGGTGACCGTTCGTTCGGTGAAGGCCGCAAGATTCTCCAGCGTCGACTTCAAACCTGCGGCGTGATCTTCCGGTCGTATTCCCTCGGGTACATCCTCGCAAAGGATTGCAACTTCGGTGCCTCCGGGGACTGCAGTCAAGGTCCATGTCATCTTCATTGCGCCGGCGAACGCGGGGTCCTCGGACTCGAATTCGACCCGTTGCACGATCCTCGCGTCCGCTATCAACTCCAGGAATCGTCCATGGACAATATCGGAGTGTTCCGAGCTCTTGCCGGGCGCCGAGTGGCCTGGTTGCTCATACGTGAGCGCCATCCGATACATCCCTCCCTCTCGCGGGTCGAACACGTCAATGCGGCCCTTCATACCCTTTGGCGGAAGCCACGAAACCAGGGCCTCCGGGTCCATGTAAGCCTGATAAATGATGTGTGGGGAGGCCCTGATGACTCTCGAAGCGGAATCGATTCTCTTTTTGCCGGACTCGGGCGCCATGGCGTCTCCTTGCGAAGGCGACTGTACAGCTTCGCGCGCCTACGCATCCACCAGGGGGTCGCCCCACGCTGCGCCATTCAGGACGGCGAAAAGGCGTCCGCTCAAGAGCACTTCTGAGAGATCGAGGCGCGCCCAATGTGCGCAAGAACGATGAGGCCAAACACGATGCCGGTAGTGATGACGTAAGCCCTCATGATGCTCCTCGGAGCGCACCATGTGGCGACCAGCGCACGCCGCAAGAAGCGGTAGACGGCGGATTACGTGAATGGTGGATTGCGATTCTGCGGTTACGAATATTGCGAAAGGAAATGCCAGGCGGCCCAAACCACAGCGCCGATGACCGCCAGAACGAACACCGTGCCAATGACCAGCATGGCCAGTGATTCGCCGTAAAACAGCGGTCCGTCCTCATCGTTCTTCATGGCTCGATTCTGTTCCTCAGCGGCTCGCGGATGCGGGGGACTGGTTCGCACCTCGTATAAAAAGGGTAGGCACACTATGGGCTGGAACGGGGAAGGCGGACTGGCGCGTTTGTGCTCCTATGCCCGCCAAGGAGAAAACCGGATTCCGATGACATTCATGGTGCTCGGGATCAAAGGCAACCATGTGCGCGTGCAACACCAGTCCCCTGCAGCGGTATCTGCGTTACTTTCCTGCTGAATACCAGTTCAACACTCGTAGGGCGCGCAGCGTGCTCCACCGGCTCGGTCGGCCCTCGCCCTCGTCTATCTCGACGGGCATAACGCCGGGGTGCCGAGTCTCGAGCGTCCACCGCCCGTCGCCGTCGCGCTTCGACGCGACCAGCTCGATCGCCTCGGCCACCCGTTCGTCGGGCGTGACGCCGGCGCTGCGCAGGTACTCGAGGCCCCGAAGCACATCGTAGTGCCACCACGTCGGGAAAGCGAAGCGCGCCCACGCGGCGCCGCCCTTGCGATCTCGCTCGATCACCTCGCCGGTCGACCGCCGCCGGAAGAGTCGGCGCTCGAGGAGGTACTCCTGCCCGCGAAGACGCACCTCGGTCACCTCCGGACTGCTCCCGACAGCCCGTTCGTACTCGAGCAGAGCCTCGAGCACGCAAATCGTGGTGTTGAACGACGACCGAGTCGAGCCGTTGGGTGCCTCGCAGTTCCAGCCGCCGTCGGGCAGCTGCTCGCCGAGCAGCCGGTCGGCGATGCCCCGGATGTCCTGGCCGAAGTAGGCGCCGCTCGCCGCCACCTGGCCGTTGATGCACGGCTCGACCTCGCCCGTGAAGAAGGGATTGCCGTCGCATTCCCGCGGGCCGCATCCCTGCCACGTCACGCGGTCGCGGACGAGGCCCACCGCGCGCCGTGCCTCGGTGCTCGCGGGATCGAGACCCATTTCCCGCAGCAGCGACAGGACGTGCATTGTGGAGTCCCACCCGCGGTTCCAGGCCGCGCCACCCCACCGGCCGTCGGCCGCCTGGAGGGCAAGGAGCCGAGCGCCCGCGCCCTCGGTGCCGACCCGGGCGCGTTCGGCCGCGACCTCGTCCGCGGCCGCACCGACCAGGTCCCGCATCACCTGCCAGCGGATCGAAGGGTCGGAATCAAGCAGCCACTGTACGACCGATCCGTTTGGCTTCGGGACCTGCCGTTTGCGTGGATTGGTCGTCATCTGCTGGTTACTCCTTACTTTCTACAGACGCTGTTGGTGGCCTAGCGTTTGCGCCCACGCGCGTGCGTTTCGCACGTCGCGTGCAGCGCGCAGCCTCATCTGAAGACCCTCAAGCCGAAGGATGAAGCGGTCAGGAGCGCGTTGCCAGGATTTTCCGCAATGCGCTGAGCGCGCGCCGATTCTCTTCGGGCAAGCCGATGGATATGCGCGCCCATCGATCGAGCGAGCCGAATGTGCGGGCCAGGACCTCGTACCGCACATGTGATCGTTCGAGCAGACGACCCGGCGGCGGCGGGCGTTTGTCCGGCCAGCACCATGCCGCCAGCGGCGAACACCTGTCCGGCCACCAACGTACCGCCGGCAGAAACTATGTCGCGTCGCGTAAGGTCGCGTTTCAGAAGGTCGTCAATACCGCACCGTGATAGGTATCTTGCACGAACTTCTTCGCCTCGGGCGAGCGCAATGCCGCCACCAGCTTGAGAACCGCTGGTGAGTTTACGTTGTCGGGCCGTGCCGCGACCAGGTTTGCATACGGTGAATCGGCCCCTTCGATGAACAACGCATCGCGCGTGGGATTCAGGCCGGCCGCGAGTGCGTAATTGGTGTTGATGAGCGCGATGTCCACATCGTCCAGCACCCGCGGAAGCGTCGCGGCCTCGAGCTCGCGGATCTTGAGCTTCTTCGGGTTCCACACGATATCGCGCGCAGTGGCGAAGATATTCGCGGGGTCCTTGAGCTTGATTAGTCCCTGCTTCTGTAGCAGAAGCAGGGAGCGCGCGCTGTTGGACGGATCGTTCGGAACGGCGATCTGGGCGCCATCGCGAAGTTGGGCAAGCTGCTTTATCTTGCGGGAATACGCACCGAACGGCTCAACGTGCACTTTGCTGTCGGGCACGGCTACGATGTGTGTCCTATGCTCGCGATTGAAGGCGTCGAGATACGGTTGATGCTGGAAGAAGTTGGCATCCAGCTGCTTCTCTTCGACCTCCAGATTCGGTTGGATATAGTCCGTGAAAACTTTGACCTGCAGGTCGATCCCCTGCGCGCGCAGCTGCGGCTTGATGAATTCGAGAATCTGCGCATGCGGTATGGCGGAGGCGGCGATCTGCAAAACCTGGGCAGCCCGAGCCGCACCGGCCGGCAGGAAGGCGGTCAGTGAGCTGGCCAGCAGGCTGGTCAGAACGATCAAAGTTCGGCGCTTGCGCATGGATGTAAAGCTCGCTTGCATGAGGATGCCGTATGAATGGAAGTCGTATGAATGGAAGTCGCGGGAGGGCAGGGGTATCGTCAGCGTCGGTGACTCAGGCGCGCGACCAGCCGATCGCCCAGAACCTGAACCACTTGAACCAGCACGACCAGGATCGCAACGGTCGTGACCATGACCGGTGTGTTGAAGCGCTGGTATCCATAACGCACGGCCAGATCGCCCAGTCCGCCGCCGCCGATGACACCTGACATCGCGGAATATCCAATCAGTGCGATGGCGGTGACCGTGATGGCGGCGAGAAGGCCGGTCAGGGTTTCAGGCAGCAGCGCCCAGAGGACCGTCTGGCGCGTCGTGGCGCCCAAGGCCCGGCACGCTTCAAACACTCCGTGGTCGACTTCGCGCAGGAGATTTTCGACCAGGCGTGCAAAGAACGGCGCGGCGGCAATCACCAGAGGAGGTATCGACCCCGCTACACCCAGCGAGGTCCCTACGAGCCATCGGCTCGCCGGAATCAACAGGATCAGCAGAATGAGAAACGGCAGTGACCGTAATACATTGACGAGCAGGGACAAGGTTTTGTATGTCCATCCCTGAATGCGCGCGATCAGCGGCCGCTCCGACCTTTGTCTCCAACTGGTCAGAAACAGCGCGACGCCGATGGGCAGTCCCATGAGGACGGTGAACATGAGCGACAGGGCGGTCATGATCAATGTGTCGACCGTGCCCTCGCCGATCTCAGGCCAGTATTCAAAGGATTGTATGGCTTGCAAAGACGAGCCAGGCATCAGCGCAGCACCTCATGCCGGATGCCCTGTGCATCCAACGCCTGTAGCAGGCGTTGCAGACCGTCCTGCTCCAATGGCGGGGTCTTGATGGTGAGCCGCCCGTACGGCACACCTTTCAAGCGCCCTACGGATGCCTGCAGAATGGCGAAATCAAGGCCTGATTCCCTGCTCATGGCCGTAAGCAAGGGCCGTTCCGCCAAAGGTCCGTGATAAGTGATTCGCAACACCTGGCTGCCATCGCCCGCGTCCGTCGTGACCTCCGCTTCGGATTCAATGCCGCTTTCCGCCAACAGCGCGCGGGTAACGGAATTGCGAGGGTTCAGGAACACCTCCACGACCTTCCCCGATTCGACGACGGTGCCGTGATCCAGAATCGCAACCCGGTCTGCTACGGCGCGAATGACATCCATACCGTGAGTAATCAGCACGATTGTCAGTGCGAGCCGCTGGTTGATCTGCAGTAGCAGTTGCAGAATCGATTGCGTGGTTTCCGGATCCAGCGCCGAGGTCGCCTCATCGCACAGCAGGATGTGAGGCCCGTTTGCCAAGGCTCGTGCGATGCCCACCCGTTGACGCTCACCACCCGATAACTGGAGCGGATACTTCACCGCATGCCGCGCGAGACCCACTAACTCCAGCATCTCCGCCACCCGGCGGTCCTGGGCGGGCCGCTCGAGCTCGCCTGCGACACGCAGCGGAAGACGAACGTTCTCCTGTACGGTTTTGGAATTCAGCAGATTGAAATGTTGAAATATGATGCCGACACGTTGGCGCAAGCGCCGCAGCAGCTCACCATCCAAATCGGTGACATCGGTCCCTTCCACCAGAACACGCCCCGTGCTGGGACGCTCGAGCAAGTTGATCATCCGCAGAAGGGTGCTCTTACCGGCGCCCGAACGGCCGATGATTCCGAAGATCTCGCCCTTGGCGATCTCCAGGTCAACCCCACGCAAGGCTTGGAAGGCGCCGGTCGGAGTATGGTAGGTTTTGCCGACGCCCCGGATTTCGATCACAGTCCGCGAAGCTTGAACCGTGAGCGGTAGGAATGTCAGTCGGGCGCCGGTGACTAATCGGTTACAAAATCTCGAGGTGCGCAGCACAGTCGGCTCGGATGCCGCGGATCAAATCACTTTCGATCATACTCTCAGGGTTATTCCTCATTGGATACCTCACCGTGTTTGTCCTACGCTATGCACAGGTTGTTGTAGGCACTCCCGATGCTCACCCTGACAAATGAGATAGAGTTCACCACGTGGACCTGGGCGCAATGGCAGGCGGCGGTTGTGGAGCTATTGCGCGCCGATTTCACGGAGACGTTGCACCACATAGGATTCGACGAGGTGGACTGGGGATCATGGCGGACCTTTTACAACGAGGGCCGTACACCCCGAGCGGCCATCGATCGCGCGCTGGAGCGTGACTTCTAGGCGCGCTGGCCGCCCCAGCCCAAGGCTTTTGGGCATCAACCATCTCATACAGCCCCGGGTGCTGATCTGTCATGGACGGGGCCGCGCCGCAAAATCGCCTTTGGTTATATTGTCATCGAAATTGGGTCTGACTGAGCAGCGGGCAGAGCGCAGCTATTGAGCTCGGGCAGCGTAAACTAGTCCTGTGTCAGATCCTCTTCTCTACGTTATAGCCGGGCTCTTTGTTGGTGGGATGGTCGGTCTCACGGGCGTGGGTGGCGGCTCGCTCATGACACCGATCCTCGTGCTGATCTTTGGCCAGTCACCTGCCGTTGCGGTTGGAACCGACCTGGTATTCTCGGCGACGACCAAGATCGCCGCGACTGCATCCTTCGGCTACAGCCGCCGCATCGACTGGCGCATCGTCGGCCGACTTGCGCTGGGCAGCATTCCCGGCGCGGCCGCCATCATCTGCTGGTTCTGGATGACACGCCACACGCCGGGTGTGATAGAGCATGCGATTGCGCGCGCGCTTGCGGTAATCCTTGCCATAGCTGCTGTCGCTATGCTGTTGCAGTACCCATTGCGCCGCGTGGGACTGAGGTTTACATCGGTTTGGCTCGAGCGTGCGGAGCGCTTCACGCTACCGTTGACTGTGGTCACCGGACTTTTGCTCGGCGTCGCGGTCACACTCACCTCGGTTGGCGCCGGCGCTCTGGGCGTCGTCGCGCTGCTCGCCCTATATCCACTGCGGCTCACCGGGGACAGGTTGGTTGCCACCGATATCGCTCATGCTGTGCCGGTCACGGCCATTGCTGGTGCGACCCACGCGATGCTAGGCCACGTGGACTTGCACGTGCTGGCATTTCTGCTCGCCGGTTCAATACCCGGCGTTTTGATGGCATCGCGCGCTACTGTGCGGCTGCCCGCGCCACTGACAAACACGCTCGTCGCGATCATGCTCGCGTTCGTCAGCAAGCGGATGCTGTTCGGTAATTGAGCACTGGGCGGCGAGTGCCGCTGCCGGTCAATCCTCGTGCAGACCGCACTCGCGTTTCAGTCCAAAGAATCGCAACTCTTCGAGGCTATCCACCTCCGACAATGAGCGCGTGGTGTGCCAGTCGCCGATGGACAGATAGCCCTTTTCCCACAGCGGGTGATACGGGAGTCCATTTTCCTTCAGATATCGGCCAACGTCCCGGTCAGTCCAGTCAAAAATGGGGTGCACCTTGAAGCGCCCCCGCTTGAGCTCGACCGGCAGGATCTGCGCCCGTGTCTTGCCCTGAGCGCGGCGCAGACCGGAGAACCAGGTTGCCGCCCGCAGATCCTTGAGAGCACGCTCCATCGGCTCCTTCTTGTTAATCCGGTTGTACTGCTCTATTCCCTCGAGACCCTTGTCCCACAGCTTTCCGTGGCGTGATTCCTGCCACGCAGCGGATGAGTCGGGTCGGTAGACCTTGAGGTTCAGTTGCAGTTTCCCGGTCAGCTCGTCGATGAATCGGTACGTCTCCGGGAACAGGTAGCCCGTATCGACGACCACGACCGGTATTCCAGGAGTGACCTGGTTGACCAGGTGCAGCATGACGGCTGCCTGGGCGCCGAAACTGGACGACAGCACATAGGTACCCGGCAAATGTTCAACTGCCTGCTCGACGCGCTGCTGCGCTGACAAGGATTGCAGCGAGCGATTGATGACTGCGAGCGCTTCCCGATCGTTGAGTGCCTGATCGGCTCCAAACCAGCGAACCAGCGATGCCCGCAAACCCACTTTCTGTATCTCCAGGGGGACCGAAAGCACTCTAGCTCCGCCGTCTTGCATCCAGAACGAAGCAATTCTCATGAGGCGCGCTTTCCTGGTTATAAAGCGGTTATGGAAGTGAGCGCGTCGCGTGGCAGTCGTCGCAGGGGAGCAGGTTTCAACCATCGCGCGTGCGGTTATAACGAACGCGGTGACAGGCCGGTGACATAGCTTTCCTTCAGTCGGTCAGAACGCAAAGTTGGTACCGAGTTTGATTCCGGCTCGTACCATTGCCGGGACTGGAGGAAAACTCGATGCAAAGTCGTTCGGTGCTCACGCGGCTCGGCGCAGGTGCAGTGGCTTTGATGGCGCTGGCGGCCGTCGCGCAGGGGCGCCCTCTGGCGGGACTGTGGGATGGACAGATCAAGTACGACGAGCTGACAGTCGAATTCCCAATAGAGCTTTCCGGCAGCGGAAAAGACGTCAAAGGGTCATTTTTCAACGGTGATGATCAGGTCGCCTCGACCAGCGGCACACAAACCGGCAAGGCGCTCGTGCTCGACTTCGCAGACCATGCGACCCAGCTGAACGCCACCGAAGAGGGCGGGGTACTCAAGGGCACATACGGAAACAAGTTGACGGGTGTGCACGAGATCGTGCTGCGGCGGCATCGGGCGAAGACGGTATCAGGCTCCCGTACGCCGGATATCAGCGGTCTATGGACCCTTCCGTTCGAGAGCCCTAAGGGCGAGCACGCATGGCGATTCATCGTGCGCCAGCACCGCTCGCAAGTCTCGGCCGCGATCCTTCGCGTCGACGGCGATACCGGCGTGTTGTCGGGTGACTATCAGGACGGCCAGTTCGTGTTGAACCACTTCGACGGCGGCCGTCCTTTGCAGGTGACAATTGTGCCGCGCGAGGACGGCGATCTGGATGTGATGCTCCGCGGACCGCACGCTCCGAGCCAGACGTTGACCGCCATTCGGCCAGCCGAGGCACGCGCCAAGGGTCTGCCATCGCCATCGGTCTTCGCCGGACATACGACGATGAAGAATCCCAGTGAGCCGCTGCGATTCAGTTTCCCGGACCTGTCGGGCAAGCTCGTGTCGAATACCGACCCGCAGTTCAGGAACAAGGTGCTGGTGGTCAACATCACCGGCAGCTGGTGTCCGAACTGCCATGATGAGGCTCCCTTCCTCGTTGAGGTGTACCGCCGATACCATTCGCTCGGGTTGGAAGTCGTGGCGCTCGATTTCGAGGATGAGGGTCAGCTCACGAACCCAACGCGATTACCCGCCTTCATCAAGCATTATGATATCGACTACACGTACTTGCTTGCCGGCCAGACGAGCGAGCTCGCCGCCAAGATTCCGCAGGCGGAGCGACTGAACGCGTGGCCGACGACATTCTTCGTCGGTCGCGACGGCAGGGTGCGCACGATTCACACGGGCTTCGCGGCCCGTGCCAGCGGAGCGTTTTATACGCAGCTGCGGCAGGAATTCGCAGGTACGGTGGAGTGTCTGCTGGCTGAGTAGCGAAGCTTCTGCAACGAGGTAGGCCGCAGGAATTCAGCCCGGGAGGACAGGCATGGGCGAGAGCCGACGGGAGTGGATACTCTGGCGGGATACTCACGCGGGGATTGGCGGCTGCCGCCTGTGACACTCACGCAAGGGCCTGCTCGAAATCCTCCAGGATCTCTTCGGTCGCCTCGATTCCAACGGACATGCGAATGAGGTTGTCGCCGATACCCAGGCGGAGGCGGTCGTCACGCGACATTCCCGAATGTGAAGTCGTCGCAGGTCGTGTCAGCAGCGTTTGGACCCCGCCCAAGCTCGGGGCGATAATCGGAATTGTCGTTCTGTTCATGAAGTCTTGCGCACGGTCTGTCGAGCCTTTGAGTTCGAAACTCAGAACGCCGCCGTATCCCTCGAATAACTCGTGGGCACGCTCGTGTCGCGGATGCGTCTCGAGACCCGCGTAGTTTACCCGCGCCACGGACGGGTGAGACTCGAGAAACTGTGCAACGCGGAGGGTACTCTGGTTTTGATGGCGGACCCTGAGGGCTAGCGTCTTGAGGCCCCGATTGAGCAGAAACGCCGCGTGGGGGTCCATTGAGCCGCCAAGATGGTTCAGCTTGTGCGTGATTCGCTCAATTACCGCTGCGCGGCCCGCAACCGCGCCTGCGACGATATCCGAGTGGCCGTTGAGATATTTGGTCGCGCTGTGTAGCGACAGATCGAATCCGATCTCCATAGGCCGGAAGTTGATGGGGCTGGCAAACGTGTTATCGATGATCGAGACCAGCCGTTGCTCGCGCGCGAATTCGACCACCCCGCGAAGGTCTGCGACCTCGAGCAGCGGATTCGTCATTGCTTCGACGTAGATCGCCTTCGTATTCGGCCGCAGCGCCGCCTGCCACGAATGGCGATCGTCGGCGTCGATGAAGTCAAACGTGAGCCCGAACTTCGCAAAGTCCTTTGTGAGCAGATCGTGGGTGCCGCCGTACAGGCAACTCTGGGCAAGCAGGTGATCGCCCGCCGAAAGTACGGTGAGCAGGGTCGTAGAGATCGCCGCCATCCCACTCGCCGTGATGAGTGCCGCTTCAGCGTTCTCCAGTGCGGCCAACTTCTCGTGCAGCGCGGTGTGATTCGGAGTGTTGTTGAGGCGGATGTACTTGAGGTCGTGATAGCTCGTCTCGCCCGCGTACTCGAACATTGCCGACTGAAAGATCGGCAGCTCAACCGCTCCCGCAATGCGCGGTCGTGGTTCGCCGGCATGAATGAGCTTCGTCTCGATGCGCTTGAAGTTCCTGGCCATGTAGTGCCTCCGGCGTTCGACCCCAGGCGCGCGTTGGACGCGCCATCCGAGGATATCTTCCCCACGCCGAGTACTGTACTGCTTCTCGAACTCAGGCGGCAGATACACAGTCTGTACGGCGACTCACACTGTATCGCTGCCCTACCGATACACCAGCGGGCTTCGGTGGCACCGCGGCACCGCGAAGGCCGACTCCCTCGTGAATACCCCTCGGCTTGATCGCAACTCGGAGGTCATCCAGAATGAAAGCAGTGCGCGAGAGGAACTGACCATGAGTGAGCCTTCAAGCCGGTGGCGATCGAACGGAGTGCGGATCATTCGCGCGAACGAGCTTGATGCGAGTACGGCGCAGACGTTGGGCATGCAACGTCGTGCGGCTGTCACAACTGAGCGTACCGGTGCTACCAAACTCTGGGCGGGTACAGTCACGATCGATGCCAAGGCCAAGACCGGTGCCCACCATCACGGCGATCTTGAAAGCGTGATCTATGTCGTCAACGGTATCGCGCGATTGCGCTGGGGAGAACGTTTGGAATTCGTCGCTGAGGCCGAGGCGGGCGACTTCATCTACGTGCCGCCGTTTGTTCCGCATCAAGAGATCAATGCGAGCGACGATCTGCAGCTTCACTGTGTGTTGGCGCGAAGCGGGCAGACCGGGCTTGTGTACAACCTCGACATCGAGCCTGCAGAGACGCCGGAGTTGATTCGCTGGATCGACGACCTGCACAAATAGTCCGTTCCACGTCCCGCCACCTGTCGCTCCACGCCGCCACGCAGCGATTTCATTGACGATGCCAGACACGGCGGTCTGCGCTCCATCGAGCGCAGGGTCTTGCCCGAGCTGCAACGCTGGTATGACACGCTTGCTGCGCGTCCCGCGTTCAGGAACCAGGTTCCTGTGTGAGATCGCCATGCCGTCGCATGATCACCATAGGGTCCGTTGCTCGAGCGCCAGTCGACGGTCCCGTATTTGCGCTTGCCGCTGGGCAAGGAGTGACCAGCGGTGTATCGCGCGGCAGTACATCGCGAACCTCTGCGACAGTGACTTTCTTGACGGACGGAATCGGTTGCGTTTTGCAGCCGGTCCACGGCCCTGGACTACACCTTGAGGATAACCCGCCGTGTCGAGCCAATTCGGCACGCCGGGGTCTTTTGCCGAGACGACGATTCGCAGCACACCATCCTTGTCGGCCCTGGCCTGAGAGTCATTCAGGCTGCCGTAGTTGTTGTACCAATCGGTGGTCTCATAGAGTTCGTTGGTCAGGATCAGGGAGCGGTAGAGGCAATTGGTCGGTATCGTCGATTCGACGATCAACGCCTCGTCGTCATGCAAGTCATAGGCGCCCTCATAGTAAAACTGGCCGGTCAGGCCTCCGATTTGAGACGCGTCGAGGACCTTCAGCTTGTTGGTATAGCCTTGCTGACGCAGCGCTTCGACATGATCGACGAAGAGCAAGGCCATGAATGCGGTCGCTCCCGGCAGGCGACGAAGGCGCTGCTCGAGATCGGCGGCTGACGGCCTTGGCTTCTCTACGGGCGTGTCGACCCGTTCGATCGAGACGGTGAGGCCGCGCTCGTGGCTCCAGTCTGAGCTCACCATGCGCAGCAACAGCTTGTTGGCTGGCGGGGAGAGCTGCCACCAGTCTCCCTTGTAGCCCTGCGGTCGGTTGGCGCTCAGCAGTACGTCGAAGTTGCCTGTGGTATCGGTGTGCAACGCGTTGATGTCGTTATAGACACGGGTGGGGCCGGGCTGCGACGAGGTAGCGCCGGGCTCGCCGGGTGTCGGGCCGACCGGGCCGATGCTGGCTATTCGCAGCGACCCGCGCTGGCCGCGCAGACGATATGTAGAGTGCAGGAATGAATGAGTCCGCTGTCGCGCGCGGGGTTGCCTCCGATCGACCGACCCAGTTCGCGAGGAGCATGGGCGCCGCGATTGCCTCCTTGCAATTGGCAATTACGCAGCGGCACGGACGGTCGTTGATCGGTCAGTATCCGCATGCGCTCATTCCACAGGTGGGGGAGCGGCGACACTGCCGGTTCTTGCAAACGGCGCGTTCATGGCCCGAACTCGGAGGTCCGCTTCCTTTGCAGTCCGATGAAAGTGTAGACATGATGTGAGGACCTGTATACGATTTCATCGATGCGCACCAAGACCGCCACTCCGGACCGCGGGGGCTTACCTTCGGTCTTCACCTACAGCAGGGCAAGGGCAGCCGGAATCTCTGCAGAGCGTCTGTACGCCTATAGAAACCAAGGGCTCCTCGAGCAGATCGGGCGAGGTCTTTATCGTTGGGCGGATGCACCGGAAATCGATCAAGATCTCCTGGAAGTCGCTTACCGGGTCCCGCGTGGAACGCTGTGCCTGGTCACCGCGCTGGCACGCCACGGTCTTACCGACATTATTCCGGATCGTATCGATATTGCGATTCCGCGCGGCAGTCGGATACCGACCCTGCGGCCTGCTATCGATGTGCACGTCTTTGCCAAAAAGACATTTGACCTCGGGCACGAAGAACTCAATATCACTGACGGGTTCGCAGTCGGTTTGTACTCCGCAGAGCGCTCGCTCGTTGACGTCATTCGACTGAGACATCGTGAGGGAGCCGACGTCGCTTGGGAGGCACTTCGTCGTTGGCTGCGCCGCCGGGGCACCAAGCCGGCCACGTTGATCGAGATGGCCAAACGATTTCACGGAGCCGAGCGTGCTGTTCGCAATGCCTTGGAGGTCGTGCTGTGAAGCGCGCCACCAAGGAGACCGCAGCAGGCAGGCGGTATCTCGACCTCCAACGTGAGGCGAGACGCACCGGACGGCCCACCGATGAGCTTATTCAGTTGTACGCCTTGGAATGCTTCCTGGACCGCTTGGTGCATTCGGATTTTGCCGACACCTTCGTCCTGAAGGGCGGCGTGCTGCTGGCTGCGCTGGAGGCGCGGCGGCCTACCCGCGACATCGACCTGGCCGCTCGCGCACTGGACAACAGCGTGCAGGAGGTCTTGCGCATAGTGCGAAAGGTGGCTGAGCTATCGCTCGATGATGGCTTGGAGTTCGAACCTGACGGAGCCACGGCAGAGGTCATCCGGGAGGAAGATGACTACAGCGGTGTTCGCGTCACGCTCGGCGGTCGATTGTCACGCGCTATCATCCGCCTCCACGTGGATGTCAACGTTGGAGATCCGATCTGGCCGGAGCCGCGGCAGGTTAGCTTGCCCCGACTTCTTGAAGGAACTTTGGTTGTTCGCGGCTATCCGTTGGAGATGGTGCTCGCAGAAAAGATTGTCACTGCAATTGCAAGGGGCACTGCCAACACCCGCTGGCGCGATTTCGTCGATATCTATGCACTGGTGCGGCGTCACGGTACAGCGGCTGAGACCTTGCAGACGTCATTGATTCGCGTTGCGCAGCACCGCGGGACCGCGCTTGCATCGCTGCATTCCGTACTGGCCGGTTACGCGGAACTTGCGCAGCAACGATGGCTCGCGTGGTTGAGGAAGAACCGTCTTGAATCGACGATACCAACGGAGTTTTCGAACGTTCTGGATCAGGTGCGCAAGTTCACCGACCCCGTGATTGTCGGCGAGGTCATTGGCAAAGATTGGGATCCGATCAAAGGGATTTGGAACTGATCCGCAGGAAGCCTGATCGTCTGTGTTCAGACGGGGAGCGCTTCGCGCACCACCTGCTCACGTGACCGCCGAGGCAGATCACCGGGCACTAAAAGATCACCCGGAACACAAAGTTTGTCCCCAGTGAAATTTGCGGGGCGCGCTCGAACGAGCTGTAAATGCTTGAGTTGCCCAAAGTTTATGGTGGGCGGTACTGGGATCGAGCCAGTGGCCCCTGCCGTGTGAATCAACATTCAACATCCTTTAACGTACATCGCCATACATCTATGTCTTTGAAATACCCTGAAACATAGGCTTTTGATGCATGTCTGTCTGCAGGTGTCTGTGGCACACTATGCCGTACTTTTGCCGTACTCCTCGGCGCAGTGTGAGAGCAGAGATGATCCGAATCGATACGAAGCGTGGGCGTCAAATGTTGGTGCCGCGCCGCGAACCGTACTGGTACAAACTGGCCCGTGACCGCCATCTGGGCTTGCGCAAGTTGGGACCTGACAGTGCCGGATCGTGGATCGCGCGATACCGCGACGAGGCGGGCAGTCGGCATTAGCAAGCGCTCGGAGAATGCTCAGACGCCTGTGATTTCGATGCTGCCAAAGTCGCCGCCGAGAGCTGGTTCAAAGACCTAGATCGGGGCGTCGCCGATTGACACGAGAATGGCGAATTGGCGACCGTGGGGAGTGCCTGTCGAGCCTATATTCGTGGCGTTCGCGCGGCTGGCCGGACCGGAAGCCTCGAAAGACGGTCAGGCCGCACGCGCTCGCAGATATTCCGCTCGCGAAGATCCGCGGCGTGCGCGTTCGAGAGTGGCATGTCGGGCTTACCGCCGATCGGTTGTCCAAGTCGAGTGCGAATCGGACGCTCTCGGCGCTGAAGGCCGCTCAATCTCGCCCGCCGAGCATGCAGCTTTGATATCGCAAATTGCGACATCAAAGCCCGGTCGCGGAGGCCGCCGCAAATTGCCTTGGGTCTTCACCGAGCACGGTGCCATCCAGGCCGCCAATGTCCTGAACTCCCCGCGCGCCGTCGAGATGGGTATCTACGTCGTACGTGCTTTCGTGAAGCTGCGGGAGCTGCTGGCCTCGAACCGAGAGTTGGCCCGCCGCTTCGAGCAGCTCGTCGCACACGATCAGGCCCTCGGTGTCATCCTCTCCGCCATCCGCAAGCTCATGCCACCACCGCCAGAGCCGCCCAAGAACCGGCCGATCGGATTCACCGCCGACCTGGAAGAGAAGTCTTAGCCTTTCACCTTAGGAGTATTTTGCGATCCAACTCTGCTGTTGATCGGTCAGATGCTCCGAAGAAAATGTAACGCCCCAGCGACCGTCAGATTCGCCGCCGCGCACAGATACCTCACCACGAGTAACTTTGAACGCGCGCTTGCCGCCTTCAATGATTCCCGCCTTTGCGAGCTCTTGGAGCATCGCATCCGCATCCTGCGGATAGCACGTAACCTCCCGAAGGTGGCCGAGATAGAATGAGATTGACATCTCGGCTGGCTGCCCCTCGCAACTGCCGCCGATCACTGCGATCGTCTTCTCGCTGTAAGGCGGCCGGGTATCCCCCTTCGGGAGGGTCGTCTCATGCACTATACGAACTGCTGTCTTCGGAACCCCCAACTTTGCGATGACGGCTGATTCATCCATGCCTTCGATAAGCCCATTTACGAGGGGCGCAGGAGACCTGGAGCAAGCCCCCACAAGGCCGGTAATGAACGCAGCGGTCACCAGCCGACTCAACGCGGTGGCCAACATAGTGATGTCCCTCCCAGCCCTGACAGTTGGCAATTCTGGAGTTTCTGCCGGCATCGATCGCGGCACGGTCGTTTTGGATTGCCACATTGGGCTTCCTGGATCCCAATGGCATTGTTGCGGGAAGGTCAGCCCGGAGGCATTGCTTGCCCGCGTGCTCAAATGGTGACGGCTGATCTAGCCCGTTCGATTCCGTAGGTAATCCTCAACGGCGCGCGCCGCATTCAGTAGGGCGCGCTCAACGTCCTGCAAATGCGGATCGGGACCCCGCGCTCGCATCTCGCTCACTGTTGCTTGGAATTGATCAAGGGGACCTTGGTTGATCAGTGCCGCGACCCTCATCGCGTGCTCTGCGACCTCGTGTAATTCCTGCGCGTGCTTCACTGGCATATTCACTCCCTGTATGCGGCCGTGCCCCGTGGCCCGGCGGTTTTGGTTTGCCGTATGACGTGCCGTATGGAACCTCGCACCCCTCGGAAACACGTCTAAGTTCTTGTTTTTATTGGTGGGCGGTACTGGGATCGAACCAGTGGCCCCTGCCGTGTGAAAGCAGTGCTCTACCGCTGAGCTAACCGCCCATCCGAAGGGCGGCAAGTCTATAGCCCAGCCAGGCCGTAGGCAATGACGGGCGCCCTTGAGCCTCGCCGCTGCTGGCCCCACGCAAGGCGTGGCCGGCAAGCCCTTGGTAACATGCGCGACCGGCTCATCCCCACCGGTTCAAAGGAATTCCCGCTTCATGGCTGTAGTCACGCGATTCGCCCCGAGTCCCACCGGCATGCTGCACGTGGGAGGCGTCCGGACGGCGCTTTTCAGTTGGCTTTATGCCCGCCGCATGGGCGGCAAGTTCATTTTGCGCATCGAGGACACCGACCGCGAGCGCTCGACGGATGAGGCCGTGCGCGTGATCCTGGAAGGGATGGCCTGGCTTTCGCTCGAACCCGACGAGGGGCCGTATTACCAAACGCAGCGGTTCGACCGCTATAAAGAAGTCATCCGCGGCATGTTGGATGACGGCACTGCCTATCACTGCTACTGCACGAAGCAGGAGCTCGATGAGATGCGCGAGCAACAGACCGCGCGCAAGGAGAAACCCCGTTACAGCGGCGTGTGCCGCGACCGGACTACGCCGCGGGAGGGCGTCCAGCCGGTCGTTCGCTTCCGCAATCCAAGCGACGGGGCAGTGGTCGTGGAGGATCTCGTTCACGGTCCAGTGACGTTTCAGAACGTGGAGCTGGATGACCTGATCATCGCCCGTTCCGATGGCACACCCACTTACAACTTCTGTGTGGTTGTCGACGACATGGACATGGGCGTAACGCACGTGATTCGCGGTGACGATCACCTGAACAACACACCGCGGCAGATGAACATGTTGCTGGCGTTGGGCGCCAAGCCGCCGGTGTACGCGCATGTACCCATGATCCTCGGCCCGGATGGCGCCAAGCTGTCCAAACGCCATGGCGCGGTGAGCGTGTTGCAATATGAGGAGGAGGGCTACCTGCCGGATGCCCTCTTGAACTACCTGGTGCGCCTGGGTTGGTCGCATGGCGACCAGGAAATCTTTTCGCGCGACGAAATGGTCGCAGCCTTCGACATTCACGATGTCAACAAGGCCGCCTCCGCCTTCAACCCGGAGAAATTGTTGTGGCTCAACCAGCAGCACATGATGCGGGCGCAACCGGCAGCACTCGTACCGCACCTTCAGTCCCAGTTGGCTCGCCTCGGCCTCCCCAGTGATAACCAGGAGTTGCTCGAGGGTGTGATCGTGTCTCAGCGCGAGCGCGCAAAGACGATGAAGGAGATGGCGCAGAACAGCCGCTTCTTCTTCACCGAAACCGTTGAGCTGGACCCCAAGGCGGTTGCCAAGCACTTGACTGCCGCTGCGCTGCCAGTGCTGCAGAAAGTCCGCGAACGGCTCGCAGCGCTTGCGGAGTGGTCCGCTGTAGCCGTACACACGGCTTTGAACGATCTGGCGACCGAGCTACAGACCGGTCTCGGCAAAGTCGCCCAGCCGGTGCGTGTCGCCGTTGCGGGATCAGCCATCTCGCCACCCATCGATGCCACCCTCGCGCTGCTGGGGCGTGAGCGGACACTCGCGCGCATAGACGCAGCGCTGAAGCAATCACCGCCATGACCACTCAAGCGGCCCGCGGCCTCTTCGCGCTGGCCGTTCTTGCCTACATCGCCGTTCTCCTCTGGTTCTCGCCGCTGCTGCTGCAGGATTATCCCAATCATCTGGCCCGGGCCCAGATCCTGGCCGACCTGCTGTTCCGCCACGGTGCCGAGTTCGGGCAGAGCTTTCGCTTCCACCTGCTCCTGACACCTTACATATCCGGGGACCTGGTGCTCAGTTCCCTGGTGCAAGTGGCCGGATTCAAAGCGGCCGCGGCCATCTGGGCCATACTGACATTTCTGTCGCTGCCTGCCGCGGTATACGCATACCTGCGCACCAGGGGAGCTTCCACGGAAGTCACCCTGTTGGTGTTGTTCATCAGTCTCTACCTGAGCACTGACACCTTCTTCGTGATGGGATTCTTCGAATTCAAGCTGTCAATCGCGCTGGTGCTGGTTGCGCTTGCGATGGTTGAGTTGCTGCGGCAGCGCTGGTCGGGTGTGCGCTTTGGGATGTTTGCCGCCCTCATTGTGCTCACCTATCTCACCCACCTGGCGGCGATAGCATTCATCGCCGCGGCAATCGGCGCATCGGCGGTGTGGCGAGTAGGCTTGCGGAAATCGCGTATTGACCGTGAAATCTACCTTTTCATACCCATCGTCTGTGTGCTCGTCTGGCACCTCGTGGAGGCAGTCACCTACCGCCAGCCTGGCGATCTCGCGGGCCAGCAAAACTACTGGGGCACGGTCGCCAGCAAGGTAGCCCGCCTGTCGTGGGATCTCGTGCGGTACCACCGCAAGCGCGACTCCGTCGTCATCGCAACGTTCCTCATTCTGTTGTTCTATATGGGTAGCAGACGCATCTGGCGTAGAGAGGGAATGGTCACCCCACAAGTATTGGAGCCATTGGGGTATGCGGTTTTATTTGTGGGGCTCTACATCGTGCTTCCGTTCGAGCAGACCGAGGCCTCCTATATCGACGTGCGCGCGCTGGTGCTGGTCCCGTTTTTCGTGGTCCTCGGACTGTTGAGTCTACCGCCGTCCACCGCGCCATCGACCTCGCGACTGAACGCCCCCGCCATCTGTCTCGCAGCCGCTGCGGCCTGCGTCAATCTCGGCTACCTCGTGTTCCATTTCCAAAAAGAGAGTGTCTGGCTTGTCCAGTACCGGGCGATCGTGGCGGATATTCCGGCGAACAGCACCGTGCTGCCGGTTTCCACGGAGAGGAAGACAGGGAACCTTCTCAGGCATCTGCACGCCGCATCCTTTGCCGTGATCGATCGGCATGCCCTGATCCCCTATCTGTTCAGCGGCGACAATGGCAGTCCCATGAAGTATTTCCGCTATGTGCATAAGCCCTACGGACCCGATGAGATCTGGTATCAATCCCGCTGGGACCGTTTGGTCGACTGGCTGCAGGTGTCGCGCCAATGTCAGTATCTGTTGATCACCAAGCCGTTCGACGCCGACCGGATCCGCATCAGCACCCGTACCGTTGCCGAGAACGATGCGGCAGCGCTCCTGGCGGTGGAATAGTGCGTCCCGCTATCGCTTTCCAAGCGGCCGATTTCTGGTATTCTCGCGACCCTCGGAACGACGGGAAGCCGTACCTTGCTTTGCGCGGGCGGGTATAATTCCCTTCAGATCAGCGTCTTACGTACGGGGCCATAGCTCAGCTGGGAGAGCGCTTCCATGGCATGGAAGAGGTCGTCGGTTCGATCCCGACTGGCTCCAGTCTTTCCGTGCATTTAGCGTCCAATATTTTCACCTTTGTCCAATATTCGGCTCATCGGACCGGCGTGACCCGCTTCGGTTTTACCCGCCGGATGTAGCCGCGCGTCGTCTTGATGTCTTGATGTCCTTGTGACCCATCAGCTTCTGCGCGCGTGTATGGCCTATTCGGTGCCTAAGTCCTCAACCATCGTTGCTGGCGCCTGATTTACAACACAGTAGTTGAATGGAACTACCTCATTTCGGACTTTCGTCTCTTGCGTTACAGATCGGATATCCCAAATTCACGATCAGATAAGCCTCTGCGTTCTTAGGGTCTTCGCACTTGGAATACTGAAACCACACGGACAAGGGATTTGCGGTTCTGATTTGATGAAGGTACCGGTTGCCCTTGTCGGTGGGTCCAAGATAATGCGCCCGCAGCCGCCTCCTAATGCATGACTCTGATTCGCCTACGTAGAGATACGAGGGGAACTGCGGATGCCCGAACATCGGCTTGAGGGTGAAAAGGTACACGCCGGCAAGGCCTGACTCAACACTTTCAACATTGAGCTGCGTGAATAACTGCTTCTTCGACCAAACAATGGCATTTTGAGGTTTTCCAGTAATGGCACTCATATACATTCAACCTGGGCTTACGGTTACCCGATCGTGGCAAATGCAACGTCATTCGGTAACCCAATAGCCCAGCCAAGTTCGTTTCCAGAACCCGGCGCTGACGATAGCGCTCGGCGGTTAACGTCGCAACTACATGGCTCGATTCATCGTGGCTAATCCCGGGAACACCGGGCGTTGAGCCCAAAACCCAACAGGTGCGGCGAGAGTCGTCCAAGCGGGACGTTGACCGCAATCCAAAGGGCAACTTGCCGCAAGCGCTTCATAGGAGCACAACGCGGCTGCTGGCGGGCCGTTCCCAGCGTATCGTTCAAGTTCTAACTCGCCTAGTGGTGGGAGCAGGCGCCGGTCACTCGTTGCAACTGGATGGGAGGGTCCTTCACGGTCAGTAGGTATACACCCTCCGCACCAGATCGTGAATCAGTCCCACTTGCGAGGATCCAGCCAGAGTCATTCACCCCGTAGGCCCTGACCAAAGTCACGTAGCGCGCCAGCGGATCTTTCGGGTCGATCAGGTTGTTGAGATCCTCGATCATGGTTCCGGCGCGATACAGGAATGCATGCTGGTCATTATTAGCATGTAGCTCAGAAACCCCGACAATGATCCCTGCGTTGTTGATGGCAAGGGCCGAAGTATTGTTAAGTTCCGTACTTAAGCTGCCCACGCCTGTCTGTGATCCATGGTAATAGATAACGAAACCGTCTGACCAGTGATTCCAGTACGTGCCGACAACATCCCCCAAGTCATTTATTCCGTAAGGCTCGTCGGACACGGGGGCATCATCCGAAACGCCGGACAACTGGGTGACTACGCCCTTCTCCCACATAAAGGTGCGGGAATATTCAAGGCCATTCGGGAACTTGATAGTGCGAGACCCCACGATCACACCCGAGAATGAGATGGCCCTGAAAACACCACGGAAGCCGTGAGGGTCGATGATGACTGGTTTGCCCGGACGAAATGTGGCGGGGTGGCTTTCCGTACCAACAATGGCGGACCCTACGATCACGCCTGCGTTGTTAATCGCGGCCGCCCCGCTACTGAGTCCATGGGGGTCAAGGTCCGAGACATACCCTTGATACCACACAAATGCGTGCGCGATGTTGTCGCCCTTCAATTCGGAAGACCCGACGACTTCTCCACAGTCGTTAATGCCGCCGGCCGAATTCCTCGTTCCGCCCAACGTGCGGACCGTCTGTAACAGACGAGTCTTATACGTCCACATGAAAGCGCGCGAGCCATTGTTGCCAGCAATATCACCATAATTGTTGATCCCGACCCCGTAACCTGGGCTAACAGGAACAATGGAGTACTGGACAGCCCTAGCGTCGAATATCCCCAAAGCTAGCAAGAGAAAGACGAGAGCCAGATCGCGAGTCAGCGTCCGCATGAGAGTTCTCCCCTTCAGATCCTTTCAAGGGCCGGCACTAGTTCTTTGACATTGTGTGCGGCACGCATACGGTACTCCCGCAGCGCGGGAATCGCCACGTTGCAGTGCGTCGCGCTTACAATCGGATCGGAAGCACGAAGAAATACCGAGGACGCTGATCCCATGGCCAGCAGAGCGAAGCGTGAACCCCCAGGTTCACCCCATGGGGGTGCCCGATGTCTCTAGCTTTGGGGCTGATTCTTGCAGCGGCTATCATTTTCTGCGCCCTGAGCGTCTATCATTTCTGGCTGGCGAACCTCGCCTATGCGTCCCGGCGCTGGCCTAGTGTTTCGGGCCGATTCATTTTCGCGGGCGTTTGGGTGTCTGAAGACGCAGAAGGACCGCCAACGTATAGCTCCTCGGTGCATTATCGGTACGAGGTCGGAGGAAAGGAATTTGAATCCAGCCGAATCCGCTTCGCCGGGTTCGATCCGAGGCACCAATTTGACACGAACGCGGAAGTGGCCAGTTTTGGGAAGGGGCCCGTTTCCGTGGTCTACGATCCTCGATGTCCGAGCCGATCGTGTTTGATCCCCGGACCGTGTCGGGGAATGGTCCTGACACCCGTGGTCTATTTAGTTCTGAGCATGGTATTAGCCGGGGCCTACCTGTTTGTGCCGAATGAGGCCAGCCTTATCCTTCATTGGCTGCTGGATGACCATTGAGTCGCCGCTGTCTCATCCAGAATGCGAAAGCGAAATCCGGTGTTCTTCTTGTCTAGCGCGGGTTCTTCGGGATGCCCCGCGGGCGGGGTTCCGGTACCGCGGCAACTTCCAGTCCTTTATCGCCGCAGTGGGTGCATCGCATGCGCTGTTGCAGCGATTCAAGTGTTGCGTCCCATCCGATCTCACGAGCGAGGTCCGCCGGCTTTCTCCAGCCAGAGCGCCCACATTTGCAGCGGACGTCCACAAGCCAGCCGATGCCCCCCTCATCGCTGAGGCGCTTAATGTGACGGCGACGCATGGGTCGGAAGCCTAGCGCGGCGAGTGTCGCCCTCAGCAAGCCCGATTTGTGGCCACTGTATGCCGCGAATCTAAATAATGCGGCGGCATCAGCAAACGCAATTGCTGATCACTGTAGAGTACAGGGCTATGCTGCGGAAGCACACCGAAACCGTGTTATCGATCGCGGCACCTTTACCGCTATCTGTTTGACGAGGGAACGCCAATGATAGATACACCAATTCCTGGTGGGCTTTTATGGCACTACACCGACTTTGGGGCAGCTAAGGGCATAATTCAGACGGATTCGATGTGGGCCTCGGACCTTCGATTCGTCAACGACACTGTGGAGTTTAAATATGCGCAGGACTTGATGTCGGAACTATTCGCGGCTCCCGGCGTCGTTCCCGACATCGATGTGGGCTGGCCGCCGGCTGGAATATTTTCCAGCATGATCCCATATATGAACTATGTGCGGGATAACAGCATCTTCGTGACGTGCTTTTCTAACGAGTCTGACGATCTCAGCCAGTGGCGCGCATACGCGCATACGCCCCCGAGCTTTTCGATTGGATTCGATCCGAACCTACTGAAAAATCGTATGCAGACACTACAGTTTGATTTCGAGTCTTGCGTCTATACTCGTGCTGAACAAAAGAAGCTCATCAAATCTGCAGTTGACGCGATGTTTGCCGAGGCTTACGCGACAGTTCCTAACTTTGCCATCCTGACGCCGTTGCAAAGGAACACTAACTTTATTTCTTCAATTTGTGCAAGACACGGGCGCGAACAATTCACCGACCTTGCGGCCCGCTTTAAATCGGAAAAATTCGAGGCAGAAAATGAGGTCAGGGCAATACAGCGCGTTGGTGTCGGCTCTCAGAAGGAATGGACCCCGGGTTTCTCAAAATCATGCCCCCCGTCCTCCGCGGCAGGTGACATGTTCAGTGTGCTGTAGTCCTCCCGAAGTTGTCTAGCCGGTTGAGGTTTTCGCGCTGGAGTCCGCGTCTCGGCGGGCAGGCCGTGGGGTGTCGTGCCGGCCTGGCGCTGCGAGGCGCGGCTTGAGTCGTTGCCGGTAGGACTCGCCCTCGATGATCAGGTCGTAGGCGTTACCGGTGAGCCGATCGATGGCACTCTGCGCGCGCATGGGGTCGGCAAACATGGCGAGCCATTCGTCGGGGCCGCGATTTGAAGTGAAGATCATGGAACCGGCGCGGTGGCGCTCGGTGATGATCTCGTGGGCATCACGACTCTCCACGGCATCCATGCCGTCCAGGGCGAAGTCGTCGACGATGAGTAAGTCAACAGCGAGGAACTTGCGCAGCTCGACTTCATAGGAGTTGTCGAGGCGGGCGTGCTTGAGCGTTTTAAGCATCTTGTCGGCGCGCAACGCGAGCACCGAGTGAGCGTGAC
>JAQGOF010000130.1 GCA_028293745.1 Gammaproteobacteria bacterium | reverse complement strand
GCGGCTGCGCCGAACAGGCAGCCGCGATGACAGCTAAGAATGCCGACGTTGTGAGTGCTTTCATCATCTATGGGAGCCGGTCGATAGGTAAAGACCGAAAATGATCGGCGAAATAGATCATGTGCATACCGTCAGGAGACATATCACAGCGCCGTTCGTAGATTCGACCGTAAAACCATTGCCCGAGCTTGAATCGGTCAGTCCGTCTATCCCAACCTATTACGCAGTGTGGCGTGAAGGGCCTCGGCGAATGACTATGGCGGCCGATGAGTCACGCGCGAAGAGGACGTGTACGCGGGGAGGTATGGATCGCGTCATCTGCGATGCAATGTGCTCCATGCAACTACTGCGGCCACACAGCCGGTTGGTGTGGATGCCCGGTGAAAAGGCGCAAGTTAAGGAATCGTGCCCGGTGGGGGTTCGGCGTCGAGAAGCTGCTGCACGGTTTTCTCCAATAACGGCAGATGGTCCTCTATGACCCTCCAGACAATTGACTTGTCCAGCACCGCATAGCCATGGATCAGGATATTTCGGAACGCAATGATTTGACTGCAGTCGGGGATTTTTGCCGTTACATCCGGTGCAATCTTCGACAGTTGATTCAATGCTTCGCCGATTATTTCGAACTGCCGCTCCACCGCAGACTGCACCATCACTTCGCCGGAAAATCTGTCGAAGGTTCGGTCTGCTATAAATTCTCTGATCCGCATAGCGGCTTCGCGAACGTCCCAGAGAAAAGCTGCTGGCTCACGCCGCATACAAAAGCTGACGATCGCGCTCTATGGACGCACGTACATATGGGTTACGGATGGCTTTGGGCATGACGAGATCGACTTCTCGCCCGAAAAGGGATTTCAAGCTCTCTCGAAGCCCGAGATAGTCGTCCAAGGATGGGCTGCCGGAAAACTCTACGAGAAAGTCCAAGTCGCTTGCTGGTGTGAAGTCATTGCGGGCGGCGGAACCGAATAGTTCGAGCCGCCTTATCCCAAAGCGACGACAAACTTGCTCCAGTTCCATGCGCCTGTTTTCGACCAGGGAAGCCATCCAAATACTCCCATATCTCCAGGCCATTCTTGCACACTCATTGATCCTCAAAAAGCGCTTGGCCCCTAGAATCCGGACTGCGCGCCGTCCATTGCGCCTTCAAGCGCCTCACCAGCTAAGTCGACGCCACTGTGCAGCAGAGCGCCGAGCGAGACGAGCTTCCAGATTCATTTATCCGATTGAAATATATATGGTTTATTCACTCATAGTCTCAATTCAATTCCCTGGGGAGGGCGCTTTCTGCGCCATGGATGCCGCCGGGCCCTCTGTTCGGTAGATGACGCCGCGCTATCGAATCATTGCAGCGTTCTTGCTTGTGCAGTCAGTCGGAATAACTTGTTCGTGGCTCTGGCAGCATGTTTCCGCTCCTGCCGGCCTACCGCTGTGGGGAATGGCAATGGTGATGCGCTCGCTTGGTCCGCATTAGCGAGAGTGTTTCGAGCAGTCCGATCTCGACGGAACGCGCGTGCATCATAGATGCAATGAGATGCGGCAATGGCTGTCGGCATTTCGCTGACACGTCAGTTCCAACACTCAGGTGCGCGTGGGGAATTTGTGGGGATCTGTGCTGCTCGGTAGTGCTCAGTGGTGACAAACGCAACGGGGTGTCACCGGGCGCTTCGCGCCGGCTTGGCTCGTGATCGAGGGCGAAATCGATGTGGTCCGCCGTGATGGCCTCGATCATGAGGCAGCGATTACTACTCACGGAGCTGGTCAAATCACCGGCGAATTGAGCCAGCTGTCTGGGCGTCCTTCGATTGCTCGCGGGCGAGCCGGGGTTCGGGGCTGCGTCGCGGTTTCGTTTGACGCCGCCCATTTGCGTGCGTTGGTGGTCGGCTCCGCGGAAGTCGGCGAAGTGATTATGCGCGCCTTCATCCTTCGACGCGTCGCGCTCATCCAGGACGGCGGCTCGGGCTCAGTGCTCGTCGGCGTAACAGGTAGTCCCGATCTGGTGCGGCTACAAGGCTTTCTCACTCGCAATGGCTATCCCCACATCGCTCTGGACGTGTCATCCGACGGGGAGGGTCGCGCGCTCGTGGAACGCCTGGGTGTATTGCCTGCCGAGTTGCCACTGATGGTCAGCCCGCACGGTGATGTGCTTAGGGCGCCCACTGATGCGGAGGCCGGCGTGTTTCTCGGCATAACACTGGAATTGAATCCGGATGCAGTCTACGACGTGATGGTGGTGGGCGCGGGTCCCGCTGGACTCGCAGCCGCAGTCTATGCGGCATCCGAGGGCCTCTCGGTGCTGGTACTCGATCAGCGGGCTATTGGCGGACAAGCGGGGGCATCCGCCCGGATCGAGAATTATCTCGGCTTCCCCACCGGCATCTCCGGCCAAGCTCTGGCGGGACGCGCATTCAACCAGGCGTTGAAGTTCGGCGCGGAAGTCGCCATTCCGCTCGAAGTCGCCCGGTTTGATTGCGATGACCCCGAAACGCCTCCTAACACGTCGCTCAGAGTAGAACTGACGGACGGCCGCGCCGTGTCGTACTGGGCGTCACCTATCGAGGCAAAACTGTGCGAGGGCGAAGTAGTAGCCCTGGTCGGAGGTGGGAACTCCGCCGGCCAAGCAGTCGTATTCCTGGCACCCAAAGTCAAACGCCTACATTTGATTGTCCGTGGGAAGGGACTCCAGGCGACTATGTCACGCTATCTCATCGACCGAATCGGCGGGCTCCCAAATGTTGAGTTGCATGTCGGTACGGAGGTGATTGCGCTGGAGGGGGATCGGACGACGGGACTCACGGCTGCGGTGTTCCACGATCGATCGAACGACGCCACGCTTCACTGCCCGCTAGGTCATCTGTTCCTATTCATTGGCGCCGAACCTAATGCGTCTTGGCTTTAGCACTGTGCGACGACGGACGAGAAGGGATTTCTTCGAACAGGGGAAGAATTCCGCGGTGGGGCGATCCGATGCGGTCGCAGGGCGCTGGCTCTGGAGACCAGCACTCCTGGAGTATTCGCGATTGGCGACGTCCGCTCCGGCTCGACAAAGCGCGTCGCGGCTGCAGTCGGCAAAGGCGCTGCTGTGGTGGCACAGATCCATACGACGCTGGCGTTTCAGGCTGAGCGTGGCGGGCACCTTATGGCGACGTAGTCTTCGTTTTGACTCAAAAATCTCGCCGCGTGCCCTGACCGGGGCTTCGAAGTGGCGCGCTCCAGCCGCCGAAGACAAGACAATCCATCCCTTTCTCATCGACGTACCTTAGGCGGTCTCTGAACTCCGCCGCGTCGCCGCGATGGTCCTGCGGGCGCTGCCGATCTAGCAGATACGCACCTCGTTGCGCTCACGGGCTACGCGGGACTCGACGATCGAAAGCGCGCTGCGGAGGCGGGCTTCGTTAGGCATCTCTTAAAGCCGATTGATTTTTCCGAACTCTAGAAAGCACTGGTTGAATCCAGTCGTTTCGTGTGCTGACTCAGTGTAGTGTATTGGCCAGCATCGGAACAGGAGAGAAATGAGTGGCTAACAATAAACTCCCCCAGGGGGCGACCGCAGACAACGATAAGATCAATATCCATGATTCCAATGAAATGCGTGTATGGATCAAGGCATTCGGAATCTCGAGGGAAAAGCTGGAAGCGGCGGTGCTGGCCGCTGGAACTGACGCCGTGAAAGTCCGTCTGCACCTCTCGAAGCAAACTTGAGTGCCGCCGTCGCGTTTCATTCCGTACATTCGACGTCGGCGATAATCTCAATGATCGGCACGAGGAGAAGCTCTTA
>JAQGOF010000128.1 GCA_028293745.1 Gammaproteobacteria bacterium | reverse complement strand
ACGATATTCAACCGGTTGCGCGAGCTGGAAGACAACGCCGACCAGTTGCTTGGGCGCGGTGAAACTCAATACAGCCTGCGGCTCGACCCGCAATCACTGGGTTTCGCACTGAGGTGGACTGCTCCGGAAGAATACGCCGCCCAGGGCTCGATGGCCACCCGCTTCGCAAACAGCCAGGCAGCCGTGCTCAACAATCGCTTCGCCGCTTTGCGGATGGCCACACTGGGGAGATTGGCACGCGGCGATTCCGACGACGATGGTGACGTACTGACCGCTGGGAACGACTTCGGAGCGTTCGGCGGCAGTGCCGGAGGCGACTCCGGCGGCTTCACGCTCGGCCGGTTGAGCGCATTCATCAACGGGGGATTCGGAACCGGAGACAAGAAGCCGACGACATACGAAGACGCGTTCAGTTTCGACGGCACCGAGGCCTCCGCCGGCGCCGATTACCGTGTGACGAAAAATATCGTGGTAGGACTGCTGGTCGGCCACAGCGAGAGGCGCGTCGACTTCAACTCAGCGCTGAGCATCGTGGACGGCAGGATCCGCGGCAACGGCCAGGGCGGTACGTTGTATGTCCAGTTTGAAACCGACACCTTCTATGTCAACGGGTCTGTAGGTCTGCAGCATTTGAGCCTGCACACATCCCGGCGAATCACCTATCCGTCCAACAATCCCGACATACCGTCCGTAGACGAGACCTCGATCAGCGATACAGGCGCAAACACGTTGAGCGCCAATCTCGGCGGTGGGTATGTATTCCACTATCGTGGCTTCTCTGCTGAGCCGTACCTGAGCGGGGACTACGTTCATGTACGGATCAACCGCTTTACCGAGCATTCCGGCGGCGGCTTCGATTTTGACGTAGCTGAGCAGAGCATCCATTCGAGTACCGGGTCGGCCGGCCTCAAGTTGCAATATGCGATCCTGCCGCGCTTTGGCGTAATCGTCCCTTACGTATATGGGGAATACCGGCGGATCTTCTCGGACCCGTCGCGGATCGTGCAGTCGTCTTATGCAGCGGGGGTCAGCACAGCGCCTGACATGAGCATACCGACTGCGGCCGGACCTAGTCACTACTATGTGGTTGGCGCAGGAGGATCGGTGGTCCTGAAGCACGGCCTGCAAGGCTTCATGCAGTACATGCGTGTTCTGAATTACACCGACTACACCGACCACGTGGTGTCCGGCGGCATCCGCTGGGAGTTCTGACGTATGACTGAGAGAGTGCATCCCGTGGCCCGCTTGCCCCATCATGGGCCTTCCATTCTGCTGACCCTGATTGCTGCCGTGTCATTGGTCGGCGGGTGCAGCTCGAAAATCGGCTCGCAAGGCTCGGGGTCGGGCTCGGGTTCCGGGCCCCAGGCGGTGGTCACTGCGATCGGCCACAAGGCGACACAGGCCAACGGCGCCGCAACGCTCACTGTGCGCTCAGGCGCCGACGTGCTTCTCTCCGGCAAGGATACTGTGTTCGGGTCCGCTGCCCTGACTTCATTTGCGTGGACCCAGAGCCCCACCGACACACCTCAGGTCGATCTGCTCTATCGCACGGCGAACACCGTGAGTTTTACCGCGCCGACCGTCGCCCAGCCGACACCGCTCAATCTCGTGTTGACGGTCGTGGACGCCCACAACAACAGCTCGACGGCGAAAGTCACGGTAAACGTGCAGCCCGCGAGCGACCCCGACCAATTCCTGACGGCACCGGTTACGAATCCGACACCCCGGAGCTTTCAGGTGGCCGTAGTCCCGCAATCGAGCTCCCTCCCTCTCAATGCCGATGCGCCCGTGTGTATATCAGTCGTTCGTACTATCAACTACACGGAGCGCGGCACGGGGGGCGTCCCCACACCCGCCACGCCGGTGCAGCTGCCGGCATTACGGCTCGATACTTCGTGGCTGCAGGCTTCCGGCTGGCTCGGCATTACCGAGGCCGGTGGACTCGCCAAAGCCGTGGCGTCCTATAAGAACCCCAGGGCTTCATTCGATGTACCGGTCTTGAACGATGAAGACCTGTTTGTACGATTCAATCAACCACAGGGTGCCAATAGACCGCCGGCAATCGAGCCCTCGACTGCGGCTGCTGCTCGAATCGCGCAGCAACTCGTCCCGGCCGACGTTGACACCGCGTCGCTTTCGCTGACGATAACGGCTGGTCCCGGGACCTGTGCATCTCCCGGCTCGGGCGGCGCGGCGGGAGCTACCCTCGTGGTGAGCTTGCTGGGAGCCGATGGGACTCCGGCCAAGTCGTCCGACCCTGCAGCCAGTCCCAGCCTCACTGTCTCCGCGGACGATCTGTACACCGGGCTGCAGAGCTCCACTTACTTTGCCGAGACGGCGGATACCGCCGCCAATTACTACAAAGCCATCGACCCGATCGGCAGCGCTCCTCATGCGCAGCAGACGCTGAACACCTGGCTGGATGCCAATTGCTTCAATCATTCTGCAACCAACTACGGCGCAGATACGCACGCCGTGTATACCAACAATTTCGATCTCGGATTCGGGCGCGACATGTACTTCGTCACATGCACGCAGAGCAACCTTTCGGCCGGCCGCCAAGTGGGCGACTCCGCGTCAGTGGTTATCAACTACCCGTCGCTGGAAGCCACTATCCAGAAGCAGAATCCCATCCTTGCGGTCGTGATGTCCCACAATTCCTATTCGGCCAGCGGCACCTCGGCCGATCGCTTCACCAAGTTCTTCGCCTTCGCTCCGGATGACCGGGATGGAAACTTCTACCTGGCGCGCAGTGCAAACTTCGATCATCGGGGCCAGCGCTATCTGCCGGGAGCCTGCACCGTTTGTCACGGCGGTACCGTCAACGCTGCTACGTTGGCTGGTGGATCGGGCTCTGTGGCGGGAGATTTGAACGCCGCGTTCATGCCCTGGGACGAAGGCGCGTTACTCTTCTCTGACAACGATCCGGCCTACACCGGAACGACTATCCCCAAGGCGGGCTACACCGAAGCTGACCAAAAGGCATCTATCTACGCTTTTAATCAACACGCCTACGCCACGTACCTGCCTGCCGATCCGAAGAAAGCCGACCGTTACGCCGCGCCGAAGGCGCTGATCGAGAAGTGGTACGGAGGGCTGAGTGGTTCCCCACCCACGCCGGGGACGTTATACAGCGATATCAAGTTCAAGAACCCAAGTTACAGCGACGCGGATTTTCCGACCGCGCTCGCGCTCGACGCCAGCGGCCAGCCGGTCTCCGGAACCAGCTGGAGCGACGAAAACGCGGCCAATGCAGATGATCTGTATCACACCGTTTTCGCTCACGAGTGCCGTTCCTGCCACACGCAGTTGTACCAATCAGCGGCCGATCCCAAGGCGGCTGACCGCTTCATGTCGTACAAGAGCTTCGCCGATCGCCTGACAGCGGGATCAATCAGCGGCATCGATATCCCCACGCTGGTATTTCACCAGAACCGCATGCCGTTGGCCCGGCTCACCACCGACAGGTTCTGGGTCAGCTACTCCGGCGGTGACAGCCCGGCGACGGTGCTTGCAAAGCACGCGGAGAAGGTCGGTGCTGCAGCTGCCGGTTCCCTGTACGACTCCGTCAAGCAGCAGGCGATCGCACCGGGAGCACCCCAGGTGGTCACGTCCCTCAACGGCAATCTGACTGCGAGTTCGGGCACTTTCACAGCCACCCGCCACACCTCCGTCCATCCCGCGCAAGTACGCGTTGATGCGCAGCAGAGCTTCTTTGTACGCCAGTACGGATGGTCGCTCTGCCTGCAAAGCTCGCAGCTGCAAGGATATTCCGGTCCCCTGTGCCCCACACCGATGGGGCTCGTCGGTGCCACTGCCGATAGCCCGGGATTCGACACCAGCGTACCCGGCACATACCTGCTGTCACTGAATGCCACCGACACGTCTGGAACCGCGGTGAGCTCCGCGTACCAGGCTTCTGTTGTCGTCAACAAACGTTCGCCATCCTTCAGCGGATGCATCCTGACACCCCATACCCCGATCACAAACATTCCTTATCCCATAACACTTGGGTGCGCCAGCCCGGGCGACGGCTTGAACATCTTGACGGTCGCAGCGGACGCGGGCGGGTCGGCTGGGCCCTTCATGCAAAATCTAAGCGCGAGCGACTACCAGGCCTGTACGACTTCGTCCAACAATCCGCAGCCGCTGAATGCCAGTGCCTGCGTGGCGAACAGCAATCAGGTCAGCGATTTGCAATCGGGTGCCGCCTACTTCCAATTCGCTGGCACGGCCCTCAGCCCGCGGGCCATCCACGTGCGTTTGATCGACGAAGATGGCGTGCCGAGCCCCGACTATTCATTCACGGTCGGCCTAGACTCCACAGTGACCGCAACGGCTGCAAACTACGCACTCTACAGGTCTACAGCAGCAGTATTGAGTATCTACACCAGCCTCACTAACGCCGACTTTGCAGTGACACATGGCGAGGCCGCCAGCGATAGCCCGATTCCGGCCGATTCCACCCCTGGGAGCGGCAATCCGAGCCCCTTGACCAATTCCTACACCATACTACCGGCCAACTCGGCGTTCGATTTGAAGATCATCACGCCACCCCCAACCGGAACCCAAGGTGGCACTCTTACGGCGTCCGGCCCGAAGGTCAGCAGTGGCGTGATAACCGGTGCGACAATCCCGGGCACGGACACGCTCGCGTATGTACCGAAATCCGCATACACGACCTGTGACGCGAGCCAGAACCAGAAGCTCATTCCCCCCAGCAACCTGATGACCTCTGTACAAAACTCCCCTTCCACGGTAGGCACGCTGGCATTCCCGACGACGCCCTGCACCGCTGCCGATGGAGATACATTTACGTACAGCATCACATTGGGTGCGCAGACTACGTCCCCCAAAAATCTGAATATCAGAACTGACGCGACTACTTCATTCGCGAACCTGACCAACAGTGTCTATGCGGACTTGAGCGCATGTTCCAGCTGTCATGCCACTGGGGCCGGTGCGACCTCGTGGACGTACGCGACCGCCACAAACAGTACATATGGGAGCATAGCTGCGTGCTTCAGAACGGGTGGCAGCACCACGCATTGCGTAGTGCCTGGCTCACCTGAGACGAGCCACTTGTACACTAACGCCTGTCACGCCAGCGGCGATCCAAGCGCGACGGACTACGACTCGGCCACCCATTTGGGCGTCGTCGCAAGCGCTGCGGCGTGTGCGCGGATGTATCAGTGGATCGTCGAAGGGGCCAGCTACGACTGAGGAGGCTTTGCCGTGGATGCCATCAGCGGGCGCAGCGCGCGTACTACGAGCTCGTGCTCAAGCGCCTCTGAATCACAGATCGTTGCCGTCGATCGAGGACGCGTTGCCGCTGGCCATCGCCTGATCGATGAGCTTGCGCCAACGGCGCTGCTGCGCAACGTTCCGGCTGTGATCCGTCTGCCTGTCATATTCGTGATCCACAGCGTCGGCGCGTGAGGCATGAGTCGACTGCACATCCGTCACGGCGCTTTGCAGTTCCTCCGCTGAATCGGCTTCCAGCTTTTCGAGCTCGGCGGCCATCGCGCGAGCTGACAGAATCATGAGCTCGTAGTGCCCCTGCTCGTGCTCCAGCAGGTCCGCAGTTTTGTTGGCTGTCCGTACGACCAGCGTCTCAGTCGACTTCGGGGCGACGGTCACCGTGGAATCCGCCAGGCGGAACTTGCCTTTGACCTTCTGCATACCGACCCTGCCTGGCAGCGTGGCCTCAGGTGCCACCTGCGCATCCTCGTCCGAGTCGGGCACCACCGCGACCGGCTTGAAATTGCGCCACGCAAGCTTCGCAGGATGCGCGACCACCTTGATAGTCATGGAGCTTCAGTCACGTTTGCAACCTCAGTCGAAGTTGTAAGTGAACTCGCCGCCGGCCACGCCGATCTCGACTTTCGCGGGCGACCGCCCATCCATCAGCCGGGCGAGTATCTCCTGGCTGATCCGCGGCAGCACCGTGTTGGTCAATATGGCATCGATCATCCGGCCACCGCTCTCGAGCTCCGTGCAGCGACTGGCGACGAGCTTCAAGACATCGTCCGTGTACGTGAACGGAATCCGGTGATTGCGGCCGATGCGTTTCTGGATCCGTCCGAGCTGCAACCGGATGATCTGATGCAGCATGTCATCCGACAGCGGATAAAACGGGATGGTTACGATGCGGCCCAGGAGTGCCGCCGGGAAGACCTTCAGCAGCTCGGGGCGCAATGCTTTGGCGATGCCGTCGGCTTCCGGCATCAGGTCCGGATCCTTGCACAGACTCATGATGAGGTCGCTGCCGACGTTGGTGGTGAGGAGTATCAGCGTGTTCTTGAAATCGATCAGCCGCCCCTCCCCATCTTCCATCATCCCCTTGTCGAACACCTGGAAGAAAATTTCGTGGACATCAGGATGCGCCTTCTCGACCTCATCGAGCAACACCACACTGTATGGTTTCCGCCGTACCGCCTCGGTCAGTACCCCGCCCTCGCCGTAGCCGACGTAGCCCGGCGGCGCACCCTTCAGAGTTGAGACGGTATGTGCTTCCTGGAACTCGCTCATGTTGATTGTGACGACGTTCTGCTCGCCCCCATACAGAGCCTCCGCCAGGGCGAGGGCAGTCTCGGTTTTGCCGACTCCCGAGGGGCCCGCGAGCATGAAGACGCCGATGGGCTTGGCCGGATTGTCCAACGCGGCCCGTGAGGTCTGCACACGCTTGGCGATCATTTCGTGAGCGTGTCGCTGTCCGATCACCCGTTGACTGAGGATATCGGCGAGCCGCATGACGGTGTCGATTTCGTTGCGCGCCATGCGCCCGACGGGTATGCCCGTCCAGTCGGCCACCACGGAAGCCACCGCCTGGTAATCGACATTCGAGAGGATGAGCGGTCGTTCGCCCTGCAGCTGGATCAACTGGGCCTGCGAGGATTTGAGCTTCTCCAGCAGTTGCGCGCGCTGCTCGGCGCTCAGCTCGGGTGTTGCAGCGGCCTGGTCAGCCCGCGCCTCCAGGGGACTTCCGGTCCCTTCCACTTTCTCGGCACGACCGCGAAGCTGGGCGCGGATCGAGAGGATGGGCTCGACGAGCTCCTTCTCAGCAGCCCAAGCCTTTTCCAGCCCCTCGAGGTGGGCCTGTTCGCGCAGCAGTTTCTCCCGGCAGGCGGTTTCGCGCTCGCTCACGTCGATGCCAACGGACTTTTCCCGTTCGATTATGTCCAGCTCGGTAGTGAGAGCGACGATTCGCTTGCGGCTGTCATCGACCTGGGGGGGCACGGCATGTTGACTGATGGCTACGCGTGCACAAGCCGTATCCAGCAGGCTGACGGATTTGTCAGGCAACTGCCGTGCGGGGATGTAACGATGTGACAGCTTGACGGATGCTTCGAGCGCCTCGTCGAGCACTTGCACCTTGTGGTGCCGCTCCATAGTGGAGGCGACTCCGCGCATCATGAGAATCGCCTTTTCCTCACCCGGCTCGTCCACCTGCACCACCTGGAAGCGGCGGGTCAGCGCCGGATCTTTTTCGATGTGCTTCTTGTATTCAGCCCAGGTGGTAGCGCCGATGGTCCGCAGATTGCCGCGGGCCAATGCCGGCTTGAGAAGGTTGGCGGCATCACCGGTGCCCGCCGCGCCACCGGCGCCGACCAGTGTATGGGCCTCGTCGATGAACAGGATGATCGGCTTGGGGGAAGCCTGTACCTCCTCGATGACCTGACGCAATCGATTCTCGAACTCACCCTTCATACTGGCACCGGCCTGCAACAGGCCGACGTCCAGGGTACGCAGCGTCACCTCACGCAAAGGTGGAGGGACATCCCCCGCGACGATGCGCAACGCAAAACCCTCTGCAACCGCTGTTTTACCCACACCGGCCTCGCCGGTCAGGATGGGATTGTTCTGCCGGCGGCGCATGAGGATATCGACCACCTGGCGTATCTCCGCATCGCGACCCACGATGGGATCGAGTTTTCCCTGGCGTGCCTGCTCGGTCAGATCCACCGTGAACTGTTTGAGGGCTTCCTGTTTGCCCAGCTGCGCGGAAGGTATCGCGGAGCTCGCAGTGCCCGGTGCGGTACCGCCGCCCAGTTTGAAATTGTCAGTCGGCGACTGCCCGTCCTCCAGCGAGCCACCGACTATCTTGGCGAAGCTCTCCGTGAGCGCATCCAGCTTGATCTTGTCGAACTCCTGCGAAATGCGCAGCAAGGTGTTCCTCAGGCCCCGCGTCTGCAAAATTCCCACGAGCAGATAGCCAGTGCGGACCTGGGCCTCACCGAACATCAGGGTCGCGTAGACCCACGCGCGCTCGACCGTCTCCTCGACATCGGATGAGAGATCCACGTCATACGCGCCCCGCGGAAGCCGCTCCAGCGCATCCGTGACTCCTTCGGCGATCCGGCCCGGATCACAGGCGAACTGGCGCAAGATGCGGTGCAGGTCGGAATCCTGCAGCTGCAGGATCTGGTGGATCCAATGAACCAGCTCCACGTTGGGATTACCGCGCAACTTGCAGAATATGGTGGCGCTGTCGATCGCATTGAAGCTCAGCTTATTGAGCTTTCCGAAGTAGGCTTCACGCCGGATTTCAGCCATTTGTATCGCTCCGCACGCCCTCAGGCGCTGTTCACTCGAGCCGCAACGTCGATGATCACATCGTCCACGGGCTCGCCCGAGCGATTCGGGTCGACCCAGGTCGTCCAACCGAGATGACCGAATTGGCCCAATCGCACCCCGGGCAGCCGGTCGCGCTGTGTCAGGAACTGCACATCCCAGGCGTATTCGAATCCCAGGTATGTCAGCATGATCGCGCGGAGGCGCTCGAGAGTCGCGCCGCCTGGAAGAAATTGCATCAGCTGGCCCAATGTAACAGGCCCGATGACCACCCGGATGCGATGCTGTGCATTCCAGACGCGCTCGCCAAGAATGGCGGTGCGTCCGAGTACGGCGGTCTGCGCGTCAGCGCCCAAACAAGTCCGCTCGGATGCTGCGACCGGTAACCATTGGCCGACACATTCCTGTACCCGGACGCCCAGTCCCAGGTACTCCTGCAACAGGCTCTCGAGGGCCGCTCGCGTCCGTGTCGCACCGGCAAGCAGACCTGCAAAGAACAGTCGGGCACGATCCGGCCACGCATCGCGATCGCGAAGGTGCGGGCCCGTGATGCCAATCAATGCTCCGACATAACGCGAGAAGCGGTCTTCAGCCGGCCGATCGAATTGTACTATCGGGCGGGCATCCGCCCAGGCGCGATAGAAGAGCTCGAGGATGCGATGATGAAAGATGTCGGCGAATGCGGCGAACGTATGATCGCGCGAGTTGGTTGCCCGGTCGTGCGCGTACTCCGTGAGATGCAGCGGCAGCGGACCCTGCGGCCCGAACAAACCGAGGAAATAGCCACGGATCTTGAGGCGACCCGCCGCGATCGACTCGATATCGGCCAGCATCGAAGCAGGGAAATGCAGGGCGGGCGCGTGCCCGAGCCGTACGGGCTCGTCGGCTGGACGCGCGGCGGTCCCAAGACGTGGCAGCGTGGGCCACGCGCATTCAACACGCCGCATCGCCTCGAAGAATTCGAACCCCAAGGGATCAGCTTGCAGCGGGTCCAAGGCTCTGAGGGCTTTCGCCGCCTTCGCGGCATCGAGCGCCTCTGCGGCCTGAGGCGTTTTGGCAGACTCAGCGGTCCGCGTCGCCGCGGCAGCCCCTACAGTATCTGCCGCTGCCCGAGTCTCGCTGGCCATCGCATAACCTCGCCGCGATCCATCGTCCTGAGAACCGTGCGCGTAAAGCTGTTGAGTGACACGTAACGTCGAAAGAATTCCTCCAATACCGCCCCGAAAAGAAATACGCCACGGCCCTGAAAGGCGCCGTCTTCGCACGTCAGCGCAATCTCGAGCCCGCGCACATAAGACACATGGACCGCTTCCGGCAGCCGCCCGGTGACAGGTTTTGCGTTGATCCCGCGCATTCCGTCGATCTGCCTCTGCATCGCCGCATCATTCGGGTCGCAGTACAGCAGAAGTATCTCGCGCAGTGCGGCCGCGCCCTCATCCGACGAGCTCTCCACCAATGACAGATAGTTGAGTGTGAGATGACTCAACAGCTTCCAGGCGTATTCGCCATGTACCGAGGAGGCGCGTGGCTTGGTCGGCCCTGCCAGGCAGCGGATGGATTCGACAGGTGCACCCAGGTCCAGGATGAAGTCGGTCGCGCCTTTGCCGACCGGCATCTGCAAGGGCAAATCACGGTTGGTACATAGAACTTCCAGCGCCAGCTGCCGCAGATTGCTGGAGTACGGCGCCTGGTCCGCATCCACCAGCGATACGAATACTTCGCTGCCGATGTAGCTCGAGCGGGGACCCTGCGCGCGTTGCTTGGAGGAGAGCATCCGCGGCTCGCGGCGCGTGGTAAAGAATGCCCGGTTGCGCCCGTGCCAGGTTGCTTCCGAGCTGGCATAAAACGGCTCGAAGCTGACTTCCGGCTCCATGCTCGACCCGTATCCCTCGAGGCCCAGCACGGCGAAAATCTCGAAATCCAGCGGACGGGTACGATCCGCAATGACCTGGTATTCGTGGTGCAACCGATCCAGGTGAATTCGATCGGCCCGCTTGTGGACCAGGTTGATCACGGGGGCGCAAAACAACCTGAAGTTCTCCGCCGACAGCGTCCCTTCCAGCGCCGGCGCCGGACGATTGAAGAGCAGAATGATCTCGAACTCGCTCCCGGGCATGCCTTGCAACGCCCGGCGCAGGTCACTCAGAGTGAAGAACAGGAAGCGCTCCGGGAACGCACAATATTCCTGGAGTATTCGATAGCCTTGGAAGGAGCGGCGCGTGTAGGGAATCAATCCCTGGTCGTCGTCGAACCCTTCCCGCTCGATGCAGCCGCTCCCGCGAAGCACGGCGCGGCCGGGAGCTCCTTTTGGCCGCACGAGGAATCCCGTCGCGGTCCCGAATATGCTCTCGTAGAGAAGAAAGGGAAGCTCATCGGCAGCCGACAGATAGATCGGCAGGCGATCCAGTTGCAGACTCTCGAGCGGTACACCCGCGGTTGTCGTGAAACTCAAGCGAAGCCCGGCGCGCGTCGTTGCCGGCCCCGTCGCGCCAATGGCCGCGAGCGCGGCGGCGGATCCGTAATAACGTACCTCGGTCAGGCGCAATGGCCACAGAGTGCATTCGTGTGCTGTGCGGTACTCACAAGCCACACTGTCCTCTTTGCCAAGCGTGGCGCGAAGGACCGAGCCACGCGGTATCGGATACCCTTGCGCAAGAGCCGGTTCCTTCAAGTCGGGTTGGAATTGAGCCACGCCCATCGAGGGAGTGGGCGCAAGGTAGTGTGGATAGACGATCTGCAGCAGGTTCTGAGTGAATGTTGGAAACTCGGCATCGATCTTCAACTGCACGCGCGCGGCAAGATAAGCAAAACCCTCCAGCAGCCGCTCGACGTAAGGGTCGGCGCAATCGATGCCATCCAGTCCCAGCCGTGCAGCAATCTTGGGATATTCACGCGCGAATTCCGCGCCCATTTCCCGAACGTGTTGCAGCTCGCGGTTGTAGTATTTGAGGATGCGCGGATCCAAGGTGCTCAGCTAAGCTTTGTCGGTCACGGTGACAGTGCCGGTCTCCAGATCCACCTCGGTCTTGAGATAGATGCTGAGCGGCACCGGTTGGGCCCACAGGTCCCCCTCGATGATGAAGGTCAGCGCGTGCCGGCTCATCCGATCCGGCTGCACGCGCACACTGACGCGCACAGTGTCACGCAGGATTCTGGGCTCAAAATCGATCAGCGCCTGGCGCACGGCGCGCTCGAGCTCCTTCGCGTTACGGCCCGCCGCAGAGCTGCCGGCCAGGTCGGGAATGCCGTAGTTGATCGTCGAATGCTCGGCCTCCCGGCATGACCCGAAGTCCTGAGAAGCGGCCAGGTTGACCGTGTTGAGGAGCCAGGCCACGTCGCGCATTACGCTCGCTCGAAGTTGAGTCAGGTTCAGCACGCGCGCCTCGCGGGACTCCGTGCGAGTATCCGGCGCATTGTCCGTGAGTCGATCGAGCAGCGACGGCTGTAAGCGTTCCTGGGGGAGCAGCTCGGCCATGCGCTGGTCCGTGCAGCTAGGCCGGTGTAGTCGGCGCAGTGATCAACAGCTCGCGGACCTCGAGAAGGGCATATTCGCCGGTATCCGTCGCCAGCATCCGCTGTCCGACTCCCAAAACAGTCTCGTCCGGCTGTTGAATCCAATCTGTCTTGCGCGAGAGGCGATGTGAGTCGGTGGCCGTAGAGGCTTCTGAACCCGGATACCGTACGGGGAGCAACGCGGGCACCTGGCCGCCGTTTGCCCAGGTCACCGTCGCTTGCGCCCAGATGAGGTCACGCAGGTCGGTGGGAGGCTCGAGGCGCAACGATTGCAGGTTGGTGATGGGTGTCCAGTAGTACTTGCCGTCTACTATCAGCTCCAGGCACGGTCCAAGCCGCGGATCGGAATCCGCAATCCATTCGAATGGCTCGCCATTGATGCTACCCGCGCGTGCCGGGGCTGCCTCCAACGCCTGCTCACGCAGCTTTCCCGCCGCTTCGTACCGGCCGCCGGCAAGATGCTTCAATGATTCGAGCAACAGCGCCATCCACTGTTCCGGCTCACCCAGCAGCAGTGGGGTCGTCTCGCCCGAGAAAACCTTCGCGCGCAGCAACTCACATTGAATCGCGGGCTGGTACATCTGCACCGTGATGAGCGCGCTGGCATCCAGATCCCCCAACACCTTCAGTTGGTTCGCTGCACGCTCCCATTGACCCTGCAGAGCCAACAGCTGGAACAGGAAAGCCCGGTCGGGCCCCGAAGCAGCATTGCGCCGCACCCGTTGCTGCAGCTCATCCAGAGCCTGCGACAGATTGCCTTCACGAACGCTCTGTTCAGCCGAAGTCATATGGAGAGCGGGGCACGCGGTGCAAGCCCGCGACGACGCCCCCAACACGGGCGTCGATCGCTGCCGCCAGCAACGCGCCCTGGCTCACACCTCGTTTTTGGAGATGTCGTACTTGAAAGTGATCGCGCCGCCCTTCTTCGCACCCTTCGCATCCTGCGGTTGATAATCGACCTGGAATTGCGCGAAGTTCAGCGTGACATTCTCGGTAAGCAGGTCTTCGCCGGCGCTACCGCCCGTCGACACGGAAGTGACGATGACTTCGGTCAGCTTGATGACCACGTAGTCCAGAGGAGTACCGCCGGCCTTGCGCATCGTGAGCGTCGCGTCGTCGAAGTGTCCCCCCGTCGAGCAGGCCTTCATCAAATTGGGAGTCGACGAGTCGAGATAGTGCGTGAAGGAAATATCCTGCACGTTGACCTTGCCGGCGCCGCCGCCACTGCCCATGTGCGTGGTGCCGGACTGGCTCATTCCCCAACTCCACGCCAGTACCTGGATGTGCTCCTCAAAACCCTTGACCTGGGATTCACCTTTCAGGTCCCCGAGCTTGAGAAAGGTATCAATTGCCATTTGAATCTGCTCCCTAATCGTTGATTGTTACTGGCCACCCTGCAGTCGCGACACCAGGCGCAGCGACACAGTCAAACCTTCGAGCTGATAGTGTGGGCGCAAGCGGAAGACGGCGGAGTAGTAGCCGGGCTTGCCCTCGACATCCTTGACCTCCACCTGCGCGCCGGCGAGTGGCTTGCGCGCCTTGATGGACTCTGAAGAATTGGCCGGATCGCCGTCCACGTAGTTGAGTATCCAATCCGACAGCCAGCGCTCCATGTCCGCCCGCTCTTTGAAGGAGCCGATCTTGTCGCGCACGATACACTTCAGGTAGTGCGCGAACCGGCAGCAGGCAAACATGTAGGGCAGGCGCGCCGCAAGCGCGGCATTGGAAGTCGCCTCCGCCTGCTCATACTCCGCCGGTTTCTGCAGCGACTGTGCCCCGATGAAGACGGCTTGATCCGAGTTCTTCCGATGCAGCAACGGCATCAGGCCGTTCTTGGCCAGCTCGGCTTCCCGGCGGTCGGTAATTGAGATTTCCGTCGGACACTTCATGTCGACGCCGCCATCGTCAGATGGAAACGTATGGCACGGCAAGCCATCAACGGTGCCGCCGGACTCGACGCCGCGGATACGTGTGCACCAGCCGTACATCGCAAAGGCTTTGTTGATGTTGGTGGCCATCGCGTAAGCGGCATTGGACCAGGCGTACTTTTCGGAATCCGCACCCGATGTGTCCTCTTCGAATGCGAACTCCTCGACAGGGTCGGTGTTCGCACCGTAAGGCAGCCGCGACAGGAAACGCGGCATGGTCAGGCCGATGTAACGGGAGTCCTCGGACTCCCGCAAGGAGCGCCAGGCCGCGTAGTCGGGGGTCGAGAAGATCTTGGTGAGATCGCGTGGGTTCGCCAGCTCCTGCCAGGTGTCGAACCCCATGAGAGAGGGCGCGGCGGCGGAGATGAACGGTGAATGCGCGGCAGCAGAAATAGAGGCCATGGCGCGCAGCAATTCCACATCCTGGGGACTGTGGTCGAAGTAGTAGTCGCCGACCAGGCAGCCGTACGGATCGCCACCGATCGTGCCGTACTCTTCCTCGTATACCTTCTTGAAGACCGGACTCTGGTCCCAGAACGTCCCGGGGAATTTCCTGAGCGTCTTGCCGAGCTCCTTCTTGGAGATGTTGAAGATCTTGATCTTCAACGTCTCGCTGGACTCGGTGTTGAATACCAGGTGCCGCAGACCGCGCCACGTGCCTTCCATCTGCTTGAACTCGGCATGATGGAGGATCTCGTTGATCTGCTCCGACAGCTTCTTGTCGAGCTCCGCGACGATTGCGTTGACGGAATTGATCGCGTCGTCGGTGATCAGACCGGTGTCCTTGAGGACCTGCTCGGCGAGCGTCTTGACTGCAGTCTCGACTTGCTCCTGCGCACGGTCGGTCTTGGTCCGGAACTCCTTACGCAGCAAAGACTGGAAAGCGCTGACTTCGGTCGTCTGGCCCGGTTGCTGCTGGACGCTGCTGGTGGCTTCAGCCATGGTGGACTCCCGCGATTTGCACGCTCAAACTTACTTCTTCTCTTCGTCCGGTTTCGGCGCCGACACGAGCGCCTGTAACAGAGCCGGATTCTGCAGCGCCTCTGAGATCAGCTTCTCGGCCCCGGCGCGGCCATCCATGAAGGTCACGAGATTCGCCAGTTGAGTGCGCGCCTCGAGCAACTTGGCCAGTGGCTCGACCTTGCGCGCGATCGCCGCAGGCGAGAAATCATCCATGCTTTCGAACGTCAGATCTACACCGATGTTGCCGCCCGCATCGGTCAGCTTGTTCGGTACGGCGAATGTCACGCGCGGCTTCATTGCCTTCAAACGACTGTCGAAATTGTCCATGTCGATTTCGAGCGCCTTGCGCTGGCCGACTTCCGGCAACTCTTCCGCAGACCTGCCCGACAGGTCGGCAAGCACACCCATGATGAACGGGATTTGCTTCTTTTGCATCGCGCCATTGGTTTCAACGTCGTACTCGATCTGCACGCGCGGCGCGCGGTTGCGTGCGATGAATTTCGTACTGCTTTCTTTGGCCACAAGACCTCCCCTTGAGTGTGCGTGGGCGCGGCGAGTGGAGCCGCCCAGCCGTGACCGCTATACCGACTGCGGTTTGATGTCAGGGCGGCTACTCTACCCTTCAGGACTCCTTGTTCTCAAGGCCGCCAATAACTTCCGCTTCCGCAACACCGGCGGGAGCGAGATCGCGGATGATATCCATAAATCCTTTGTCCACCAGCCGCCTGGCACGTTTGAGCAGGAGTGGGACGGGGCTCGACGGCTCGTTGCGCACATAATAGTCACAAAGGGCGTCCAATGTACGCACGACATCCGTGCGAGACCGGATTTCGCCCTGCAGCGCCGAAACTGCCTGGCCGTGCGGCTTGTCCGCTGAACCGGCCGAAGGGTCCCCTGCGGGAGCCTCGCCGCGCCTGGTCAGTTCGGCTGCGAACACGGCATTGATTTCCCGCACATCGGCATGCAGCGCGGCCAGTCCCTCGGGGATGCCCCCGGTTCGATCCTGCAGGATTTTTTCAATCGCGCTCAGATGGTCCACGGCGCCCGAGGCGGCCTGTGCACTTGACTTCAGAGCCGCGATATCGGCGCCTTGGAAAGCCGCTTGGAGCTTCGCGAGGTCCTGCGCCAGATCGGTGGGCTGCTCGTCTGCAGCGACAGTCTTGATTGCGCCCGTGACGATCCTGTACTGGCGCAGGCTCTGCGCTCCAAACTGCCGCGATTCGACGAGCGGGATCTGTCTCAACAGAACCAACGCCTCCTCCCCGCTCAAAGAGCCCACGAGGCAATTCAGCCGGAAGGTCGGATCGTTGTCCTCGTCAGCCTCGAGCGGCGGGTAGAGGTTATCCCAATAGCGCTCCAACAGGCCTCGCATGAGCGCGAGGCCCGTGCTCAGGCCTGCGACCCCGTCAGTTTTCACGAGGGCATTGTGCAGGACGCCCGCGACTCGCAGGTCTTTGGTGGATCCGAGCAGCAGCTCGGCCTCGTCCCGAACCTTGGGCCACGGGGGCTCCTGCGCGGCAATAGTCTTTTCGCCGCTGGTTTGCTCGGGTTTGGGGCGCGCCAGCTCCATGAGCTGCACGAACTCGGACGCGTATTCCAGGTTCTTGCCGCACGGCAGCTGCGCCGACACGGGCTTGAGCAGCGCTTCCAGGCCGGGGTCACTCATGTACGGCTCATGCTCCGGATTTGGGGACGAAGAAAAAATCCCCGACCTCGTGACCGGCACTCTTGATGGACTTCAGCTCGGGCGCCTGCTGGAAGTTGTTGCGGGCAGCCGCGCTCTTGACCCGCTCCTGCAGGCGTGCGAACAGCGCGGGCGTGGAGAGCAAGTCGGAATTGGACTCCAGCACGTCCAGGAAGGCGCGGGCGAATACGGAATTGCCGTTGCCACCCACGTCGAGCACTGGATTATCGCCGCCCGATGCCAGCAACAGCCGCGCCCGCTTGGGCAGCTTGTACTTGAGATACTCCATCGCGGCCTGTGTCTGAGTACTGAAGACGATGAGCCCCGGATCTGACGAAAGCAGGCCCGCGTAGCAGGAGTCCGCCACCACCAGCACCCGTTTCGCTCGGAAAATACCCAGGTAGCTGCTGATCTGATCGGTGCCCACCCAGAACCGCAGGCTGGGAGGGCGCTCGGCGTTCACCGGCAGCCAGTAACCGAGATCCGCGCCCGGGGTCTTCTGGCGCGACCCGTGGCCGGCGTAGTAAATGAGAACATTGTCGTTCTCCTTCAGGATCTTGTTCAGATCGTTGAGGGCCGCCAACATGGCATCATCGCTGGCGTCCTCCAGGATCTGGACGTTGAAACCGTACTTGTCCCGGAGGAGCTTCGCGGCGCGCTCGGCGTCGGTCCTGGGTGTCTGCAGGTGGTCGAGGTTCTGATAGGTCTGATTCCCGATGATGATCGCGTAGAACCGGCCGAAGTTGAGGCCCTTGACGTAACGCTCGAAGGCTTGCGGGTCAGGAGGAGGTCCGGTGACGGTGGTGGTTGAGGGAGCGCGGATCCTGGAAAGCTGCTCCTGGCTGCGATCGCGATCAGCGCGCAGCGCATCCATCAGGCGGCTGAGTGTCTCTGCCTGCTTCTTCAGCGCGCTGTCATCCTTGCGGCTCACCTGGGCCTGCTTCAGCTGTGCCTTGAGCTCCTCGACCTGCTGCAACAGGGCCTTGACCTGCTCGTCTTTCTCGCCGACCTGCGTCTCGAGCTCCTTGCGCAGGGTCTCGGTTTGCTGATTGGCCGCGTCCTTGTAGACGACACTGTCGGCAGGAATTCCCCACGCCTTGCGGTACAGGTCCAGGGCTTTCAGCTTGTCCTGTCCGACACCGAGTCCCTGCTCGTACAGCGTGCCGAGGTTGAACTGCGCTCGCGAATAACCCTGGTCAGCCGCCTTTTGATACCAGATGACGGCGGCCTCGTAGTTCGGAGTGTCACCCAGTCCACGTTCATAGATCTCGCCAACGTTGTTCTGGGCATCCGAATCACCAGCTTGGGCAAGGTCCAGCCAGACCTTCAATGCCGACTTGTAATCTGCACGATCGTAGGCGACATACTCTCCACCGCGGACACGGCAGTCCGCAGCCGTCGTACGTGTCGGTCGCCGCTGCGTGACATATGTCGCGTTACCGAGCTGGCGAACCTGGCCGGGCAGCAGGCAGTCGACGATTTCGAGGTCCTGGCGTGAGACCATGCCTTGGCGCGCCCTGTCCGGCGCGGAATGTGTCACGCTGCCCGCCATCAAAGTCAAGGCCGTACAACTGAAAAAAGCGAGCCGTGCCGTCCCACCGCCCGCCGGCTGTCTCATTGAGCGATGTTTGCGCATTCTTTATGCTTGGAATCCAGCTCTGCGCCACGCTAACGTGGGGCTGTTTGACAGTCAAGGCGCCCTTGCGGGCCGCGGAAGGTGCGCATGCCCCCTGCTGACACAACATTGCAACAGTCGATTGCGGCCCATCAGGCCGGCCGCCTCGAGGAGGCCGCGGCGGGTTATCGGCAGATCCTGGGTATCTCTCCGGAGGACCCTGACGCGCTGCACTTCCTGGGGCTGCTGCAATTCCAGAGAGGGGATGCACAGGCAGCACTGCAGCTGATCGGCCAATCCTTGCGGAGCGCTCCCGACAACCCGCACGCCTGGAACAATCTCGCCAACATGTTGACCGTGGCGGGCCATTCGTCTGATGCGCAGAAGGCCTATCGGCGCGTCATCAGCCTCGCGCCGGACAGCGCGGAGGCTTACTACAACCTGGCGCTGAGTCTGCGGGACGACGGCGAGCCAGGGCAGGTGGTGCACTTCCTGCAGCAGGCCATCGTCCGGAGTCCCAACTTCTTTCGCGCCTACGAGACTCTGGCCATGCTCTGTTATCGCCTGGGAGATACAGGTGGAGCGGCCGAAACCTACCGTGTGTGGTCGCTGCGCGACCCCGACAACGCGAAGGCGCGCCACATGGCGGCTGCGACCTCTGGGGCAAACGTACCGCCGCGGGCAGCGGACGAGTACGTGCGGCTGGTGTTCGATAGTGTCGCACAGGGTTTCGATCGCAACCTCAAGAACCTGGGATACCGTGCGCCCGAACTGGTTGCAACAGCGTTAGCTGAACACGCCGAGACGCGTGGCGCGCCTCTCGCCGTGCTCGATGCCGGCTGCGGAACAGGGTTGTGCGGCCCGCTGGTCCGTCGCCTCTGCAGCTCTCTGGTCGGCGTTGATTTATCGCCCCAGATGCTCGAGCTCGCGCGCGAGCGCGGCAGCTACGACGACCTCGTGGTAGGCGAGTTGTGTGGGTTCATGGACTCTCGCGCTGACACCTTCGACGCAATCGTCTCAGCCGATACGCTGGTTTATTTCGGCGCGATCGATAACGCCCTCGCGGCAGCAAACAACGCTTTGCGGCCGGGCGGTGTATTTATCGCTACGTTCGAGGCGCTCCCGGGAGAAGGCGAGGAGGGCTATCGGATCGAAATACACGGCCGTTACGCGCACCGGGAGAGTTATCTGCGCCAGGCTCTGGTCGAAGCGGGCTTCGAGCGAATACAGCTTACGCGTCAGACCTTGCGGCAGGAGCGGCTGCAGGATGTCATCGGTTACGTGGCTGTTGCAAGCAAGCCGCTACTGTGACTGAGCTCTTTCTATTGCGCGTGTCAGTGGCGTGTAATTTTTGTAGTAGTCCGCTTTCGTCTGCAGGCTCTGCAGCACGGACAGCGCGACTTTCCTGTCGGGCTGGGCCTGCGCCCATTCGATGACGGTTGCCGCCGTCTCCTTCAGACCCGCGACGGCATCCGGGTCGCGCGGATGCAGAGCATAGACTTTCGCAAAATCCGCCGCAGCGTTCTCTGCGGTATCGATGATGTGCTCCTCTTTCATCAGGCGTAAAGCCATGTGGCCATCGGCCAGTGCTGCTGTGATGAGCTGCCGCTCCGCGAGGGGCAGATCGTTGAAATCGACAGCCGGCCGGCTGTCCAGGTAGCTGCGATACCACAATCCGCCCGCGACGAGACTCAGTACCACGACCGCCGCGATCAGACTCGACTGCAGCCGTGTCAGTCCCTGCAACGCGCGCAGGAAGGCGGTCGCATCGGCAAAACGCTCCTGCCGCGTAAGAGCCAGCGCCTTTTCGATGGCGCGCCACTCGCGCCGCTTCAGACCCTTGAGCGGTTGAGGCTGCAACTTCCGCTCACGCACCTCGGTCGCAGGGATGCGATTGAAAGGGTGTCGGGCGGCAAGCAGCTCGTAAGCAACCAGGCCCAGCGCGAAAACATCATCCGAAGTGTCGGCCGCGTGATCTTCCAGAGTCTCAGGAGCCGCATACATCGTCGTATAGCCGCTGAGTACGCTCTCGTCCTCCAGCGGCTGAGAATCCGAACCAGGCAGTCGTACCGCGCGGGCGATGCCGAAATCGAGCACCTTGGGCACGCCTTCGGCCGTCAGGAAGACGTTCGCCGGCTTGAAGTCCGAATGGACCAACCCCTTGCGATGGGCATACGCCAGGCCCTCGCTCATTCCCTTGATGATGGGCCATGCTTTCTCAGGCGCAACACCCCGGCCATCCGTCGCTCGAATCAGCTTGTCCAGAGGTTGACCCTCGAGGAGCTCCATCACGATGAATGGGCGGCCGATGACAGTATCCAGATCCAGGATATGTACCGTTACGATGTTTGGATGCGCGAGCTGCATCGCGCGACTTGCCTCCGCCTGCATGGCCTGGAAGGCCTGCGGATGGTTCTGGAAATCTGCGCGGAATACTTTGATGGCAACGAAGCGGTTGCGCCCTTTCTCGATGTAGGTATCCCGGGCCTTCCACACCTGCCCCATCGCGCCTTGACCGATCGGCTCGATCAGCTGATAGCGCTCGCGAAGCAGGTAGCCTTCTCCGAAGACGGCCGCCTGGGCACGCACTCGCGATCCGCTTGGCTCCCCGACATCCGCTGCGGCGGCACGCACGCGGGTCAGTTCCGGATTCTGACCGGAGCCCGGACGCACGCGGGTGAGCTCCGAGTCCGCCGGGACGGCGCGCGCAAGAGTGAGCGGCGGATCCGCATCTGTGTTGGTTTTGCGAAGTTGCGTACGCAACGACGTGCTTTCCCCAGGATCGTCTTCCGCCCCGTGAGACACTTATTGCACCTCGGCCAGGACATCGACCACGACTGCGGTGATGTTGTCCTTGCCGCCGGCGGTGGTCGCGGCTTGCAACAGGCCCTCCACCGCGCGCAGCGGCTCTGGATGCGCCTGCAGGATCTCGATGAGCGTTGCGTGCGTGAGTGTGCCGTGCAATCCGTCACTGCAGAGCAGGAACCGGTCGCCGGCATGGAGCGGACCGGAAACCTGCTCGAGCATCAGGCTGGCCTCGGCGCCGACGGCTCGTGTGACCACCCCAGTGCTGGGCGGCGGGCCGGACGAAGTCGAAGTCGCATCATCAGGAGTGGCTCCCCCGGAATGATCGCGCGTCAAGGCGTCGAGGGCGCCATCACGCAGCAGATAAACACGGCTGTCACCCGCCCACAGGATGCCCCACTCCTGTTGCCTTATCGACAGCAGCACAACGGTACTTCCTGACAGCGAGCCTGCTGTGGGCTGCATTGCAGCGCGGTGCAGATCCTCGTTCACCCGTTCAAGACCCGTCATCGCCAGTCCCAATGCAGCGCTCACCGTTGCCGCGGGTTCGAGCGCAGCCAACACGTCAACCACCATGCGGCTCGCCCGCTCACCGTGGGAATGCCCGCCAAGTCCATCGGCCACGGCCCAGACCGCCAGGTCGGCGCGATCCAGGAAGTTATCCTGATTCTCCGGGCGCACCGGGCCTGCTTCGGAGGCGCCCGCAGAATTGATCCGGTACTGGAACGCGGGCGGGGCCTCCCGCGCCGGGTTGCCGAGCTCTCCCGACCAACCGGCCTCCTGCCACCGTCCATCCAGCATTGCGGTGAAGCGCGCGGGGTCCGGTAACATCCGCATGATGAGACAACTCGGGGGAACATGCTCGGAGCCTTCACTCCACCACAGTGACATCGGGCGCATGCTGCGCGCCACCGGCGCCATCAGCGGATCGATCAGTGCTGCCGCGACACGCTCCGAGGAATCGAGCGGCAGGCGCCAATGCTGTTCAGGTTGCGGGAAGGACGCATCCAGCGTGACACACACGTGTTGTTCGACACCCTGCAGCTCCTCACCGCTCGCCTGCAGGGCAGCATCAAACTGATCCAGGTCGAACTCGTGTGCCTCGAGCGCACCCAGCGCGATGGATTCCACGGTTCTGAACCACTGCCGGCCGTGGATGGTCAGCGCCATCGGCGGCACGGAGGCAGGCAGCTCCACTACGACCGTCAGCGGGAAATAGCGGCCGACGCTGTCAACGCTGGGTATGAGAATGCCCGCGAAGGTCGCGGCACTCACCACCCCATCACACAGTACGAAGCGCCACACCGGGCTGGTGAGATAGATTTTCAGCCAGTCATCGCCGAGGCGCGCACGACTCTCCACCATGCACTGCTGCAGCCAGGTATCCCAGGGATTGACGAACGCCTCCGGAATGCCCCGCCGGATGAAGTCGCCGTGACTGGGCAGCTTGCCAAAGAAGCCGACACTCGATCCGCCCATCGGCTCCTCAGTTGTGGCAGGCAAACCCTTGCAGGATGTTGCGCCCGAAGGGGTTGCGGGAAGAGCTGGCGAGCAGGCCGACTCGCGCCGTGCTGCCCTCCAGTGTGAAAGTCACTATGAAGCTCGTATCCGACTGGGGCTGCACAGTGCCCTTCTGGATCAGCCGAAACAACGCCCAGGGACCCTGCACGACAATGTTGGGGCTGGCGCCGGACTGCATCTCGAAGGTGAGGGCCGCTTGTCCCGGGGACGGTCCGGGCCAGACCATGGGCACGGGACGCTGCGGGCCGTGACGGTACTCGAGCATTTGACCATCCATTTCGATCACCATCCGCGTGACCGCACTATCCAGATAGAGCGGAGTCAGCGTGAAGCGCACCTCGGGCACCGGCGCGCTGGCTGCGAAGTAGGTCTGTTTGATTCGCTCGGCCTGCTGGAACTGCGCCGGGATCGCCCGGGAACCGCCGATCGAGGCCGCTTCCGGCTTCCACGCCCAAGCTGCCTGGTTGGTGTCGACGAAGTTGGCCATCGTACCCTTGAAGAAGCTCTCGAACACGCCGGCCGGGCCGAACAACCGGCCAAAATCGGCGAGCGGCAGATCGACGCCACTGCTCAGCATCACCGGGTAGCGGCCGGAGGCCAGGTCGCGGCATTCACTGACGACCTGCTGCGAATAGCGCGACGCGAAGTCGTTGCCGATATCCGCCCTCACCACGGCCGCACCCTCCCCCGTAGTGCGCGTGATCACCGCATCCATCGGCCCCGGCAGGGTCTTGGCATGCGTCTCGAGATCCTTCAGAGCCATGGAGAGTTTATTGGCGAGCTCGAGTGGCGGCGGGCCACCAAGCGCGTTGATCTGTGCCATCGTCTGCTGGACGTTGGCGAACTTGGCGAGTGTCAGATCGATCGGTGCCGGATTACCCGCCACCAGCTTGTGCAGCGGCTCGAAATGGCGGGTGACCGTGGTGCCGGGCTTCTCGGCCTGCGGAGCATTACCCCCCAGCAAGGCGCCCAGCGTGTCGAGTCCGCCCGCGATCGCGCTGCGTGCCTGCGTTTTGACATCGGTCTGCGCCGGTGCCTTCAACAGGTTCGTGTTTGCCTCGACCAGTACCAGCAGACGTTTCAAGGGTGAGGTGGGTGCAGCCAGCAGACCCCACTGATCGGCCGACTCCTGCGCCCCCTTCGCGCGCCTCAGGGCCAGATCGCCCAGCAGTTCATCCCACGCCCTGATGTAGTCAGTTTCATACAGGCTCATCATCTGGCTCATGTTCTGCGGCGACTTCGCAGCGTCCGTGAGCCCGCCACCCAACACCCAGTCTTCCGAGACGAATTGCTTCAACAGTTGAAAACGTCCCGTCGTGCTGATCTCGTCGAATACCGGCTTGGTGTAGAGCGCGGGAAACGGCTGCGACAGACTGACACCGCTGCGCCTGACGAACAGCGACGTGCTGCCGAGGCCGATTTCCTTGGCTACGTCCAGCGTATGCTGGCTGTCGCCGGCATAGGCCAGCTTCAGGCGGCTGTACATGAGCACCGGGAGTGATGCCTGCCGCAACGAGTTGCGCGCGGCATCGACGGTGTCCTGATCCAGCGAAACCTTCTGTACACGGTCCGGTTGCGCAATCAGCGCATTGAAGTGGCCGGCGACCCGCTCCCGGGTAGCCGGGTCCGCGGCAAACTGTCGCTGCCACTCCAGGTCGGCGACAAACTTCACCTGGTTGGGATCCAGGTGCTCCGGATTGCCGAGCATCAGGTAGATCTTCAGATACTCGTACAGCTTGTCGGGCTCACGCGCAAGGCTCGGCAGGCGGGCGCGGAAGTGATCGGCGACTGCCGGGAGCAGGTCGGCGTTCAACGCCAGGATGTAGGCATCGCGCGCCGCGTTGGTCATCGAGCTGCCTTGATACAACCCCCAGCGCATGGTGAATGAGACGTTACCCTGATACTCCGCCGCTGTTGACACGACGGCACTCAACGCGTCGAGCTTGTCCAGGCTTCGGGTCAACGGGTCGCCCTGTTCACCGCTCGAAACGGAGCGCAGCGGCTCGGCGGCCTTGGCGACCTCGAGCAGGTAGGCGTGGTTGCGTTCGTAACTGACCGAAAACACGATGAACCCAAGGGCCGCAAGCATTGCAATACCGATGTAGATGAACGCCTGTGTGACTGCCTGGCGTACCTCCAGCCGCCGATTGACCCCGGCAAGACCCGACTCCGGAAACAGCACCTGCTTGAGAAAGCGCTGGATGAAGTAGGCCCGCCCCTGTCCCGTAGGTGCCGCTGCACCCCGCACGTTCAAGCCGAAATTCCGCGCCAGCGCCCCCATGATCCGATCGATGGGCGTGCCTTCCTGCGTGCCGCTGGTGAAGTACACGCCTCGCAGCAACACGCCCCGTGACGGATTACTCCCCTCGAACACTTCAGCAATCAGAGCCGCAAGCGGGCCCTTCAGCGCTGCGAGCTGGCTCGGGAATGCGAAGATGCGCGCCCGTCGGTTCAGATCGCGCTCGGCTTCCAGCCGCAGCAGGGACCGCGCGCCGAGGCGCTCGATCAGCGTGTCGAGCTCGTCGCCCACCTGTGCGGCAGCCCCGCCGGATCGTGACAACGGCAGGGGAAGGGTGACACCCCACACCTGTGCCCGGCCTTCCTGGGTGAGATCGTCGAAGAACTCGCTGAAGCCTGCGATCAGATCCACCTTGGTCAACACGAAATAGACAGGCAGGCTGATCCTGAGCTCGCGGGTGAGCTCTTCCAGACGCCGTCTGATGGCTTCGACGTGCCGGTGCCGATCCGACTCGCTCAAGGCCACCAGATCGCTCGCACTCATCGCGAGGATGACGCCGTTGATGGGCCGGCGGCTGCGATGCTTGCGCAACAGATGCAGAAACTCGAGCCAGCCCGCACTGTCCGCCGCGGCATCGGAGTCCTGGGTCGTATAGCGTCCGGCGGTATCGAGCAGCACCGCCTCGTCAGTAAACCACCAGTCGCAGTTGCGGGTGCCGCCAACGCCGCGCAGCTTCTTCCCGAAGCGTTCCGAGAGTGGGAAGTTGAGCCCCGAATTGATGATGATCGTGGTTTTGCCCGCACCGGGAGGACCGATGATGATGTACCAGGGCAAGTGGTACAGGTTCACTCCGCCGCGCTTCGAGCCTTGCAGGCTCGCGACGGCTTCCTCAAAGCCCGCACGGAGCTTGGAGGCGTCTTCGCCACCGGGTGCGGCATCGCGAGTGCCGGATTTCACCGCCCCGCGCTGTCCACTGACATCCTGCGCCAGTTGCTTGCCGGCACGCTGGGCCTTCGCCTGCCGTACCTGCACCCACAGGGTCCAGATGACCACGAGGGCGAGGATACCCACCAGCCGGCCGACTACGTCCTCAAAGGGCTTGTAGGTACCCAATGCCAGGTAGGGACCGCCATACCAGATCGTCAATGACAGGAGTGCGATTGCGATCAGCACGAGAAACCAACGCGCCGTGAAGAGCTTCATTTGCCCGCGCCTGCGCCGGTCTGGATGATTTCCACGCGCCGGTTGCGCGCGCGATTCTCGGTGGTATCCACCGGTTTGTAGCGCGGCTGTGTCGAACCGGCACCGAGCCACTCGATGCGGGAGAAATCCGCAATCGTGCCCTTCATCAAGTTGGCCACCGCCACGGCACGTTCACGTGACAGCTCAAAGTTGTCCGCGTACTGCAGGGAGTGCACCGGCTGATCGTCGGTATGCCCCACCACGTAGATTCGTCCCGGCACCTGATTGAGCGCGCGCGCGACCGCACCCAGGGTTGCAGTGTGCGCGGGATTGACTTGGACGCTCCCTGAGCGGAACAGATCCGCCGCGGTCAACGTCACTACCGCCTTGTCGCCGAAATCCTCCACGGCCAGATGTCCCGCCCGCTCCTCGGGAGCCAGCAGCTCCTTCAGGCGGCTGACGCGGGGAGCAATGGGGGCCGCCGTGTACTGGAGCGGCACGCCGGTGCTGGCCAACAGCTCTTTCGTCGGCGCCGCCGCGTTCTTGAGGCGTGCGTCGTACATGACAAAGCCGACCGCGAGCAGCGCAAGCGCGAGCGCCCCGACAATCCACCAGGGTACGTAGCGGAAGATCGGATTGCGCCGATCCTCCACGCCGCGCCACTGAACCGAAAGCTCCTCGTCACGCAGTTGGCGCGTTTCCCGAAGGGTCCGGAACAGATCGTGTTGAATGTCATCCAGCTTCTGTGCGCCGCGATCCTCGACGCTGTACCTGCCTTCGAATCCGAGGGCGATACATACATATTGGAGCTCGAGCAGATTGATATGGGGGCCAGGCTCGGAGCGAAACTTTTCCAGAAGCTCGAAAAACGTCTTGCCGCTATCGCGGACCTTGTGGAACTCGAGCAGCAGGGAGCGGCCCGCCCACTCGCTGTGTGCTCCCCAGGGAGTGTTGAGCACCGCGGAATCAAAGAAGCTGCAGAGAATGAAACGGGCGCCGAGGACGTGCTCCGCAGGCACATTGGCCGCCCGCAGCCGATCCTCGAACTGGCGTACCTGTTGCATCGCTTGCGCGCGCAAAGATGCCACGTCCGCCTGAGAAACCGTCGATTGCAGGCGCGCTGCGATCGCCAGCAGGGGCGCTGCTGCCTGGAGAATCGGGTTGCGCCCTCCCGAGATGAATTCTCCCAGCTCGACGCGGCCCAAAGAACGAGCAGGTTGCTCCCGCTGAGCGCGCGCACTCTCGACACGCGGTACCTCGGTCCGCGATTCCGATCCAGAGCGCCGCCCGCCGCCCGGTGTCGGCCTCATGATGGTGCCGTCAGCGGGCGCGAATGGATCGTCATCCTCGATCGACATGAATCCTCCGCTTTCGAATCAACCGCGGATCGCCCAGATCTCCATGTCCAGACCGGGGAAAGTATCGGGCACGTGCAACGCGATCCTGCCGCCGGACTTCATTTCACGGAACAGAGGACTGTTGCGTTCCAGCTCGAAATAGGCGTAACCGGCGTGAAAGGGTATCTGCCGCGGGGCCACCGCAAGTGCCAGGATCGGCACCCCCGGCAGATCATCCCGCACCAGCACCGCGATCTTTTCGGCTGACGCCACCTTGGATTGCACCGGAAATTCGCGGCGCAACGTTTCACTGGGGACCTCTGCACGAATGGCCAGAACGAATGCCGCACTGTCGAACAGCGACTGGTCCGCGACTACGGCCGCCCAGTAATTGAAGCGTTTCTTCTCCAGAGGCAGCTGCATGGCGCGGGGGTCTATCCGGATGTTCAGGATGTTGCGCAGGGCGGCCATCAGAGGCTCGAAGGCGGTCTTCAGTCGCTCGTGCTCGTAGATGGGCAGCTTCGGGGGCCGCCGCGATTCGAGCGTCAGCGTTGACAGATCACCGGCAATTTCCAGGCACAGGCGGAACAGGTCCTCCGGGTGGACCTGGCGGCTCTGCGCCAGGTGAGCCATCACCGGCTCGTAGCGATTGATCGCCTGCAGCAGCAGGAAGTCGCTGATTTCGGCCGCTCCGCCGCGAGCGGAACCGACAGCCATCCTCGCAAGGGCTTCGCCGCGCTGGTGCATGAGGCCCTGGATCTCAGTGATGAAGCCCGCCAGGCGTGGCGCCTGCTGTGCATTCAAGACGGTCGGGATGAACTCTTCATCGATCACCACCAACTTGTTCTCGCGGCATTCGACCAGGCGGGTGATTGGGATGCATACATAGTCATCCCGTGGCTCGCCGGCGAGCAGCAGCCGTGAGCGCAGGGAGGCAATTTCCACGGGTTGCGCATTGTCCGTGTCGCCAGTCACATCCCGCATCTGCTCGTCGAACGCACGATAGCGAACCAGGCCGTCCGCCACTTCGCGCCTGTCCGATTCACGGACCCCTGCCTTGCGCACGGGGATCGCAAGCGACACCTCCTTGTCACGTATCTGCGCGGTCGGTTCCAACGCCGGCGGCAGGGGATCATCGTCCGGCATGGAGAAAGGTGTTCCATCCGGGAAAACCCCCGCCGCTCGTTTCAGCTCCAGCTTGCCGATCTTCAGATGGTCGCGGTCGAGCTGAATTTCCGTGAAGCCCCAGGAGTGGGAGCGCAGCGCCGCGCTGCGGCCCTCCACCAGGCTGTCGACGTAACGATTGTGCTGCTGCAGGTGTTGCGGCCGCAGGAACAGCCCTTCTGACCAGACGACCCGGTTGTTCGATGACATATGTTGGTATATGCGCCTACGTTGAAAATGGCTCAGTCGCCCATCCTGATGCCCACGCTGTTCCGGCCGACTTCGATCACGATACGCTTTTCCCGCTTCACGAGATCCAGCAGCGATTTTTCCGGCGTTGCACCCGCGGCTCGCCAGTGTCCGTTCGTGTTGCGGTAGTCGGCGAATTCCGCAACCACGCCGAGCACGTGCGCCTCCGGATCGATCTTCAATTCGAGCTCGCGCTGCTGCCCCGGCGCCAGGTCGTATTGCAACTGTTGGATCAGGGTGGGCCCGAGGGTTTCCTTGCTCTTGTCCACCAGGGCCCAGTAGTCCGCGGTGGCAAACGCGCTGTCATCCTTGAGCTGAAAGACCCGCACGTGCACCGGTTGGGCGCCGCCGTCCGAGCGTGGATTGACGTCGGCGCTCGCCGCAACGCGTGCCTTCACCGCCGATGGCTTGGGTGGTGCTGCCGACTTGCACGCGCCGACCGCCACCGCCAACGCGCACACGGCGGCAAGCAGCGCAAACTTCTCGCCCATGAGTCCCTCACTCCCCCGGATTTAGCACAGCCCGCGGATAGTATCAGTCCCGCGAGTCTCCCCCCGCACGCTTCAATTCCTCGAGCTGTTTTTCATAGGCTTCGCCGAACACCTCACCGAACAGTCTGCGGAAGCACTCGTCGGCGTCGCTCGTCAGCGAGCGGAAGTGCTCGGCATAGAGATCCTGAAAGCGTCCCTTGCCAACCACCTTGAGCAGTCCGCGCTTCGATTCTCCCTCGAGCTTCTCCTGCAGTCGCGCAGGGTTGAATTCATCCAACATCGAATTGAAGGCCGCCCGGATGCCCGCCAGGATCGCGATCTGGTGATTGCGCAGGTCTTCGAACGCGTCCTGAAAAGCCCGCGTGCTGCTCATGTACCCGCGATTGCGCTCCACCAGCAGCGTATGCAACGCCGCTTCGATATTTGGTGAGAACTTCAGCGGGTTGTTGTCGTTGGCCTGTACCCGCGTGGTCTGGAGGCGGAATTGGAGTTTGATCTCCGCCCGCGCCCGCAGCGCATCCATGACACCCTGTACCATGACGCGGTAGACCTGCCCGAGCTCCGCTGCCATGTCGGGAGAAAGCTGACCGGCGGGCACTCCGGCGGCCCGCAGCAACTCGGCCAGACCGTAGTTATCGGTCGTCGCCGCGATCGGGGGCGAGCTTTGCGAGTCCGCGGCGCGCGGGCGCGCGGGCTGAGGTTTCTCAACTGCGGCGGCAGGGGCGCGTTTCTGTACCACGACGGGCGCAGGTTCGGCTGGCCGCCGGGCCGCGGGCAACCCGACCTGGGGCCTTGCCTTTGGGGCCGGTGGCTCCATCGCGGGAGGGGGTTGGCTGGGGGTAGTCACGACTGCCGTAAAGTGGGTGTGATCCCAGTCGTCAATCCCTGAAGCCGCGCCGGCCGAGGGCCTGGATGGCGTGGGTTTCTGTGTTACTGGCAGGCGTGCACCCGGTCGTGGCGTAAAACTCTCGTGAATGGGCGAGATCTGGTGCAGATCCACAGGCGAAAGCGTGGGCTCATCTTTCTTTGACCCGATACCGAACACCTTTCGCACGTCCTCCGCCTCCCCGCCCTCGTCGAGCCCGGCGAGAGGGTCTGCCTCTTCGCGGCGTGGGGTCGCAGGACGCGGCGCAGGGGCAGGTACGGGCTCATCGGAAAACGGGTCCTCGATCTGCGGCGGTGCGCTGACCGGCTGCGGGCCCGAAATGGTCGCCTTTATTTCGTACTGATCGAGGAAGAAGCGCTCACCGGAGCGCAGGATCTGGGGCTCGTTGTTCGGCACCGTGCTCTTCGGGTCGCTGATGGCTACCGGGTTCTTCCCGATGCCCTCCACATAGAAGGCACCGTTGAGGTAGCGGATGCACGCATGTTCGCGGGAGATATAGGGGTCATCGATCACCCAGTCATTCGTGCGCCCACGGCCGATATAGGCACCCCCCTCGCCGACCACGATGCGGCGTTTGTCCCCCAATGCGGCTCCATTCGCGCTGATGACTTCGAGTGTCAGATACATGTCGTGGCCGGCCGAGCAATGAATGCGGTTTGACGATCGAATACTGTACCGTCCTCGTTTGGCCGGCTGCAACGCCATTGGGAGAAGGCTCAGCCTGCATGCAGCAGCCACAATCCCACGGCCACAAAGATGCCACCGATGAGGAACCAGGCCCGCGGCGCCGGCGACATCTGCCACTGGTCAGTCACCAGGCGGGACACCGCCGCGAGCAGAAAAACGCAGCCGAGCCCCAGCAGGATGTACTTTGCTGCCATAGGGTCACGCCATGCTCACCAGTTCGTGTCGTTGCCGACGGGCCGGTGCACGGTGTTCAAACAGAGTGCTCCCGCGTTGACTCAATGACAAATGCAGGGCGGCCGCCCGCCTCTGACGTTGGAAGCCGTGGCGCAGCACACGGATGCAGGACTCGGGGGTCACGGCTGAGCCCATGAAGCAGCGGTCGCCTGAGCTGAAGCGCACCGCATGGCCGTCCCACCATTCCTGTACGCGCTGCGAATCGGGCCATGGGAGGCCCTCGTCCGGGTCCATGTCGATGTTCGGGTCGTCCGGGTCGTCATTCGGGCCCGCTTGGACCGTATCAGGAGGCCTGCGCTCCAGATCCAGCAAAGCCAGATCAGCGCCAGTGATCAGACTGACGGCCTCGCCCGCAAGGCGCGCCGTGGCCTCATCCGTCATCTGCCCGATCAGCCACGGCACGTACGCAGGATCGCCAATGAGCCCCGCACCTTGAATCTTCCGGCGACGGTTCCCGGGGTCGGCGGCCATCTGTCGCAGCAGCTCATGCCCGGCTCTCACGCCCATGGCCTGCAGGGAGAGTTGAAACGCACGCGCTTGCAGCTCGATGGGCAGATCCTCAGCCCCCCGGACCGACTGCGCCAGGAACTCCAGCGCGCGCTCGCGATCGCCCAGCAACACCGCCGACCAGGCAGCCCAGAACCGACATTCCGGATCCTCATCGTCGATGGCCGCGGCCAGCGAAGAGACGAGCTGATACAAGCCTAACTCACCGGCCGCTCGCAGCGCGCGCGCCCTGACCATCGGATCGGGATCCTGCGTGAGCCGCCCGGCGGCAATTCCGGGATCCACTCGATGCATGGCGCTCGCGGCAATACCCAGGAGTCTCTGAAACGGGCTTGAGGAGCTCAACAGATTCGCGACGACCCCAACCAATCGCGCAGGCGCCGTCCAGCCGAGCGCCGCCAGCAATCCGGATCGCAACTCGGGCACCCCCTCCGCGAGCGCGCACATGCGGGTCAACTGCTCGTTGTTACCGCTCTCCAAAGCTAACGCCGCGACAGTGAACACCGAGCCTGCCCTCGGCCTCTCGAGCTCCGCCGCGCACGCTGGCCACGCATGGTCACCGGCGTCGAGCAGTCCATCCAGATTCGCTGCGAGGCGATCGTCAAAACGACCCAGGTGTTTCAGTCGGACGTGCGGAGCAGTGGTCAACGCAGTGCGTGTGGCGTGGAGAATCGCAGCGTCCTCTGCGTGTTGCTGCAACACATTCGGGACGATGGCCGGGGTCAACGGTGCGGATGCGGCGGTGTGCTGTTGATTCATCGGCGGGAGGCCTACATCTCTTCTATGGAGGTAGCCATCAGCTCGTCAAGATACTCCCACGGATCCGTCACGAGCTCGACATCGCCGCTGTCCGGCTGCAGCAGGTAGGCCCGGCAAGGCGACTCCGAAACGTCGAAACCGAATGCTTCACTGCCTTCCATCACGACCTTGACAAGGCTCGGTTTGCCGGTGCGCCGGTCGGGCACCGTGATCCAGGCGCGCGTCGGCAGGAGGCCCGAGTCGTCGGTCATGAAATCCACGAATCCGTCATGAAGTTGATAGAAGGGTTTCAAGTCTATGGGGAATACCTTGCATATGTCTGGAAGCTCGTGCGCGGGTGCGTATCCCCGACGGACCTCCCCGTCGGGTATATCGCCAATGAAGTAGACGAGGGAGACTCCTTGCTCGGCAGTCTTCAGAATCGCGAGCGCGGACGTTTTCTTCGCCAGCGCCGCCACTGTCCGAGGCAATACGTCCTTCAGATTCGCCCATAGCCGCGACACGCACTCGCGCGCCGTGACCTTGGCGGTCAAGCAACGGGTCCACGACGGATCCAGCGCCAGCTCGCGCGCTCGCGCCGCGCTCAGTGGGACGCTCACCCACTCGACGTCGCCTTCTTCTTCCACGAAGGTGGAATATTCCGCCAACACCTCAGGATCGAGTTTCATGGCTTTTTCGGACAGGGTGCCGCCTTGATCATGTTCCACTGCTTGGTGGCGACCGCCGCGGAGTGCTCCTGACCCTCCTGCATAAGTTTCTGGGAAAACTTGATTTCCTTCACCTTATGTTCCTTCCACTCCCACCACAATGTGTCGCTCTTGGAGGAATTGCACGAGCCGCAGATACCGACGAAATTGCTCGGCTCGTTCACGATCTTGCTCTGGTCCTTCTTCGACAGGCAGGCGAATCCAGGCATTGCCGCCGTCGCCTCGATCGGAAAGATATGATCCGGCGAGAGTTTTGGCCTCGTCTTCTTGCATACCGGGCAGCGCAAGGGTTTCTTGCCCGAGTTGACCCGTTTCTTCGCGGCCTTGTACTCAGGCGTGCGGCGAAGATTCCCCTTCTGCTTTTTGCTGAGCTTCTTCTTTTTGCACTTCTCCTCGCAGGGCTTGTCCCGGCTGGTCGGTGGCGGGGTCATCGACTCGATTTCCGGCCACGGGACGCTCTCATTGCCCGCCTGCGAGGCGTGGTTGTGGGTGGTCACATCGAGGTGCCGCACGACATTCTCGCCCTCGATCTGCACATCCATCGACCACATGGCGAAATACACTTTGCCGCGGTTCGTATGCGAGATCACGCCCTTCATCGGCGCGCAGCCGGCTTCGTCGCCACTGCTCTGTTTGAAGTAACTCTTGTCTTTGAGCATGACCTCCTGGCCGCCGATGGACACCGTGGATGAGCCGTCGGAGCAGTCCGAAGACATACCCGTGTTAGGGTAAGGCACGGGTACCCCGGGTGGCGTCGCGGGTGTCTGCGGCGGTGTCATGCAGACATCGGGCATTGCCGCGATGGACTTGCCGTCTCCCGCTTTGCAGGAGATCTCCATCATGTTTGCATAAACTTCCTTGCTCACGAGCCTGTCCGGTATTCGAAAATAGCCGCGGCACGCTCCGCGTTATCGCCGGCGGCCTGGCAGAGTATCCTGGGACCCGGCGCGTAACCTTTCTGGCAGGCGACGCAGGCGACGATGTAGGAAACGAGCCCGCTGGCGGCGCCACACTCGCCGATGCATTCGGCGTGGTGCCAGATCGGAAATTCCTCTTTGCGCTCCCGCAGCAGCCGGGACATCGCCAGGGAGGCCTCCTTGAAGTAGTAGTGTTCGCCGGAAATATCGGCGATGCGCAGGTCGATCTCGTGCATCTGGCAGCCGGCCTCGTCCAACGCGTTGCCGATCGCCTGGACCAGTCCGTCCGCCCGTAGCGGCGCTTCCGAGTCGATCGGAGCCGGTTCCTGGCCGAAGCCGAGTCCGATACACACCAACTGTGAGCCGCCCGATGAGTGCCCGAGGAGAATGGCGGCTGCGGCTTCACCGGGGAGGAAGCCGTTCGAATTGACCGATGTCAACACGCGGTCGGCGCTCTCGTAGGCGCTCACGGTGGGCCAGCTCAGCAGGCTGTCGGTCGCGGCGATCAAAACCAACTCGGCGCGCTGCTCCATGAGCAGCCGCCTCGCCCGCAGCAGCGCAATACTGCCACTCACCCGTCCCCGGGGAATCACCTGCGAATGTTCGCCGAACGGCACACCCAACTCAGCGCAAACCTCCGCGAGCAACTCGTCTTCGAGGTCGTCGGTGCGGCCCGGTCGTTCGCGCTCCGCGACGCACAGTAGAAGCGGAATCCCGGGCCAACTCGCCTCGGGAATCGGAGCGAGGCATTCGCGGATCGCCCGGGTCGCCATCTTTCTGAGCCGGGTGCGTCCGCTCCACGGCTGCTCCAACGGCACACGGTGCCCTCTGATCCATTCTCCGCCGGAGTCGATGAAACGGGTCTCGCAGGGATTCGTCAGCTTAGCGCGAATGGCGGCGCAGCTCGACGGCGCGGTCAGACCAACCGACGTGGCAAGTCCCATGCTCACGATCGCCGGCGCGTATGCGTTCATTGGCCGCCGTGCTCCGCGGGGCTTGACGCGGGCTCCTCCGTGATGGCGAAGGGCGAGGCCAGCTCCTCGCGGCGCTGCCACCACTCCTGCCCCTTCTTGCCGACGAGCACCTGGGCAATCTCGAACAGGTTCCGGCGCAAGGGCCTCGCGACCCGCCAGGTCAGCATAACCCGCTCGGCATCGGGCTCTATCAAGATCGTATCCACGTGCGCTGTCAGGTGTTCCGGTGGGCCTTTCTTCGGAAATATGCAGATCGGCGCTGTCCGATGGGGTAGTACGAAATCGCGAGTGCCGTCGGGAGTCAGGTTCCTCAGGCTGACGAGTTGCTCGCCCGGCGGCAGCGGCAACTGTTGATCGGGCGGCGCGGCCTGGTAGTACTGCTCGTCGAAGTCGGACGCCAGGAACGGAAATTCCTTGTCGCGCCAATGTTGGTCGTAGGTTCCCGCATACTTCAGCCGGGGCTCCCAGTGCCGGCCAATCGCACCGAAGGACATCGGCCGATAAGCGCCGTCGGGCGCCGTGACGCTCGTCCCCAGCTCCTCGGTATTCGGTAGAGGCGAGCCTTCCAGCCATTCGCTCACCAGCTGACGGTGAAACCCGCGACCGCTGGGATTGAGCATGAACGCGGCGTGCTGGCCGGGATCCTCGTGACGCTGGTCAGTCCCGCCGAAGGCGCGATCATAGGAGATCGGCATTTCGGTAAACGCGGATGGGGACGATGCGCGTACACCCCCCGCCGTGAACCACACACGATCGCCCACAACGGCGAAGGACTTCGACCAGCCGCCTACCCTCAAGCCGATCGCAACACGCGTCGTCGGCTTGCCGCCGGGCGCATATGCGCTGCCGTTGAGGAGCAGGTCGCAGCGTGGCTTGCGCGGTGAAAAATCAACTTCGTACTTCGGTGCCGACAGGCCTGGCTCGCCGAAGAAGACATCGCTCATGACCAATGCTTCCTGCTCTTCGTGCAGGCGCAGAGTGGATCCGGCTTCCGTGGGGATGCGGAATGTTCCTTTGACGACGACGACCAACAGCTCGCGGCCACTGGGCTCCACGCCGAGCGTATAGCCGGCGACCATCCGCGTGGCGTTGATCAATTCCATCAGCGGCTCGCACTCAATTGATCTGCACGGAGCCGCCCTTGATGCGCATCACCCCGGAGGATCTGTTGCTCACGTAGGCACCTTGAATCAACACCTTGCCGTCCTTCGTGAGCGTGATGCTCGCCGCGCCACAGCGCAGGACGAGTTGCTCCTTGGCGGTGACGATCAGACGCTCGCCATCCGCATCGACCTCGACTTCCGCCGGTTGCTCGGGCAGCGTCCACGCGCGGGCGGACCGCAGTATGCCCACAATGATCGGGCTGCGCGGATCCGCACCCTCAAAAACCAGAACAACCTGGCGGCCGATGTGTACGCCGTGCACGTCAATGGTCGTCGCCGCAGCCAGCGCGGCAGACCCGGGCTGTCCTGGAAAGAGCACCAAGGGGACGCGGCCGTCGTCGCGAAAGCCGATCAGCGTACCCACCACCGAGCCGGCCATGGCGGGCGCCGGGTGGGTCGCGGGCTGTGGTGCCCGGGCGCCGGGCATCACGTCAACCGCGGCAGGATCCTCGCCGCAATGCTCGGCGACCTTGGTTTCGACTGCACTCATCGACGCGCCCTCGCTCACTCTCAGTTCTGTTGGATCTTGCTGCCCTTCATGACAATGTCGCTGTCGGCCTTGACATTGATCTTGCCGCTACCTTGCACGGTGATGTCCTTGCCCTTGATGACGATTGTGCCGTCCTTCTTCATCGAGATGCTCGCATCGCCGGTCGTGATGGTAATCGAGTCGCCGGCTGTGATCGTGAGATTCTTGCCGACGCTCAGGGCGTCATCCTTCGAAACACTCGTAGTGCGCCCTTCGCCTACCGAGCGGCTCTCGTTCTTGCCGATGCTCATGGCCTGGTCGTCGGCAATGTCGACCGACTGCTTGCCACCGACACTGATCGATCGATCCGCTCCAACCTGGGTGCTCTGCGCGGCTCCAACCGAGATCACCTGCGCCGCGCCCACAGAAATCTCCTGGGCAGCTCCGACGCTGATAGTCTCGTTGACACCAACCGAATGGGTTCGCTGCAAGGTCACTGTCGCACTTTCGCTGGCCCCAACGCTGATCGACCGATTGCTGCCAATGGTGATCTGCTCATTCGAGCCCACAGTCTCCGTGCGGTTGACGGCCACCGCTATGGTCTCGTTGTTGCCTACGGATTCGTTGCGATCGTGACCAATCGAGATCTTCTCGTCATGCCCCACGTTCTCGGACCGATCGTGACCGATCTTCTGGGTCTCATCGTTCTCGACGACCTGGTCCTTGTTCTTCTCTGCATGGATATACAGCTGCTCGGAGCCCTTCTTGTCCTCGAAGCGGATCTCGTTGAAGTTCGCCGGCGTGCCGTCCTTGGAGCTGCGGGTCTTGATACCCGATTGCGTCTTGTCGGAGGGCAGGTCGTAGGGCGGCATGTTGTCCTGGTTGTAGACACGCCCGGTGATCAGCGGCTGGTCGGGATCACCCTCCAGGAAGTCCACCACGACCTCCTGGCCGATACGCGGAATCGTTATCCAACCCCAGTTCTTGCCGGCCCAGATCTGCGAAACGCGCACCCAGCAGGAGCTGTTCTCGTCCGTCTTGCCGAGGCGATCCCAATGGAACTGCACCTTCACGCGAGCGTAGTTGTCGGTCCAGATCTCCTCGCCTGACGGGCCGACGACAATCGCCGTCTGTGGACCTGCGACGCGCGTCTTGATTGCAGTGCGGGCGCCGCGGAAGGGCTCCTTGGAATCGGCTGCCTCGAAGGAACAGCTGTATTCTTCCGTCGCCTCGCGATGGTCAGTCTCGTAGCCTGTCGCCTGCAGGTGCTGATTGGTTGCGACCACCAGGTATTCCTTGTTCTGGTCGTTCCGCGGATAGTTCGCGAGCGTAAACAAGCCGCCGGCGGCAATGCCGCGGGCGTTGCCAATCCCGCTCACGCGCTCGAAGCGGGTCTGCGCCTCTTCGAGACGTGTACGCACGTAGTGGTCGCCCTCGGACGGCGATGTGTAGCCGCCCGGATAGTCGTAGACCTCGAGGCCCGAGCGTGGATGACTGCGTTGCCGGCTCAACTTTGATTCCAGCTGCAACCGCGGCTTGGTGAAGTTGAAATCGCGCAGCGTGAAACGCCCGGACTGCAGGTTGCGCGACAGAAACCAGTCATGGATGTGATCGCTGGGACGGACCTCGTTCTCGGTCGGCGGAAAATACTCAATACGCTCGTAGTTCTTGAACGGCTCGTGAGCACTGAGGGAATCCGCCAATACCAGCACATGCGAGGATTCCGTGTGTTTGAAGTAGTAATAGATGCCCTCGTCCTGCATGAGCCGCTGGACGAAGTTCAGATCGGTTTCCCGATACTGGGCACAGTACTCGCGAACCCGGTAGTTCTTGGTCAGCGAATCCTGGAAATCGGTGCAGCCGTTGCCGCGGAACACCTGCTCGATGATATCCGGAACAGTCTTCTGCTGGAAAATGCGGCAGTCGGCCTTTTGACCGAGGAACCACAACCAGGGCACGCACTGCGCGCGGTAGCTGGCGTAACGCCCGAAGCGTCCATGTTGCTCGAAATTCGCAATGAACGAGTGAAAGTGACGTGAGCTGCCATCATCGAGCGCCACCGACAGTGTCAGCTCCTTGCCGAGCAGATCATCCAGATCGATGTTCTCATCGGAGCTCAGCAGGTCAACGTCGATTTCGAACGGCTGGCCCAGGTGCTCGGTCACGACGGCGGAACGCAGTAACAGTTTGTCTTCCAGGGGCGTCTTGACGGTTATTTTTCTCGTGTCAGCCATGGCGGCCCATCCACACGACCCCTGTTTGCGCGTTGACCCTGTAAGAGCCCCCTTTGTATCACATTCCGGGGATTACGAACTCGGGCCCGCGATATGAGTCGTTCTTGACGGCGCGCAGCGCATGAAAAGTCCCGCCCGACTCAGCCGTCGCCCGCCTTTGTCGCCGGACGCCAGCACAAAGCACGCTCCTCGGCCGCCGACCACATGTAATAACCGGCCATCTCGCCCCCATCCAGGATCACCGGCTCGAGCCCTTCGTATTTGCTCCGCACGAACCCCTGAAAATTGACTTCGCGCACCCCATGCTCGCTGACGTAACGCTGCCAGCGCTCCTGCTCACCAGGGACAATGCGCATGCGATCCGCCGTGGCTCGCTCGAGCGCTCGCTTGAATGCCGCAAAATCGACTTCTTCGACCGTGGGACGCGTCATGTTCTCCGCTTCCGGATAGGCTAGCTGGCCGCCACGGTACCCGCCGGAAGACGGGCCCGCTGCGCACGACATCGCAGTTCGCCTGCCTGACCGGCAGGGACCGCCAGCATGAACGCAGCCGCTGCGCTAATCTGGCAGGACTGTCTTGACAATTTTCGGTAACAACTCCGGCCAGGCGTCCTGCCAACAGCAATGGTGGCCAAAACGCGGGTAAGCCCATTGTTGAGCACCGGGGTGCCCGGCCAGATAGCGGCCGAGGAGGCTTGCAGGGACCTCGGTATCGGCTCCGCCGGTCAGGTGGATCTCGACGACACCCGCTGCAAGCGGACCGGTATCGGCGGGATCCAGACTTCCCTGCAACGGCAAGTACCCATGGTAGGCAGTCCAGGCTTTTACATCCAGGTTGCCGGCCACCGTGATCACCGCGCGCAGGTTCATGACCTGAGGCGCCATGAGCAGCGCCAGTGTTCCACCGCCGCTATGACCGATCAGGACCACGTCCCGAAAGCCGTGCTCTGCGACAAATCGATTGATGCAGACAGCCAGACTGCGCACGATATCCGCGGAGTAGCGGTCGAACGTCCAGTCCGCCGAATGACACTCGGGCAGTGCGGCCAGCCCCAGGTAACACGGCCGTCCCAAGTAGAGAATTGAAGCAGCGTCCGAGCGGGCCGCCAGCTCGAGGGCGAGCGGGTGTCGGCCCGTCGGATCAGTATTGATCTGGCGCCCACCGTGTATCCAGGGCCGGCCGTCACCTTCGAGATAAACGAGCAGCGGACCGCCCGATGTGATCCGCGCGTAGGCGACGTGATGGAATTTGTCTCCCTGGAACACTGAGCGCGCAAATCCCGCTTTCGCAGCCAGTCGGTCGGCGTGCTGCGCAGGCGTCACACATCCGGCGAGCAGTGCGATGAGCAACAGCAGGATGGAGACATTCTCTCGTGGGAGGACCATATGGCGATATATTAATTGCTCGTGCAATGATCCACTGATGATTGGAGAAACATGACTTGCCAATCCGGCCGCTTGCTGCTCACCTTGCTCGCCTTGACGGCAGTAATCAGTACGACGTATGCCAGGGAAGCCGACCAGGACTCCAGGCATGACAGCGACGAGCCCGACTCGCAGCGTATCCTGAAGGACGAAAGCCAGGTCACATCAGGCTCCATCACGGTCAGGGGAGCCAGGTTGATATACCAGGCCGAGGCTGGCCTGGAGGTTGTATATCTGAAGGATCCGAAGGACGACGATCCTCAGGCACGGCATGACGACAAGGGCGATCAGCCGCCGGTCCCGCAACATGCCAGCATGTCGTACGTGGCCTACTTCAAGGGCGATCATGAGGATGCCCGCCGGCCGATTACATTTCTCTTCAACGGCGGCCCCGGCTCCTCGACCGTGTGGCTGCACATGGGCGCGTTCGGTCCGAAGCGCGTCATCACCGCGGACGATTCACACAGTCCCGCGGCGCCCTACCACGTCACTGACAATGAGTTCAGTCTGCTCGACGCGAGCGACCTGGTATTCGTAGACGCGCCGGGAACCGGATTCGGGCACCTGCGCGGTGCCGACAAGGAGAAGGCCTTCTACGGTGTGGATCAGGACGCGCATGCATTTGCGAATTTCATTGTTGGATTCCTCTCCCGCCACGCCCGCTGGAACTCGGCCAAGTACCTGTTCGGCGAGAGCTACGGCACTACTCGCGCAGCTTTGCTCGCCTACATACTGCAGAGCGAGAAATCCCTCGATTTCAACGGAGTCATCCTGCTTTCGCAGATTCTCAGCTTCGACAACAGTGCCGATGGGCCGCAATTCAACCCTGGAGTCAACCAGCCGTATGTGTTGGCCCTGCCATCGTATGCGGCCACCGCCTGGTACCACCACAAGCTGCCGAACCAGTCTCAGGCTCTCGAGCCGCTGCTCACCGAAGTCGAGCAGTTTGCGTTGAATGACTACTGGCGCGCCTTGAACGCCGGCAATACGTTGCCGCCCGAGCGTAAGACCGAGATAGCCGGCAGATTGCATGCGTACACCGGTTTGCCGCAGGACTATATCGAGCGGGCCGACCTGCGCATCAATGTGGGCGAGTTCGAAAAGACACTGTTGGGCAGTAACACGACGGCGGGACGCCTGGACAGCCGCTTTTCGGGCCCGACCATTGATCCCATGAGCAAGGAGGCGGACTACGATCCGCAATCGGCGGCGATCTCATCCGCGTACGTGTCCGCCTTCAACGACTATGTCCGCCGGACGCTGAAGTTCGGGGTCAAGATGATTTACAAGGAGGGAATCGACGTCGAGAAGAGCTGGGACTTCCAGCATCAGCCGCCGGGCGCACCCATCAAGTTACCGCAGACCGTCAACGTCGAGCCCGACCTCGCGTTCGCGATGAAAATGAATCCCAACCTCAAAGTCATGATGAATGGCGGGTACTTCGACCTCGCCACGCCCTTCTTCGCGGCCAGCTACGAGCTGCAGCAGCTGCCGATACAACCCGCCCTGCAGAAGAACATCGAGATGCACTTCTATACCTCGGGGCACATGGTCTATGCGCATGAGCCGGACCTGAAGGCATTGCACGACAACGTTGCGGCGTTTATCGGCCGGACGCATGAGCCCTTCAGTGGTGAGGCGCATTGACAGCTCGTTGCGCTCGCACTGATTCAGTCCATATCGAAGATGTACGGCCAGGTCCTTAAATAATCGACAAAATACGGCAGCCCGCATCTGCCGGCGCGAAAAGACTGGATTTTTGTGCCCGCCCGTGTTTTGTTAACCGGCCCAATCCAGAAGAAAAAGGACGGGCGATGGGCATCGCGGAAATGCAGCGGCATTTCACGGCATACGGCTCCGGGCAGCTTCCGGAGTTCGAGCTCCGCAGTTTCATCCGTAGCGCGTTGGCGCAGGAGCCGCAGCTCTCACCCGCCCTCATGGCACTCACGGACGCCTATCGGCGCGCGAATCTGATCGATGCCAAGCTGCAGTCCACGATAAACGCCGATATCGCGGAGGTCACCGGGCCCATCCTGGACTTGACCATGGTGAGGTCCCCGCGGCCCAACACGCCCTGGATCTCCGATGGCCCAGCCGCCAATTCCCCTGACGTGCATGTTGCAACACGGGGCCTGACCGGACCGGAGGCAGCCGTTGCGCCCAATACCATTTCGAATTCGCTGACGACGGGTACAGGCTCGACGGGCGGATCCAAGTGGGACGTTGACGCGTTGGCGGAAGCCGGCGCACCCCTGTATCCCGGCTCGGTCATTCGGGACCGGTTCGTGTTAGTCGAAGAGCTCGGCCGCGGTGGAATGGGTGTTGTCTATAAGGCATTCGACCGCAGCAGAGGCGACGTGAAGGATCGCTATGTCGCGATCAAGGTCCTGAACGAGGATTTCAAACGCCATCCCCTGGCGGTGCGGGCCCTCCAGCGCGAAGCCCGGAAAGCACAGAAGCTTGCGCACCCGAATGTGGTCGGCGTACACGATTTCGACCGGGACGGCGGCAATGTATACATGGTCATGGAATTCCTCTCGGGCCGCTCGCTGGACCAGGTATTGCGGGATGACGGCCAGGGTGGCATTCCGCTCGGCCCCGCGATGGACATCATCAAGTGTCTCGCTGCGGCGTTGAGCTACGCGCATCAGCAGGACATCGTTCACTGCGATTTCAAGCCGAGCAACGCGTTCCTCACCCGTGAGGGCAAGATCAAGGTGCTCGACTTCGGCATTGCGCGAGCCGCACCCTCACTGCTGGAAAAAGGTGACGCAACACTGTTCGACGCCGGACAACTCGGAGCCGTGTCGCCGGCATATGCCAGCCTCGAGATGCTGCAGCGCGAGCAGCCGGACGTCCGCGATGACGTTTATGCATTCGCATGTGTCGCGTATGAGCTGCTCACCGGCTGCCACCCGTACCAACGGCTCGACGCGATGAAAGCCTTCGAGATGGAATTGCAGCCCCGACCCATCCGGAAGTTGTCGCGCGCGCAGTGGCGCGCGCTCAAACAAGGGCTCGCATTCCGGCGCGCCGACCGGTACCCCACTATCGATGGCCTTGCTCAGCAGCTGATCGCACCACCGAGCAGGGCAAAGCTTTGGGCAACAGTAGCAGCCGCTTGCGTAGCTGCCGTGGGCTTGGCGGCGCTGCTCGTTTGGAAACGGTCGGATGTGCACCAGACGGCGGCCGAGCAACCGCGGGCCGCGCGGGCCGAATCGTCCGCGCAACAGAGCGCGGCAGCGGGAGCCTCCGCGACGTCCGGACCCAGGGTAGGATCGGACACTACTGCGGGATCTGATGTCGGCGCTGTGCGCGCGGGCACTGGTGTGAGCTCGGGCACCGCTGTGGGATCAGGCACCGCCACCGCCGGATCGGGCGGCACCACTGCGGGATCAAACGCCGCTGGCAGACCGGGCACTAGCGTGGGATCGGGGACCGCCGGATCGGGCGGCACCACTGCGGGATCAAACGCCACTGGCAGACCGGGCACCAGCGTGGGATCGGGGCCCAACACGGCCCCGACGGCCGCTACGACGCCGGGGCCCCGCGCGACCTGGGGGACGACGGGCACCACCGCGATGCCAGGAGCTGCCGCGGGATCGAGCGCCACCCCGGGATCGGGCATCGCTACAAGATCGGGTACCACTGCAGGATCGGGCACCGGTGCGTGGTCAGCGACCACCGCGGGATCGGGTACCAACACGCCCCCGGCAGCCACTGCGACGCCGGCGCCCCGCCCGACCTGGGGCACCACGGGCACCACCGTGGTGCCAGGAACTTCGGCGGGATCGAGCGCCACTGCGGGGTCGGGCATCACCGCAAGATCGGGCACCAGTGCGGGCTCAGCGACCACCGCGGGATCCGGAACCAACACGCCCCCGGCAGCCACCACGACGCCGGGGCCCAACGCCGCGGCATCCGGAACCACCCAGATCGACATACTGAAGGCACAGTTCGAGACACAAGCTATTGCCGGTGATGTCGCTGGCGCAACGACAACCGCTAACAAGCTCACCCGAGTCTCTGCCGGCAGCGCATATGTCACCCGTGAAATACCGCACACCCTGGTACTGACCTACGTGCATCTCGCGAAGACGCAACTTGCGGGCGGTCAGATCAACGCGGCGTTGCAGACGCTCAAAGATGGACGCCAGAAGTTCGGCAAGGCGCCTGAATTGAAGGACCTGGAAGAGCGCTACGTTGCCGCGGCCAATATCTACGATCGAGTGAGCAGCGCCGTCGTGCTCAATGTCAACGACATGAAACGCGCTCTCGAGGAGTTGAAGGGAACCGAAGGCGAGGAATACGACGCGGTCGCGCAGATGCTGGCACAGACCCTGGCCGACCGGATCGCAGACCAGCGCGCCGCCAATCGTGACCCGGTAGCTGATAAACTGACGGAAGCAGGTAAACAGATCTTTCCGGACTACACAGGCATGCTGGGCCGCGGAAGAGCCGGCGTGCTGCCGAGCGAACCGATCTTGATCAATGAACAATGAACAATGAACAATGACCTGACGATTCGCTGCCGCTTCATCTCACAGACTCTGACTTGCTCCTGAACGCTCCAGCAGCGGAGAAACCCTTGATACGCAGAAGGACGGCAGCCCTTGCGGCCGCGCTAGGATGTTATCTGGCAATGACTCAACAGCCGGCCGGTGCCGCGCAACCATGGCCCACCAACCAAGACCCGACTACTGACACCCATTCATTCCTGCTGTGGGAAGACGGCGCTCCGGGTGCCCAAGGCACGAGCGACGATGACAAACCCACCCTGACCCTGTTCCCCGCGCGGTCGGGCTGGGAAAAGCCCGCGCCGACAACTGCCGTCATCATCGCTCCAGGTGGCAGCTACCAGCGATTGGCCGCCAATCACGAGGGCCGGCAGGTCGCGAACTGGTTCAACGCGCAGGGAGTGACGGCATTCGTCTTGCGATACCGGCTGGGACCGCGGTATCGCCACCCGATCGAAATGCAGGATGCACAGCGTGCCATCCGATTTGTCCGCGCACGCGCGCAGGAGCTGGGAGTTCGCCCCGACCGCATCGGCATGATGGGATTCTCGGCAGGTGGCCACCTGGCCTCCACCGTTGGGACACATTTTGATAGCGGGAATCCGGCCGCCTCAGATCCGATCGAGAGGGCCGGCAGCCGGCCTGACTTTGTCATCCTGGCCTATCCGGTTATATCAATGACCGCCGAGTATTCGCACAAGGGGTCCGTCACCGCGCTGTTGGGCGAGCACCCGGATCACAAGCTCGCGCAGCAGATGTCTACCGAGTTCCAGGTGACTCGGGAAACTCCGCCTACGTTTCTGTTTACTACGAGCGCGGATACCGCCGTGCCGGCAGAGAACAGCGTCGCGTTCTATCTGGCACTACACAAGGCGGGCGTGCCGGCTGAGTTGCATGTGTTCGAGGGTGGACCGCACGGCGTCGGGCTGGCACTCGACAACCCGGTGTTGGGGGAGTGGGGCACGCTTCTTCGTAACTGGATGATCGCGAGGGGGTTCGTGGGCGGCCAGTAGACCTCCCCCATTTTCGGCTGATATAGTTGGCGGCGAAGCGCTCGCACGCGGGCGGTCGCAAGAGCACTTTCTGCTCACAGCGCCGGGCGGTCGTCCACCGGGATGAATGTGCGGCCGGCGCGCTATTCATGGAAAAGAAGCTATGCCCTCCGCAAAAGACAGTAAAGGCCGCTGGTGGGATATCGTCGTTCAGGCGCAAGGAAGCATGGACTGCGGTTTCGCGTGCGCTGCGATGGTCTGCCGTTATTACAAGGGCGGAAATACCCAGACTGCGATGGATCTGACGAAGGGCATTTCGAAGATGAAGCCCGGCGCCGGCAACGCGGGCGGCACCGGAACGGTCCAGAACGTCGCGCATGTGCTCAACTCGCAGAAGGTGAAGGTGTACAACGCCACCAACGTCGGCGCGGCGAATATCCTGACTAAGGCGGCCGTGTTGGTGACCAAAAAAACACCCGCTATCGTCGGATTGAAGATCACGACCGGCGTCGGGCCCGCGAGCCAGACTTTCAAGCATCTCAGCGTCGCGATCAACGTGGAGTCCGACGGTACTGTCATCTTCCTCGATCCGTATCCAGGCGTCGGCGTGGTCGAGGTTGCGCCGGGCGGCGTATACACCACCCCGGCCGGCGTTGCCGCGTTCGACGGATGGCTGCTCTGCACGAAACCGCACTAGCGCACGACAGCGACGCCAAGCGCCCCCGTTTCTGCGCTACCGAGGACGTATACTCTACCCCCGCCCAACAAACGGCATCTTCGTAGCCATCACCGTCATGAACAACACGTTGGCCTCGAGCGGCAGGCTGGCCATGTAGACCACCGCGTCGGCCACATATTTCACATCAAACGTGGGCTCCGGCTTGAGCGACATGTCAGCTTGCAGAGTGCCATGCGCCATAGGCGTCGCAAGTGCGGTGGCCGTGTTACCAATGTCGATCTGCCCGCAGGCAATATCATGCTCGCGACCTTCGAGCGATGTTGCTTTCGTCAAGCCGCTGATCGCGTGTTTGGACGCTGTGTAAGCGACCATTCGGGGGCGAGGCGTAGTGGCCGAAATCGATCCGTTGTTGATGATTCGTCCGCCGCGAGGCTGCTGGCTCTTCATCAGGCGGAACGCCGCCTGAGTACATAGAAACGCGCCGGTCAGATTAGTATCGATGACGGACTTCCATTGCTCGAACGTGACGTCCTCGAGCGGAGCCGGCGGGGAACCGGCGCCTGCGTTGTTGAACAGCAGATCCAACCGGCCGAACTCCCTGGCAACGCGCGCAAAGAGCGCATCGACGGAGTCGCGGTCGGCAACATCCGTCGTGACTGCAATCGCGCCGGCGCCGGCTTCTCGCACCACATCTTCGAGTGGAGGCAACTTACGACCGGCCACCACGAGCGTGTACCCCACCTTAGCGAGCGCAAGCGCAACGGCTCGCCCGATACCCGACCCCGCACCCGTCACCACGGCAATTTTGGCAGTCATCGCAGTCCCATCCGATTCATCCAACTCAATCCCTCGTCGGTATCACCGCGAGGCCGGTATTCGCAGCCGATAAAACCGCCGTACTGTAGTCGATCCAGCGCCGCAAAGATCGCGGGATACGCAATCTCGCCTTCGTCCGGCTCGGCGCGCGACGGCACAGCTGCTATTTGCACGTGACCGATGTGGCGTCGATACTTTTCCAGCTTTGCCAGTACGTCCCCTTCGCTGCGTGCGACGTGGTACACATCGAACTGCAATTTGATGTTCGGCAGAGCAAGCTCCTCGATCAGGCTCACCGCTTCCGCCAGGGTCGAATAGAAATAACCGGGGTTGTCGTTTGGATTCAGCGGCTCCAACAACAGCGTGATCTGCTGCGCCTCGGCTTGCACTGCAGCCATCCGCAGGTTGTCGGCAAACACCGCGCGAGCGCGTATGCGATCGGCTGCAGCAACGTTGCCGGCCATCACGTGGATGGCGGTGGCCCCGGAAGATCTGCAGTATTCAATGGACTGATCCACGGTTCCCAGGAAATCGCCGGTGCGGCCCGGAACGGCACCGAGCCCCATTTCTCCGGCCTCGAGCCGTCCCGGCGCCGTGTTGATTCCAAGCAGCTTTACATCGTTTCGCCTGGCCGCTTCCGCTACATCGCCCGCAGGCACGTTGTACGGCCAATGCATTTCGACCGCTCGAAACCCAGCGCGCGCCGCGGCATCAATGCGCGCGAGCAAGGGCCTGTCAGCCCACAAAAAGCCCAGATTGGCGGAAAAGCGCATCAAGATGCTCGTGCGGGGACTAGATCCAATGGAACCCGCGCGCCATCACGCCGAGCAGGGCCGCGGATGTGCACAACATCCAGACCTTGGTCATTACCATCTCAACTCGCATGCCTGCCATCTGGTCCCTGACGGAGGTCATGTCGCCTCGTAGCTCCTTCATGTCGCCTCGTAGCTCCTTCATGTCGCCCTTGATCTCCGTTCTCAGGTCCTTGAGCTCCCCTCGCAAATCCTTGATCTCGGACTTCAGTTCGCCCATTCCTACCCGAATGTGAGCCACATCGGTTTCGAGCTTGACCAGCCGCTCCTCCACATCATCCTCCACCACATCAGACACGATTCGTCTCCCGAATTCTATACCGCGTGCTCCGCGGCGCAACGACATTCGAGCACCTCGAGCACACCGCCGGGAATCAACAGAAACAGCTAAAAACACGCAGAAATGACTTGCCCATACGTGCAGGCCGCCGCGCGAATTCCGACGTGCTCGGTCACGTGCGTTCCTCACGTGAACTCGAGGCGTCGCGCAACCGTCGACCTGCAAGAGTCATTGACGTACCCTGCGTCACAGCGAGCGACCATGCGTCATCGCGCGTGCGTCTTTCGTCCCTTTCCTCTGGAGGCAACCACTATGAGCGGTTTCTACGACATCGCCGTCCAAAGCATCGACGGCTCCCCCGATCTGCTGGGTAAGCTTCGCGGCAAGGTTGCGCTTGCGGTCAATGTGGCCAGCCGCTGCGGGCTCACGCCGCAATACGAAGGACTGGAGAAGTTGCAGCAGGAGCTGCAGGGCCAGGACTTCACCATCATCGGCTTTCCCTGCAATCAGTTCGGCGCGCAGGAGCCGGGCACGGAGCAGCAAATCGTGCAGTTCTGCCAGACCACATTCGATGTGACCTTTCCGATGAGCTCGAAGCTGGAGGTCAACGGGTCGAACCGCCACCCGCTGTACAATTTCCTGACATCGCCCGACACCGGTGTGTCCGGCGAGATCACCTGGAACTTCGAGAAATTCCTGATCGGGCGCGACGGCAAGGTGTTGAAGCGCTACCCGCCGCAGACCAAGCCGCAGGACAGCGCAGTTATGCAGGACATTGCAGATGCACTCTGAGCAGATGCGTTTCCGGGCAAATGCGCTCCAGCATTTCCCATCGACATAGGAGTGCCATCATGGCCGCGGAAGAAGATCCATCTCGCCGGCAATTCGTACGCAAACTGTTGCTCGGAGCAACGTTGGCGCCACTGGCCATGGTGCGCATGAATACGAGCCGCGCAGCAGACCTGCCACTGTTGAGTCCAGACGATCCGGAGGCAAAGAAAGTCAAATACATCGAAGATGCGAGCAGCCAGAAGAGCGCGACAAAAGGCAACACCTGCGCGACCTGCGCGCTGTACGAGGGCGCGTACAAGTCCGCTCAAGGTCCGTGCCAGCTTTTTCCCGGCAAGCACGTGAAGGCCGCGGGTTGGTGCTCGGCCTGGGCACCGCAACTCTGAAGACGAGAAGACAGTTTCTTGCGCTGGCGCGCGCGGCGGGTGGGGCGGCCCTGGCCGGTGGCGTAGCATCAAGAACGAGCCAGGTCGTTGGAAGGCAGGCCGAGGCAACGGCTACCTCCATGCGCGGGACGGAACAGGCGCCCCAGCGTCAGATGTTGAATCCCATGACGCTGACGAGATTCGTCGATCCGCTGCCCGTTCCCGCGCTGGCTCCCAGCGACGGTACGCGCCCGAGCCCCAGGAATCGCAAGGTCCAGCTGCCGTACTATCGGATCGAAATGACCGAGTTCGCAGCATCGCTGCACCGGGATATCGCACCAACCCGCCAATGGGGATACGGCGCCAGTGTCCCGGGGCCGACCGTTGAGACGCGCAGCGGCCAGGGCCTGCTGATCGAGTGGGTCAACAAACTCCCGCCGAAGCATTTTCTGCCAGTCGATCACACCCTGCACGGCGCCGAGACGGACAAGCCCGAGGTTCGCACTGTTGCGCATGTTCACGGTGCCAAGGTGCCGCCCGAGAGTGACGGTTACCCGGAATCATGGCACACGCCAGGACAATCGCGGACCCTCTACTATCCCAACGAGCAGGATGCCTCGACGCTCTGGTATCACGATCATGCGATGGGCATTACGCGTCTCAACGTTTTCGCGGGCCTCTTCGGCACCTTCATCATCAGGGATCCGGCGGAGCAGGCTCTCAACCTGCCCGGTGGAGCCTTCGACATTCCAATCGTGCTCTACGACCGTACCCTCGATCGCGATGGGCAGTTGTTGTACCCGGTGTCCGCAACCCCAGGCGCGCCCTTCGTCTCGGAGTTCCACGGGAACGCAATCGTCTGCAATGGCAAGATTTTTCCGTATCTCGAAGTACAGCCGCGCCGGTATCGATTCCGGCTGCTGAACGCCGCAAACGGCCGCCACTTCAATCTGACGCTGACCGGGAATCGCCCCTTCAACCAGATCGGCTCGGATCTCGGCCTGCTGCAGTCGCCGGTCGAGCTGCGCAGTCTGGTGTTATTCCCCGCCGAGCGGGGTGAAGTGAGCATCGATTTCACGGGATGGGACGGCCAGGAGCTGCAGCTCAGGAATGACGCCGATGACATTCTTCAGTTCCGTGTGCTGAAGCAGCAGCAGCTGGCGCCGGCAACCGAAGGCGCGCGCGCGGAGCGGGCAACCGCGCTACCCGCGATGTTGCGTTCCATTCCTCGGATACCCGAATCGCAATCAGTGCGCGAACGGATACTTACGCTGTCCGAGCACGACGATGCAGCCGGCAACTCCATGCAGATGCTGTTGAACGAAAGTCACTGGGACATGCCGGTCACCGAGAGCCCGGTGCTGGACAGCACCGAAATCTGGAGTTTTGTCAATCTGGCGGGAGATGCTCATCCCATTCATCTGCACCTGGTGCGTTTCCAGGTGCTGGACCGGCGGCCGTTCGATCTGTTTGCGTACAATGCCGACAAATCGCTCGTCTACACGGGACCTGCCGCGCCGCCCGCCGCCAACGAGTTGGGATGGAAGGATACGGTACGCGCCGATCCCGGGACGGTCACGCGCATCATTGTCAAGTTCGAGGGCTACATAGGGCGTTACGTCTGGCACTGTCATCTTCTGGAACACGAAGACAACGAGATGATGCGTCCCTACGATGTCATTTCACCAATCAGGAGCGCGCCGCAATGAAACGGTCATACATCGCTCGCAAAGTCGCGGTCTGACGACCTCGAGGTACGGGATATGATCAGCTCATTCAGCAAAACCCGGATCGCAGTTTTCACCGGCAGCGCGGCACTGGCGTGCCTCACCGGCCTGCCGCTGGCGCATGCAGACTCGAGCCAGCACCCCACCAATCCACCGTACGATTCCGACGATCGAAGCCGCTCAACGCGCTCGCCGATCAAGCACGTCATCCTGATCATCGGCGAGAACCGGACCTTCGATCACGTGTTCGCCACGTACACCCCTCCTAAAGGACAGACAGTCTGGAACCTGCTGTCAAAAGGAATCGTCAACAAGGACGGGACACCCGGACCTAAAGTCGCGCTGGCCAGGCAGTGGCAGGCAACTGACACGGGAACGTACTCCAACAGCCCGACCAAGACACAGCCATACAGCCTGTTGCCAGATATCAACACGGCCAGCGCTCCAACAGTGCCGTTCGCTGCCAGCGCCGCTCAGGCACAGGCCGTTGAGCCTGCCCTGCCGGATGGCCACCACTTCGGGCTGGCCAGCGGTGGCACCAACCTGCCCACCCACTCGATCGATACCCGCTTCCCGTCCAATCTGCCCAACGCGCCGGTGGACATGAGCCGCTCGATTTCCTACAACGACTACTCCAGCAGCCCGGTGCACCGCTTCTTCCAAATGTGGCAGCAGCTGGACTGCAGCGCAAAAGCGGCCACGCGGTCCAATCCCAGCGGCTGTCAGAGTGACCTGTTCCCGTGGGTGGGGACGACGGTCGGTGCCGGATCGAACGGGACGCCACAGCCCGGCAACTTCACCGATCAGACCACCGGTGAAGGCTCCACGGCGATGCAGTTCCTCAACGTTGCAAAGGGCGATGCTCCGTACTTCACGCAGCTCGCGCAGCAGTACGTGCTCAGCGACAACTTCCATCAGTCGGTTCAGGGTGGTACGGGCGCGAATCACATCATGCTCGGCTACGGCAGCCTGATCTACTACGCTGACCCGGTCACCGGCAAGCCGCAGATCCCGCCGCCCGGACAAATCGAGAACCCGAATCCGGTTGCAGGGACCAACAACTGGTACACGCAGGACGGCTACGGCAACGCGAAGCTGGCCGCCGGCGGCTCCTACGTGAACTGCGCCGACGACAGCCAGCCCGGAGTGAAGCCCCTCAAGACGTATCTGCGGGCTCTTCCCTACAAGGCGTTCAGGGATGGCGACTGCGCCCCGAACGCGTATTACCTCGTGAACAACTACAACCCGGGATACCTGGGCGACGGCACGCCGGCCCCGCTGGGCCCCACGCAGTTCACGATTCCACCGACACAGCAGAACAACATCGGGCTGCTGCTCACCAGGCACCATGTGACCTGGAAGTACTACGGCGAAGGCTTCAATGGCGGCAGGGAGGATGGTGAGGCCGGCACGTTCTGCAACATCTGCGACCCGTTCCTGTATTCCACGCAGATCATGACGAGTGCCACCTTGCGCGCGAACAACCAGGACATCACGGATCTCTATAACGACATCCAGAATGATAGCTTGCCCGCCGTCTCGATCGTGAAGCCCGATGGGCTTCTCGACGGCCACCCGGCCTCCTCCAAGCTCAACCTGTTTGAAGGATTCACGCAGAAGATCGTGGAAATGGTGCAGCAGAATCCCAACGTCTGGAATGACACCGCGATCATGATCACCTTCGACGAAGGTGGCGGTTACTACGATTCAGGCTATGTGCAGGCGATAGACTTTTTCGGCGACGGCACGCGGATTCCGCTGCTGGTGGTGTCGAAGTACTCGCGCGGCGGCCGCATCGTACACACGTACTACGATCACGTGTCGTTCGACAAATTCGTAGAGGCGAACTGGAATCTGCACGAGACGCTTTCGCCGCTCGGCCGGGACAACCTGCCGAACCCGACCACCACGCGATCGAATCCGTATGTGCCGCTGAACCAGCCGGCCATCGGCGACCTGCTCGACACGTTCGACTTCGGCGAGCACGTACGCTGATAGCAGGCTGGTAGTACTATTGGGCGTAGTGAAAGTCACTACACCGTACACGGGCATGCTTGCCGGGCTCCTGGCAGGCGTGCTCATCCCCGCGGCCGCCCAGGCAGACGAATTCCTCGCAATGCCGGGATTGTGGAAAACGACCTACGAGATCGAGGGGGCCAGCCCCGAGACTCGCGAGCAGCCCAGGGTCGTGTGGCATTGTGTTGACGAACAGGCGGACCCTTGGGCCTCCTTTGCGCAATTGCAGGACCTCCCGGGGATGACCTGCTCGAGAAGCTCGTTTCAACGGAACAGCACGTCCCTCAAGTGGAAAATGCAGTGCCGCGGCCCGGGCCCCGACACCGTGGCGGATGTGATCGACGCGAGCGGCGCGATCGTGTTTGATTCACCACAACACTACAGGGGGTGGGTGAAGTTCAGCGGCACGCTGTTGGGCTATCCGTTACAAAGTGGCTCGAAAGTCGAAGGCTCGCGGAAGGCGGCCTGCACCAGCCCATCGGACTGAGGCACTCGCAGCACGTCCCAGATTGAATCGGCCAACGCCGGCGGAGCTACCTTCTCGTACGCCTGCCGGACCAGCGCGGCCACTCTCTGCCACCGAGCGTCAGTGCGCCGCGGCGCGTTCGACGAACTGCCCACGCCGGATCTCCTCGAGGATTCCCTTGCGGTACCGTCTGCTCGAAACCAGCCGCCGGCCGTTGCGCAGGGTGAACACAAACGCGCCCCTGTCGAGCGGCTGCGCAAACGCGACCTTGCGCAGATTGAGGAGCACAGAGTGCTCGATGCGCACGAAACCCAGAGGCGCGAGCATCCCGGCCAAGTGCTTCAGGCTATTGTGAGCAAGATACTTATCATCATCAACATGAAACGCCACGTTGTTGGCGTCCGACTCTACGTAGTCAATCGCTTCAGCATCGATGGAGTAAAGGCGCTGCGCCCTCTCTCCCGTAATTTGCGGTAAATGCGCTTCCACGACCACCTAACGCGACTCAGCCACTAATCGGGAGCTACCCCATACAACTCTTGCCGGTGCGCTTGCAGGAAAGAGACGGCGCAGCTGTAACAGGCCTTCGGTGAGTGCCTCGGGTCCTGAAGATCCGTAACCCATGACCAACCCAGCCTGGCCATTGCCGTCATCCCAAAAACTCCGCAGCGAGCGCACATCCATGTTGCGCTGTCGGGCGCTGCGCACGATGGTCTCGATGTCGATCGACTCACGTACCAGCGCAGTCAGATGCATTCCTCCACTCGAGGGGATGGACTCGAGCCATGGGCTGAAATGCGTCTGCAAGCTGCTCATCATCAGCTCGCGTCGCTCCGAATACAGCTTACGCATCTTACGGACGTGGCGCGCCAAATGGCCTTCGCTGATGAAGGCTGCCAGGGCATCCTGTTCCATCACCGGCGAGTGCCAGTCAGCGCACTGCTTGGCAGTTATCAGCGCCCGCCGCGCCCAGGGCGGCGCCACTACGAACCCCAGGCGGATACCTGGAAACAAGCTCTTCGAGAAGGTACCCACGTAGAATACCGAACCGGAGCGATCCAGCGTCTGGAGGGCATCACGCGGCGTAGCCCCAAATCGAAACTCGCCGTCGTAGTCATCTTCGATCACGACAGCGCCGTTGACTCGGGCAAATTCGAGCAGCTCCGCCCGGCGCCGCATGGACATCGCCACACCGAGCGGAAATTGATGAGACGGGGTTACACAGATGACCCGCGTATCTGCAGGCAGACGCTCGACAACCAACCCTTCCGCGTCCACCGGCACCGGAGCGAGCTTTGCGCCGGCAGCTACGAAAGCTGCGCGCAGCGGCGGATAGCCTGGATCCTCCAGCGCCACCGTGCTACGACCCGCCGTTACCAGAATCCGGGCGAGCAGGTCGAACGCCTGTTGGGTGCCGGCGGTCACTACAACATCTTCGGGACGGCACGCGACTGCGCGGGCGAAAGAAACATGGTTGGCGATCGCTTCGCGCAACAGCGGCCTGCCCTGGGCCTCCACATACGCAGCGGGTACCTTTGCGAGCGCGCGCAGCGAGCGCGCCAACAGCCGCCGCCAGATATGAAAGGGAAACGAAGCGGTGTCAGGTACACCCAGGCGAAAGATCGCGTGGCTGGAAGCCATGGAAGACACCCATGGCTTGCCGAGATACGGGGGCGGAGAACGCCACAAGGCATTCAGCCGGGCGTCAGGCTCCGTCTCTGTCTCATCAATTATCGAGGCGCGCTCGGTCCGCAGCGGCAGGGTTTCTGCAACGTAGGTGCCCGCCCCGTGACGGGCAAACAGGTAACCCTCACTCAAAAGCAGGTCATAAGCGCCCATCACGGTGTTGCGCGAAACACCCCACGAGTCCGCCAGGATCCGCGTCGACGGCAGGCGCAACCCCGGCTTCAGACGCCCATCGAGGATCGCGGCACGCAGCTCCCGATGCAAAACACGCATAACGGCGCCAGACCCCCGGGGAGGTAGCGTGATTGCGAGCTCGAGCATCGCATGTTTGGGCATCGTTTCCACCGGTTCCGGCTCCCTCCTCCTGACCGACTGACTAAGCGTATCTCCCCAGCGCACTGCAACGCGACTCAGTTGCGACGTGCCGAGAAAGTGGCCCAGGCGGTTTCGGTGCAGGTGGCCCTATCCGTTCATCTTTGGGCGGCAGCCTGGGAGGCCAAGTGCCAGAGATGCAGCACCGCGTACCCACGCCAAGGCCGCCAGGCCTCGGCCCGAGCCTCCAGCAAACGCGCGGTCAGAGGCGAGCCGTCAACACCGGCAACACGCCGTAACACCAGGTCCCCGCTCAAAAAAGCATCCGGCTCGCCCAGGGCCCGAAGTGAGACATATTGCGCGGTCCAATCACCAAATCCCGGCAGCAAAGAGAGCGCAGCCGCAACCTCCGTCGCCGGTAAAGTGAAATCGAGCCGCCCGTCCATGACCGCGCGCGCCATCTCCTTGAGGGCGCGTATACGCGCCCCAGTGATACCCAAGCCATCGAGATTCGCGGCCTCGAGCGCGCCCGGCGCCGGAAAGAGATGAGTAAGGCCCTCAGTACCCGTTGCAAGCTCTTGTCCCGCGCGCGCAACCAACCGCGCCGCCAGGGTTCGCCCGGCAGCGACGCTAACCTGCTGCCCAAGCACCGCCCGGACAGCACATTCAAACGGATCCCACGCACCCGGAATGCGAAGGCCGGGTCGATTGTGCACCAAGGGGGATAACAGCGGATCTGACTTGAATGCGAGGGCAATTGCCGCAGGGTCAGCGGCCAGATCAAATGTCCGTCGCGCTGCGGACGACAGTTGAAACAATGACGCAGGCGGCGCGCCTCGCACTCGCAGCTCCAGCGCGTCCTCGGACTCCAAGGGGCGCACGCAGACGATTGCGTGCCCGGTGCTCAACGCGACCGTGCGGGCATACCCGCGCGCGTCGACTCGCTCCACCCCCGGCAGCGCGCGCATAGCGAGAAAGTCATGCACCTGGTTCCAATGGTATGGCGGGCGGTACGCGAGCCGCAGCACAACCTCATCACGTGCTGACTCACTACGGGGTCGCTTCCGCAATTCACGTGGAGCCCGCGCGTAGGTTTTCTGAAACGCAGTGTTGAAACGCCTGATGCTGCCAAACCCGGCCGCCAATGCGATTTGAGTGATCGGCAGATCCGTTTCGTCCAGCAGACGTTTGGCGAAGTGAAGACGGCGAGTCTGCGCGACAGCAATCGGCGAAGCGCCCACGTATTGAAGGAATAGCCGATCCAGGTGGCGAGCACCCACCCCGACTCGCGCTGCGAGGGTGCTGACGGACGTGTTATCCAGCGCGCCGTCATCGATGAGTCGCAATGCCCGCCGCACCACGGCGGAGGTCCCCATCCAGGCGGGCGTTCCAGGAGCCGCTTCAGGCCGGCAGCGCAGGCACGGGCGGAAGCCGGCTTCAGCCGCCGCTGCAGACGTAGGGTAGTACCGCACGTTGGAGCTCTTGGAAGTCCGTGCCGGGCATACCGGACGGCAGTAAATTCCAGTCGTAGTGACCGCAATGAAGAATTTGCCGTCGAATCGAGGGTCGCGGCTGAGACGCGCCCGGTCGAGCGCACTTCGTTCGAGGCCGAGAATTTGCAGCATAGTGGCCACGATACCTGCACACCTGTCGGACAACTAGCCGTTTACGGACGTGGTTGATTCAGATCCGGCCAAGCGCATGCGCGCACCGTACAATGAACTCACGGCAACTGAGGTCGAGACGTGAGTGCAGTATTCAGCGCATTCCTGCTGACGTTCGCGGGACTGTTCCCCATAGTGAATCCAATCGAGGCGGCGCCTTTTTTCCTGGCACTCACCACCAACCTGTCAAATGACGAGCGCTCCGGCCTCGCCCGCCGGGTCGCGATCAACGGCTTCGCGCTGCTCATGGGCTCCATGGTCCTCGGTCCCTGGCTGTTGGTGTTTTTCGGCATTGATCTGCCCGTGGTGCGCATCGCGGGCGGACTGGTCGTCACCGCCCTCGGGTGGAAGCTCCTGACCGAAGAGCAGTGGTCCGACCACGGTGAGGCCAGCGTGCAGCCCGGCGGGCTGCGGCGAGTCGGCAGTTTCTATCCGCTGACGATGCCGCTGACCGTGGGACCTGGCTCGATCTCAGTCGCAATCACCATCGGCAGCCGAAAACCGGAGACCACCCGCGCATTGCCGGACTTGGCCCTACACGCCATCGGCGCTTTCATGGGCGTGGTGGCAATCGCCCTGAGCATCTACATCGCCTACCGGTTTGCCGGAACTCTTGCGCGCTGGCTGGGCACGACGGGTCTCGAGGTGATGGTGCGATTGTCGGCCTTCATACTGATGTGCATTGGCATCCAGATCGTCTGGAACGGCTACAGCGCACTCACCCTCCCGCACTGATGCGGGCGGTTTACCGTGCCGGGCCCGCTCCCGCGGCTGCAAAGCAATCGCTGACCAACTTCTGAGCCTCCTCGATGAGCCGGCCCAGGTGCTCGGTTCCGAGAAAACTCTCCGCGTAGATCTTGTAGATCTCCTCGGTGCCGGAGGGGCGGGCTGCAAACCAACCATGCTCCGTCAGCACCTTCAATCCGTCGATGGGCGCGCCGTTTCCGGGGGCCTTGCTCAAGATCTGGGTGATTTTCTCGCCGGCCAGCTCCGTCGAGCGCACCTGCTCCGGCGCCAGCCTCTTCAGGATCTGCTTCTGCTCCTTCGTGGCCGGCGCATCCACCCTTTCAAACACCGGCTCGCCGAACTCCCGCGTCAGCCCGCGGTACGCATCCCCGGGATCACGTCCGGTACGGGCAGTCATTTCCGCGGCCAGCAGTCCTGGAATCAGCCCGTCCTTGTCGGTACTCCAGACTCCACCGTCGAATTGCAGGAAGGTCGCACCGGCACTCTCCTCTCCGCCGAAACCCAGCGAGCCGTCCACCAACCCGCTCACGAACCACTTGAACCCGACCGGCACCTCGTACAGCCGCCGCCCGAGCCGCGCGGTGACACGGTCGATCATCTGGCTGCTGACGGCGGTCTTGCCAACACCGGTGCCGGCTTTCCAGCCGGGACGGTTCTTGTACAGGTAGTCGATTGCAACCGCCAGGTACTGATTGGGTTGCATCAGCCCCGCGCTGCGGGTCACGATTCCATGCCGGTCGTGATCCGTGTCGCAGGCGAAGGCGACATCGAACCGATCCTTCAGATGAATCAAACTCTGCATCGCATACGGCGACGACGGGTCCATCCGTATCTTCCCGTCCCAGTCCACCGTCATGAAACGGAAAGTCGGATCCACTTCCGTGTTGAGAACCTCGAGATTGAGGCGGTAGCGCTCGGCAATGGCCGGCCAGTAGTGCACGCCCGCGCCACCCAGCGGATCGACGGCCACGTTGAGGTTCGACCCGCGAATGACCTCGAAGTCGATGACGTTCGCGAGATCACTGACGTAGTTGTTGAGAAAGTCGTAGCGGTGGGTCGTTGCGGCGTTCAGGGCCTTTTCGTAGGTGATGCGTTTGACGCCCGCGAGCTCTGCCCGCAGCAGCTCGTTGGCCCGATTCTGTATCCAACCGGTCACATCCGTGTCAGCCGGGCCGCCGTTGGGAGGGTTGTACTTGAATCCTCCATCCTGCGGCGGATTGTGCGAGGGCGTGACGACGATGCCGTCCGCGAGCCCGGTAGTTCTGCCCCGGTTGTAGACCAGGATCGCGTGAGAAACAGCCGGCGTCGGGGTGTATTCGTCGCCCTCGGCGATCATGACATCAACACCGTTCGCGGCGAGCACCTCGAGCGCGCTCGCGAGAGCTGCCGGTGAGACCGCGTGGGTATCGATCCCGAGGAACAAGGGCCCCGAGATTCCCTGAAGCGTGCGGTACTCGCAAATGGCCTGGCTGATCGCAAGCACGTGCCATTCGTTGAACGCGCGTTCGAACGCCGTTCCGCGATGGCCGGAGGTTCCGAACGCTACTTGTTGGGCCGGGACCGTCGCGTCGGGCTGCAGCTCGAAATACGCTGTGAGCAGGCGCGGCACGTGGGTCAGCAGGCTGGGTGGGGCCGGCTTGCCAGCCAATGGATTGATTCTGACGGTGCTCATTGTGCTCCGGACAGTTCTGCTAC
>JAQGOF010000097.1 GCA_028293745.1 Gammaproteobacteria bacterium | reverse complement strand
CGCCGTGGCCGGGGGCTCGCTCCATGCGCCGATGAACGGCGCGGTGACGCAGGTCTTCGTCTCTGTGGGCGATCCGGTGAAGCGCGGTCAGCCATTGATGGTGCTGGAGGCGATGAAAATGGAGCATTCGATGCTTGCGCCCATCGACGGGTTGATTGAATCGATCACAGTGGCGAAGGGCGCACAGGTCGCAACGCGCGATATTCTCATCGTGATCACAGCAGAGTTTGCCGCGTGAGCAAGATGGTTCGAATCGCCGGCGCCTGCGGCTTCTGGGGCGACAGCGCCATCGCCTTGCCCCAACTCCTGCGTGAGCCGCTCGACTATGTCACTTTCGATTTCCTGGCCGAAATCACCATGTCAATCATGGCGCGAGCACGCGCCGCGGATCCAACAGCCGGTTACGCCACAGATTTCGTTGACACGATCGGTCGCCATGCTGTGCAGCTCGCGGAACAACACGTAAAGGTCATCGCCAATGCTGGCGGCGTGAACCCACTGGCCTGCGCGCGCGCCCTCGAGCAATGCCTCGCTGCGGTCGGCGTACCGCTCAAGGTCGGCGTGGTTGTCGGCGACGATCTTCTGGATCGCGCGGCGCAGTGGCGCGCTCAGGGACGGCGGGAAATGTTTACCGGCGAACCCATCCCGCAGCGGCTGCTAAGCCTCAACGCCTATCTGGGCGCTGAACCGATCGCCGCAGCGCTCGCCGCCGGCGCGGATATTGTGGTCACGGGCCGCTGCGTCGACAGTGCCCTGACGTTGGGCGCCTGCCTCCATGAGTTCGGTTGGGGCCGTCAGGATCTGGATTGTTTGGCCGGCGGCTCGCTCGCGGGCCACATCGTCGAGTGCGGTGCGCAGGCGACCGGCGGCATTCACACCGATTGGGAGGAGACTGGCGATTGGGCCAATATCGGCTATCCGATCGTCGAGATTTCACGGGACGGATGCTTCACCCTCACGAAGCCGCGGAATACGGGCGGCCTGGTCTCGGTAGGGACTGCTGCGGAGCAGATGGTTTATGAAATCGGTGATCCCACCGCTTACGTGCTGCCCGATGTCGTGTGCGATTTCAGCCAGGTGAACATCCGGGCGACTGGCCCGGACAGGGTCCACTTTTCGGGCGCGCGGGGACGACCGCCAACGCCGACTTACAAGGCGAGCGCCACGTGGAGCGATGGCTTTCGGGTGGGTGCCTATTTCATGATTGCTGGCATCGACGCGGCGGCCAAAGCCGACAAGGTAGCCGACGCTGTCTTCCGCCGCACCGCCGAGATGCTCCGCGAGCAGCACCTGCCGCCGTTCACCGAAATCAGCCATGAAGCGATCGGCTCCGAAATGAGCTATGGGCCGGCCTCGCGCCGACGCGGCACGCGCGAGGTGATGCTGAAATTGGCGGCCAAAAATCCTTCGCCGCGCGCGCTGGAGATACTGGTACGCGAGTTTACATCCGCGGGTACTTCCATGGCGCCGGGCTTCACCGGCATGGGCGGCAATCGGCCAAAGGTGATGCCGGTCGTTCGGCTCTTCTCCTTCCTCGTTCCCAAGCCCGACGTTGATGTCCATGTCCTGGTGGGCGGGACCGGCGGGCCGCTCGCCGACGCCTGCGGTGGCAGCGAGATACTCGTCAATTCGCCGGGACCGCCTCAGACTGCGACCGAAGCGCCGTTGCCTCCCGCGTCCGAGGCCGTGCCTCTGATTCGGTTGGCCTGGGGTCGCAGCGGCGATAAGGGCAATTTCGCCAACATCGGGATCATCGCTCGGCGACCGGAGTACCTGCCTTATATTCGAGCTGCGCTGACACCGCAGGCCGTCGCGACGGTTTTTGCACATTACTTGGCGGGACCAGTTGAGCGCTTCGATCTGCCTGGCGCGCACGCGATGAATTTTCTCCTGCACGATGTGCTCGGCGGCGGCGGCACGGCCTCCCTGCGCAACGACCCCCAAGGCAAGGCTTATGCGCAAATCCTGCTCGAGTATCCAATCCCGGTGCCCGCCGGCCTCGTCCAAGACTGAAGGACTACGGCGAGCTTGCGATCACCTGGACGTTGATGCCGGTCAGTTGAGCCTGGTTGCTGAGCACATCAAAGCTGCCAGGGCCGACCGCTGCCAGTTGATTTACATTCACACCCGGGAAGCGCCTCGCCGTCGACAGTCCGTAGGCTTTGCTCTGCCCCCAACCGTGAGACATCGCAACAACACCGGGTCTCAACGTCTCATCGAGCACCAGGTCGGCCTGCACCTGCCCAAAGTCCGTCTGCACACGGACCTCATCGCCCGCGAACAAGCTGCGCGACTCGGCATCCCGGGGGTTCATCCACAAGGGGTTGGTCATGTGGACGCTCTTTTTGTGCACCGGCAGATTGTGCATCCAACTATTGACCATGAGGGGGGTGCGTCGCGTAATGAGTTTGAGCTGATCTTTCGGCTCTGCAAGCAGCCCCTGCCAGTGCTCCTCGGCTGAGGCGTAGCCTCGCCGGAACAGCTGCGGACAGCAATCGATCAAGCCATCGTCATTCTGCACGCCAAAGCGGAATAGCTCCTCCGGGTCCGGTTCCGGAAGGACCGCCGTCTGGCACGGCAATTGTTTCAGCTTGTCGAGACTCAGACCACTGTATTGCAACATCGCTTCGACAGCGCCGAAGGGCTTCGGTTGTGGGTCATCCAGCAGCGAAGGCCTGCCCATCGCCTGCAGCAGGCGGGACAGTATCCACCAGTCATCACGACGCTCCCCTGCCGCAGGCACCACCGCGGGGGTGTATTGCACATGCGGTTCCAACTGGTGGCCGAGGCCGAGCGTGTTGATGTCCTCCCGCTCCAGAAAGTCCGTCGCGGGCAGCACGTAATCGGCGAGCTCCGCCGTCGCCGAGCGGTAGATGTCCAATACGACAATCAACTCCAGGCCCTGCAGCGCCGCGCGTAACCGTGCCTCCCCTCCAATAGAGAGGAGCGGATTGCCCGATATCACGATCAAAGCCTTGACCGGGTTCTGCCGGCTTTCGAGCAACTCGGGCATCAGATTGCCTGGCATGGTGCCGGCAATGGCGCGCAGCTCGCCGAATTCCGTATCGAAGAAGGGCTGATCCTGCTTTCGCCTGGTGAATTGCGCTGTCGGGCAGAAGCCGACGCAGTAAAGATTGCCGCCGCGCTTGCCAAGATTGCCCGACACCAGGCTGATCATCTGCAGCATCCAGTACGCCAATACACCCTGGCTGCCCTGGTTCACGCCCGTGGACATATAGATACTGGCCGACGGTGCCGCGCAGAACTCCCGCGCAATCTCGCGAATCGTCTCGAGACTGATGCCGCTGACAGCGGCTGCGCGCTCCGCCGGCCAGGTCTTCACGAACTCGATCAGCTCATCGAAGTTTTTAGCGTGTTTCCCGACCCGCTCACCGTCATAACCGATCTTGAAGATGATCTCGTGCAGCAGCCCCGCCAGAAAGTAAAAGTCGGTATCGGGCTTGATCTGTAGCACCTCCCCGGTCTCGGGCGTCGCCGACTCGATCCGACGGGGGTTGATGAAAACGGTCTTGCCGCCACGCTGTTTGATCGCCCGCAACTTGGCCATCGGGTCCGAGATTTCTATGAAGGCCATGTGCGATACCGCCGGATTGCAGCCAATACCCACAAAGTAGTCGGTATGCAGCAAATCCGGAAACGGATGAACCAGAAAGGAGCCGTATATGGCCTCGCTACCGGCAAACTTGTTCGCGCAATCCTGCGTGAGGGCACCGAAACGGGGTCCTGCGCCAAAACCGGCGCTCAGAGCCTCCGCGTTCGCGAAGAAGCCGCTGTTGAAGACAATGGGATTACCCGTGTACATGGCGATGGCCTTGTCACCATGCCGCTGCACAATGTCATTGAGTCTGGCGCCGACTTCCGTCGCGGCCTGATCCCAGGTCACCTGAGCAAAATCGCCCCGCTCTTCGCTGCGCGGGTTGCAGCGCCTAAGTGGGTAGTTGAGCCTGTCTGGATCCTGATGTACACGCAGATACTGGATGCCTTTGTGGCAGGAGAAGCCCTTGTGTATCGGGTGGTCTTTATCGTTCCTCAGAGACACGATCCGTCCGTCTTCGACCTCCGCCAGCAGTCCACAATAAGGCTCGCAGATGCGACAAAAGGTATGCACCCTGTTCGTGCTCATGACTCACCACGCGGAACGTCATCAGTCTTCGTCCGTCGCATGAAATAGCTGCGATTGACCTCCGCGTAGTGCTGCCATCTTACGGGAAGGCTGTCTGCACTGTAGATTGCAACAACCGGACACACTTCCACACAGGCGCCACAGCCAATGCACTGCTGCGGGTTGATGTACAGCTGCTCGGCCTCCTGAAACTCGGGATCTTCCGGTCCCGGGCTGATGCAGTCAACCGGACATACCTCCACGCACGAGTAATCAGCGACGCACGGCGCGGCGATCACAAACGTCACGGGGCACCTCTCTTGCGGCAATCACCGCGCTTTGTTGGAAAGACTCCGAAGACCATAGCGCGTCGGTAGATGATCAAGCGTACCTCCATCACACTGAATGATCTGTGCAGTGATAAAGGAAGAGCGATCGGACGCCAGGAAGACGGCGAGATTGGCAATATCCTCCGGTTCTCCCAAACGCCCCAACAGGGTGCAGTCCCTTATCAGCTCCACCACGGCGGAGGGTACGACCGCTTTGAACAGATCCGTGGCTATCGGACCCGGCGCAATCGCATTGCAACGGACGCCTTTTACACCGTAGATGGTGGCAACCGTACGGGTCAGGGAGTTCATCGCAGCCTTCGATGCGCTGTAGGCTGTAGCCTCGACATCACCACGCAATGCCCTTCCCGCCGACACATTGACGATCGCGCCGCCACCGTGCTCGATCATGACGGGAATGGCGTGCTTGCACACCAACATCGCACCCCGGGCATTGACGGCAAACATCCTGTCCCACAGCTCGCCACTCATATCAGTCACGCCCTGATCAAGAGGGATGAGATTCGTCGCCGCAGCCACGTTGATCACCGCATCCAGACAGCCAAAAGTTCGCGTTACGAACCCCATCAAGGACTGCACGCTATTCTCATCCGTAAGGTCGACCGGGCATGCAGCGAGTTCGAACCTGGCGGCACGCAACGAACGCGATACCTCGTCAAGCCTCGCCCCCGCCAGATCGGCGATCACGACCTTGGCTCCGGCCTCCGCCACAGCGCGAGCCACAACGGCACCGATGCCGCCGGGTGTTCCGCCGCCCACAACCAATGCTACCTTACCTTCGAGATCCTTTCCGCGCGAGCTCATGTGCATCTCTCCATCTCGAAACGTGACCAGGCGTGATACGGCCTCAGAAGCGATATGTCAGCCTTACACCACCATATCGCTGGTAATCCCGCGTAACGTATCCAATGGGCCGTCCGAGGATTCCGATATTGTTCATATAGGAATAGAACAGCTTGTTGGTCAGATTCTTTGCAAAGAGCTGCACCTCCCAATTGTGATCCCGCCCTCCCCTGAACCCCACGCTTGCGTTGAGCAGTCCGTGGGCGGGTTCACGGGAAATCGGATCCTGGCCGAGCTCGTAGTAAATCGGGCTGTTCCATGTCCAGTCGACCTGTCCGTAATAACCGATTGAGGTCCCAGGGAGCGTGCTCGCGTAATTGGCGTTGAGCGAATATTTGATCTTTGGCGCTTCGATCGCCTGTTGACCATCCAGGCGCTGAAATCCGGGGATCGGATAATTCGGGCAGGTACCGGTTGCCTCCTGAGTGGAGTTGCAGGTGAAATTGAATCCCGAGTATGCCGTTTGGTTGTAGGCAATTGCGCCACCAACCCTGAGCTGCGGTGTTACGGCCCACTCCGCATCCGCCTCGACCCCTCTCGTTCTGAGGCTACCCGCGTTGATGAGAACGTTGGTGAATGTGGCGCCGGTAGGCTGGATGACAGTGAGCTGGATGCCATGTATCCACTCTTCGAAAAGCGCGGCATTTATCGCCACGCGATTATCCAGCAGCCGGAGCTTGGCACCCACCTCCACGGCGTTCGCCGTTTCGGGCTTGATGATCGGATCGGTGCCCGCGATGAGATACTGACCCAGATTGGCCGCCGGCGCCTTGTAACCATGGGCGAAGGAGGCGTAAAAATTCATGTGCTCGTTGGGCTCGAGCTGCAGGCCTGCACGGCCCGAAACGCTGTTCTCATTGTGGGTGGAAGTAGCGTCGACGGTATCAACTGGCGGCGCCGCAAACACACCGGTCAGCTGATCAAACAGGGCGGCCGGCCCGAAATAGTCATCCCGATGATAGTCCACGTGCACGCGCTCGTTCGTGTAGCGCACGCCCGCAAACGCCTTGAACATTTTCGTAATCGCAACGGTCGAATCGGCAAACACGGATGCCGCCCTGTCAGTCTCCCGTGTATGCGGAATGCGGTTGACGTAATACGGCATCCCGGGCGCCGCCCCGACCAGCGATCCATCCAGGATGTTGGGGAGATTCAGGTCGTATCTCTCGTGGTAGTCCTGATAGTAGGCTCCCGCTACGGCATTGAAGCGGTCTGCAACATAATTCAGCCGTGCTTCCTCCGACACGTAACGAAATTCATCCGGGTTGCGATTCTTGAAACCTGGATCGACACCTTGGAAAAGCACCCCGCCTGCCCCAGGCGCGGGTGTGGCCTGGCCTACGATGACCTGGAAGGGAGTCAGTCCCTCATCGATGCCCTCATTCTCGGTGAACCTGCTGAAGCTCGTAATGGAGACGAACGTCAATGCATCCGACAGGCTCCAATTGAGCGTACCCGACACGTTACGGGTCTGATACAGGTCGATTGCGCGCTCGTTTGTGTTGATGGTCGGTACGCAACGGCAGACCGTCGCTCCCGCAGCCGCATAACCGAATACGTTGGGCCCGACCGCGACGAACTGGCCACCGCTGCTGTTTGTATGCGAATACGTGGCCGCCAACCTGAAGTCGAGCGTATCCGTCAGATCGAAATCGACCTTTACGTTTGCGCCGTACGATTGGGCTCCCTGCACGTCGGGAGCGGGTCCCACGTTTCTTATGAGGGGGTGCTGGTTATCGTAAAAGGCGTTGAGACGGACGCGAATCGCATCCGTGACGGGTACATTGACCATGCCTTTGACCTCGTATTCAGAGTCATTGGTGGCCATGACCTGAGTGGAGGCCTCGAATCTGTTGGTGGGCGCTTTCGTGACGATGCTGATCACACCGGCCGTCGAGTTCTTGCCGAATAGCGTGCCTTGCGGGCCGTTGAGAATCTCGATCCGATCGATATCGGACAGCCTGGCGATGAACTCGGCCTGGCGCGCTAACGCGACACCATCAACGACCATGGCCGTGCTGGGCTGTATCCCGGTCTGCAGCGCCAGCGAGCTCACTCCGCGCAGTGAGAAGGCGGTGCCGAGAGCGGAATAGCCCTGGGAGAAATTCACCGTCGGCGCAACCATGGCGAGATCACGGGTGTCTGAGATGGCCCTTTCTGAAAGCTGATCTGCGGACATTGTTTGTACTGAGATCGGGACGTCTTTCAGCCGTTCGGTCCGTCGCTGAGCCGTGACGGTGACCTCCTGCAGCTCTGCGAGTGAGCCCGGTTCTGAGGTTGCCGCCGCAGACGACGGAGCTGACATATCCGCCATTGCAGCTGCAGAAACGCCCAAGAGCGCAAGATGGCCAAGGCTCAATGCGAGCCGTCGAAACGCCGACCTGTAGTTTGATGACACCGTCTCTTCCCCCTCATGCCGAAGTTGACTCACTGCATGTACTCGCCTCGATCCGGGTCCCTGGCCCTTGTCTGCCGCTGCCGATCCCCTGCATTAATGGCACAGCTCAGTCGCCCAGCAAATGGGCGCGTGCCGACCGCCGGCCAGAAATTGCATATGAAATAATTGTCGGCGCTGCAAGGAGCCCGGGAGCCGGTCATTGACCAATCACGTTAGGTTGGACAAACATCTGCCGGCGGCCGTGATGCCCATACCGGCCGCGGCGCTCGGAGAATGCGATGCTTGCCCCACTACTGCCTTACGACGGCATGGATATGCGCAGCCTCATGCAGGCCCAGGCGGTCCGCCACGCCGAGAGGGCATTTTTGATTTGGGAGCCATTCGAGGGCGTGGGAAGAATATGGACGTATTCAGAGTTCTTTGACTCAGTCCGAGCCTTCGCGGCCGGTCTGCAGACGCGAGGATTGCGTCCTGGCGATCGCCTGCTGATCCACCTCGAGAATTGCCCGGAGTTCTTGGTTGCATGGCTGGGCTGCGCGTGGTCCGGCGTCGTCGGCGTCACATCCAACACCAAATTGAGCCTGGACGAGCTGACCTACGTTGCGACTCATGCCAAGGTGGCGGGCGCGATTACCCAGCCCCGCCATGTCGGGATTGTCGAGCAGTCAACCACCGAAAACTGCTGGATAGGTGTCACCGCAACAAATGCCGGTGCACCAGCCGCTGCGTTCCATCCCTCACCGCGAGTCATGCCATTCAGAGCGATCAGCGGTGACGCAGCTGAAGTTCCAGGACGCCCGCACGATCCGAGAGCGCCGTTTGCCGTGCAATACACCTCGGGCACCACGGCGCGCCCGAAGGCAGTACTCTGGACCCATGCGAACGCTTTGTGGGGCGCTGAAATGAGTGCCGCACACGAGGACCTGGGTCCAAACGATGTGCACCTGGTTCACCTGCCCCTCTTTCACACGAACGCTCAAGTCTACTCGGTGCTCGCGTCGCTGTGGGGTGGAGGAACTGTCGTCCTCCAGCCCAAATTCTCCGCCTCGCGATTCTGGCCCGTATCGTTGAAACATCGCTGCACATGGACCTCGCTCGTGCGATTTTGCATCCGCGCGCTCGAGGAGCACCCTGTACCGGAACACGGCTACCGCTACTGGGGAATGCCGCTGAATGACCCCGCCACCGACGCAAAGTTTCACGTCAACTCCCTTGGGTGGTGGGGCATGACCGAGACCGTCACACATGGGATAGTTGGCAGCACACGGCTTCGAAATGTACCCAATTCAATGGGACGGGCAGCGCCCGGCTACGAAGTGTTTGTGCTGGATCCGCAAGGGCAGCCAGTCTTGCCCGGCGCCGTGGGCGACCTGTTCATTCGGGGCGTTCCCGGCCTCTCGCTGTTTCAGGAATACGTCGATGATCCGGAAGCGACGCGAGCGGCTTTTCGTAGCGATGGCCTGCTCATCACCGGCGACCGTGTGCGCCTTGGTGTCAACGGCGAGCTCTACTTTGCTGACCGCAGCAAGGACATGCTCAAGGTCGGCGGCGAGAACGTCGCGGCGTCGGAGGTCGAGCGCGTCATCCTCGCTGTTCCTGGTGTCCGCGAAGTTGCTGTCGTGGGCCGCCCGGACGTCGCTCTGGGGGAGACAGTCGTCGCCTTCATAATTCCCACCACCGCAGGGGCTTCAGACGTCACACTCAAGCAACGCGCGGTGGAGGCGTGCAATGTTTCCCTGGCGGCTTTCAAGCGTCCCGCAGAAGTTCGCGTCGTTGCAAGTTTTCCGCGTTCAACCCTGGAAAAGGTGTCAAAGGTTGAGCTCAGAAGAATGCTCACCCTGGAGCAGGGTCAGGCCACGTTCTAGAATCGCCCGCAGCCCGGTCATCGCAGATCTGCGTCAGATTATGCTTGTCCCGCCATCGATGACAAGGACTTGACCTGTGATGTGCCCGCCGGCATCCGAGGCGAGCAGCAGCACGGACCCTTTGAGATCGCTCTCATTACCCAGCTTTCCGAGTGGCGTCTGCTCGATCAGCCGGGCGCCATGTTCGATGAGCGTCAATGCCGTCATTCTCGAGACGAACAATCCCGGTGCCAGGGCATTTACACGTATGTTCTTCGGTCCCCATTCGGCGCCCAATGCGCGCGTCATGTTGATGATGGCTCCCTTGGCAGTGTTGTAGTCGATAGTTCCGCCGCGCCACAGATGATGACCGAGCTGCCCACCGATCGAGGCGACATTGATCACAGCCCCTTTGCCTTGCGGAAGAAACGCCTCGCGTGCAACGGCTTTGGTGAGCATGAACAGGCTGGTGACATTGAGATTGAAAACCTTGTTCCACCCTCCATGTGGATACTCTTCGGCCGGAGCTCCCAATGTCGCACCGGCATTGTTGACGAGGACGTCGATGCGGCCGAATTGCGCCATGATCCGCTTCACGATCCCGTCCGCCGCATCGCAGCTGCTGAGATCCGCGATAAAAGGGTATGCCGATATTCCAAGCGCCGCGAGGTGAGCAACGGCATCGTTGAGCTCGGCTTCTTTGCGCGCGATGAGAGCGATCACGGCACCATATTCGCCAAGAGCCTCGGCCGCCTGGAGCCCGAGACCGCGCGAACCGCCGCAGACGAGGCCGACGCGGCCGGTCAGGTCAAACAGACTCGCAAGCGGCGCGCTCATAGATTGCTCCTGACGTGTCCCTCAGCATCCGGTGAAGGAGGCCGGTCGCTTCTGCAAAAACGCTGCCACACCCTCGCGATGATCAGCGGTGCGCCCCGCATCGCGCTGCAGGACGCGCTCGCTTTCGAGCTGCGGCCCGAAGCCCGTTTCGAGCGCGTCCCAGCACATCTTCCGGATTGCCGAAAGCGCCTTCGTGGGTCCGGCAGAGAGCTCGTTCGCGAGGGCGAGCGCCGTGTCATCAAGATCGTTTGCCGGCACGACACGGTTGATCAAGCCCCATTCAAGGGCTTTCGTCGCCGCAATCTTCTCGCCGAGCAACATCATCTCCATGGCGCGGGCCCGGCCTGCGCCGCGAGTCAGAAGGAAGGCTGAACCGCCGTCCGGCACGAGACCGACCCGGCGGAAGGCCTGCAGGAAATAGCTGCTTTCCGCAGCAACGACCAGGTCTGCAGCAAGGGCAAGCGCGCATCCGAGACCTGCAGCGGCTCCGTTGACGGCCGCGACGAAGGGGATCGGCAGCGCTCTCAATGCCAGCATCAGTGGGTTGTAATGTTTGTCCAGTACCGCGCCCGCGTCATACTCCGGCGCGCTGGGATCGAGATCGCCAAGATTGGCGCCCGAACAAAACCCCCGCCCGGTGCCCGTCAGAATGAGCACACGTGATGAGGTGCAGACCTTGACCAGCGCATGGCGAAGCTCCTCGGCCATCTGCGGCGAAATGGCATTCAGGGTTCTCTCATCATCCAGACGGATGATTGCGACATCCCCACGCGTTTCGCAAATGATCTTTGAATAACGCATGGAGCAGCTCCTTCGCGTGTAGGAACCCGCTCATACCCGTTCGATGATGATCGCCGGGGCCATCCCGCCACCGGCACACATCGTCACCAGGCCGCGCTTCAAGTCGCGACGCTCGAGCTCGTCAAGCATGGATCCGATCAGGATTGCGCCGGTGGCGCCGATAGGATGACCGAGCGCCATTGCGCCGCCATTGACGTTTACCCTTTCGCGATCCAGCTGCAGATCTCGAATGAATTTCTCCGCGACGACGGCGAACGCCTCGTTGATCTCGAACAAGTCGATCTGTTTGAGCGTGAGCCCCGCCTTGGACACAACCTTGCGCGCGGCCGGGACCGGCGCATTCAGCATCAGGGTCGGATCGTCACCCATGTTCGCCATTGACACGACGCGTGCGCGCGGTTTCAACCCATGCGCCTTGGCGTAACTTGGAGACGCCAGAAGAAGGGCGGCGGAACCGTCGACGACGCCCGACGAATTGCCAGCGTGGTGCACGAATTTGATCTGCAGATCGGGATATCTGTTGTTGATCAGCTTGCGATAGGTCAGGCCGCTCGCATCAAGGGGAACATCTGCAAGCGCTTCGAATGCGGGCTTCAGGCCGCTGAGCGCCTCCCGCGTCGTCTGGGGGCGAGGATATTCGTCCCGATCGAGCGCAAGGCGGCCATCTTCATGGTGGACAGGAATCAAACTACGCGCAAAGTAACCGGCCCGGATGGCGTTGGCAGCACGCTGTTGACTTTGGAGGGCAAGATCATCCAGCGCCTCGCGTGGGATGCGTTCCAGCGTAGCGATCGCATCTGCGCACACCCCTTGTTGCGATTGAGGATGCATGGCGCGGAGATGCAAATTTCCGTTGTCGAACAACGTCGGACCCTCATCCGGTCCGCGCCGGTTTGTAACGGACATCATTTCGGTTCCACCTGCGACGACCAGGTCCTCCATGCCGGACATGATCGAAGCCGCGGCCATGACGACAGCGGTAATCCCGGAGCCGCAGAACCGGTCCAGCGTCACGCCGCTCGAGTGCACGTCGAAGCCAGCGTCGAGCGCAGACATTCGGCCCAGATCATTGCTCTGTACACCGCGCTGGGAATTTGTTCCCCATATAACGTCATCCACGTCGGCGGTATTGATGCCTGTCCGCTCCACAAGCGCCTCGAGGACGGCTGCACCCAATCGGTGTGGGTGGATTTCGGTCAGCGCCCCTTTGCCGGCTTTACCGATGCCGCGAGGCGTTCGACAAGCGTCGATGATCAGAGCATGAGTCATGATTTTCTGAGCTCCATTCGCGTTCGTTATCAACCCGCCGCGCAACCGCACCATCACACGCTAGATCAATCTGAACGGATGGGTCAATGCGCGCAGTTGGGTCTTCGCTCGATGACTGGAATTATTTCATATGCAATTTATCGACCTCGATGCGACTCGCCCGCTTTTGCGGCCGCTGTTTGTGGCATTAATGCCGACAGACGGCGGCGCCAGATACAGGCCCGAGCCGAGCGGAGAGTACCGATGCAGAACGGCGCCAGCGGCGATACGGAAATGAAGGGCAAAATCGAAGGCTTCAACCGCCCTGAGTTCGACCATGTGCGGGAAGTATTCACGCGCAACTTCACGGATCACGATGAGCTCGGCGCCTCGGTGGCGGTAACACTCCATGGGGGGTTGGTCGTCGATCTCTGGGGCGGCTGGAAGGACCAGGCCCGCACGCAATCCTGGACTCGCGAGACACGCGCTCCACTGTGGTCAGGGACCAAACCCATCACAGGCATCTGCTTCGCCATGATCATCGATCGAGGCTTGGCGACCTATGAGGATTGCGTGAGCAAGTACTGGCCGGAGTTTGGGGCCGAAGGAAAAGAGGCAATCACCATCGCGCAATTGCTCAGCCACCAGGCAGGCCTGCCCGGCTTCGAGGCGCCGACCACGTTGAATGAACTACTGGCGACAGACCTCGCGGCGGCGCGTCTGGCATCCCAAGCACCCTTCTGGCTCCCCGGCACAGCGTGCGGATATCACGGCGTGAGCCTGGGTCCCATCACTGCGGTGCTCTTCAAGCGTATCGAAGGCCGCACTGTCCGCCAGTTCGTTGCCCAGGAAATCGCCCTGCCCTTCAGGCTGGGTATATCGATCGGACTGAAACCGGAAGAGTTCGACCAGGCCGCTGAGGTAGTCAGACCCGATGAGGATCTCGATCTGAGTAACTTCTACCGCGTGGAGGGCCCGGTGTACATGGACAAGGCGCACAACCCGAATCTCAATCGCGCCCAGGTGGCCGCGATGAACCCGCCGATGGATGTCAGGTATGCCAATCTGCCCGAATGGCGTGACGCGGATAATCCGGCAGCGAACGGTTTTGGTAACGCGCACTCCATGGCGGAATTCTATGCGCTCGTGCTCGGGCACCCGCGAAATGGCAAGCGCCTCGCGAGCCCGGAAGTCATCGCAGAGGCGGTTCGCGTCCGCACGGAAGGACTGGATCAGGTAAAAAACGTTCAGGCGCGCTGGGCGGCCGGCTTCGCGGTGAACGAGGGGTTGTACGGACCCAATCCCAACACCTTTTACCATGGCGGCTGGGGTGGAACCTTCTCACTCGGCGATCCGGTTGCTGACGTCTCCGTCTCTTACACGCCGAACCGTATGGGTGAGCTTGCGGAACGCGATCCGCGTCGTCGCGGCCTCATCAAAGCCGTCTTTGATTGTCTGGATCAGTAGTCCGGAGACACGCGCAAGAATGATGGATGACACGCCTTCCATCCCTGCCACGCACTCCTCGGAACCTTCGCGGGGATTGCTGGACCGCTTCATACGACCGCGGTCCATCGCCCTCGTAGGCGCCACGGAACGGTCGATCTGGTCGGTTGCTGCGCACGACAATCTTGTTCGCTTCGGATTCGCCGGCCGGATCATTCCGGTAAACCCCAAGGGCGGCACGATTCACGGTCTGCCTGCGGCCACCAGCTGCGCGGCGGCGGGAGAATCAATCGATGCGGCCTTGTTGATGGTTCCAGCGACCGCGTTACTGGACACTATCGAGGACCTGCGCTCGGCAGGAGTGGCAGGTGCGGTACTCCTGTCCTCCGGTTTCGCCGAAATGGGTTCCGCTGGTGCGGTACAACAAGCGCAACTGGCCCAGGCTGCGCGAAAAGTTGGGATCCGCCTCCTCGGACCCAATTGCCTGGGATTCGTGAACTATATAGATAGCACGCCGATGTGGACGACGCCCCTGCGGCGTCCAACACCCGGCCCCACGTTTGCGCTGGTCTCGCAGAGCGGTGCACTTGCCGCCCACCTCGAACAGTCCGCGCATCAGCAGTCCATTGGGCTCACGCATATCATTTCGACGGGAAACGAGGCAGATGTCGATGTCGCGGACGCGATCGACTATCTCGCTGCAAACTCTCCGGCACGCGCCATCGCACTGTTTCTTGAAACAGTGCGGCATCCCGCTCGGTTCGCAAAAGCCGTCGCATACGCAGACTCGGTCGGCAAACCGGTCATCGTGTTGAAAGTGGGAAGCAGCGAGGCGGCCGCACAGGCTGCCCAGGCTCATACCGGCTCTTTGGTGGGCAACGACCGTGTATTTGATGCTCTGTGTCGTCAGCTTGGAATGACACGGGTTCGCTCGCTGGAGGAACTCGTGATCACCGCGGATCTGTTCGCGCGCCTGGGCCCCGTGGCGCGCCCCGGTCTCGGTTTGATCGCAATGTCAGGAGGATTGGGCGAGATCGCCACCGATCAGGCCGAATGCGAGGGTACGCGTATCCCACCGCTCGCCTCTTCCACAACGTCGGCCCTGCGGGAAACACTCCCGGCGTTCGCGACCCCCAACAATCCGCTGGACCTGACCGGAGCGGCGATGCTGGAGCCTGACCTGATTACCCGAGCGATGGAGGTAACGTCCCGGGACCCGGAGGTCGGCCTGATCGCCTACGTGTTTGATCCGCCTGTCAAGAAAGACAAGCTCGGGTTTGCTGAACGGTTCATGAGAGCTATCGGCGCGGGCGCCAAGGCAAGCGCCAAGCCGAGCCTGATGCTCAGTGCCACCTTTTCCCCCGTGAGCAGCGAGACCCGCGCCCTTGCGGAGGATAATGGCATCATCTACTCGGGCGGAGGTTTGCGCCACGTGCTTCGGGCGATCGGCCAACTCTGCCGCTGGTCCGCCCGTCGTGGGCGTTCAAACGTCCCCCTTGCGATTGTATCTCGCGTAAACAGTCAGCCTGGAACCGAACGTGAGGTGCTCAATCATCTCGCCGCTTTTGGTCTCGATGTGATCCCCGGCGCCGTTGTGGGCTCCGCCGACGAAGCGGTCGCGGCAGCGCGCAAAATCGGCGGCCCAGTGGTCTTGAAAATCGCCTCGCCCAACATCCTGCACAAGACCGAGGTGGGCGGCGTGGCATTAAAAATCGTCGGTGACGACGCCGTACGCGCGGCGCACGACGCGCTTCGCGGCCGCGTCGCCGCTGCGCGGCCCGACGCCCGAATCGAAGGCGTGATCGTCTCGCCGATGCGAACGGGCGGCGTGGAATTGTTCGTTGGCACCATGCGCGATTCGCAGTTCGGCGCGGCGATCGCTGTTGGCCTGGGAGGCGTATTCGTTGAGGTGCTCAAAGACACCAGCCTCAGATTATTGCCGGTGACGGAGCAGGATGCGCTCGAAATGCTCGATGAACTGCGCGGGCGGGCCATCCTCGACGGCTTTCGCGGTGCACCCGCCGTGAACCGGCAGGCTGCCGCGAAGGCAATTGTGGCGATCGGCAATGCGGCATTGGCGCTGGCGCCGAACCTGGTGTCGCTGGAAGTCAACCCGCTCTTGGCGTGGGACGATCAGATTGAGGCGCTCGATGGCGTGACTGTTTGGGATGGCGAGCGTGAACAAGCCTGAAACAACGCCAGTCATCGTTGGCATCGGCGAGTACGTGGAACGGCCGGCGAACATAGCTGAGGCACTCGAGCCCATCGCGTTAATGTCTCAGGCACTTCGCGCGGCGGATCGTGACGGCGGCGGCGGGATGCTCGAGCGGCTCGATTTGCTTGAGGTGGTTGCCTTCGTGGGCTGGCGCTATGTCGATCCTGTCGGCCAGCTCTGTTCCACACTGGGCATCCACCCCTCGCGCAAGGTCAATGCCAGCATGGGCGGGGAGACGCCGATCCGGTTGATACACGAAGCCGCGCTCCGCATCACGCGGGGCGAGCTGAGCGTCGCTGCAATAGTCGGTGGCGAAGCCCTCCACTCCATCAAACGAGCGCGCAAGGAGCACGCGGACCTTCCCTGGACGCCATTGGTCTCGCAAAAAGACTCCGTCCCGTTTTCCTCGCCGAGGTCGGCCATCAGCGGAGTGGCGAAGGAGCTCGGTGTCACCGAGCCGGTACAGGTTTACCCCTTCTATGAAATGGCGACTCAGGCCGCTTGGGGATTGACCCCTGAACAAGGCCAGAGGGAATCGGCTGCCCTGTGGGCCCAATACGCCGCGGTCGCTTCGCAAAATCCCTACGCGTGGAATCGAAGCAGTCCGCGCGCAGAAGTGATTGCAGCCGTGCGGGCTGATAATCGGCTTGTCGCGTGGCCCTATCCGAAGCTCATGGTAGCGAATCCGACTGTCAACCAAGCCGCAGCGATCATCGTGACCAACCTGGCGACGGCGCGGGCGGCGGGAATACCCGAGGGGCGGCTAATACATATCTGGGGCGGAGCCAGCGCGAGCGAACCGGAGCACTACCTGCTTCGCGACCGCTACGATCACAGCACCGCACAAGCTGCCACGCTGCAAAAAGCTGTCGAGATCGTCGGGGGCGACGCCGAGGCATTCGACCGATTGGAGCTTTATAGCTGCTTCCCCGTAGTACCAAAAATGGCCCTGCGCACGCTCGGTCTCGACCCCGCCCAACACCCACCGACCGTGGCCGGGGGGCTTACTTTCTTTGGCGGACCCATCAACAACTACATGGGTCACGCGTTCTGTGCGATGGTCCGCGAGTTGCGGGAGGCGCCTCAGGAGGTCGGGCTCCTCTATGCGCAAGGAGGTTATGTCACCAAACACCACGCGTTAGTGGTGAGTGCCCGCTCCGCCCCTGCTCCACTCGCGTTGAATTACTCAGTCCAGGATGAGGCGGACGAGGCGCGGGGCCCCGTACCGGCTCTCGACGAACACTATAGCGGACCAGCGACAATCGAGACCTACACCGTCCTGTATGACAATAGCGGGGTGGCGCTCGAGGGCTTCGTGATAGTCCGCACGCCGGACGGCAGTCGCACGATGGCACGGGTATACGAGGAAGATACTGAATCGATGGCGCTGCTGCAGTCGCCTGCGGAGTCGGCAATCGGTCGTAGGGGGCATGTTCGGATCGATCCGTTCGGAAAGCCTCTATGGAAAGCCGGCGAAGCGGCTTCCCACACGAGAAGGCCGCGCTTCTCATTGGTGGAGCGCGAAGGTCCGCTGACCATCGTCACGATCAATCGCATAGAGTCGATGAATGCACTGCATCCATCCGCAAACGCCGAGCTCGCTGAGATATTCGACGAGTTTGCCGCCGACCCGGACCAATGGGTGGCGATCCTCACTGGTGCCGGCGACCAGGCGTTTTCCGCTGGCAACGACTTGAAGTTTACCGCAGGCGCGATGGCGCGAGGCGCGAGGCTGGAGATGCCACTCGCCGGCTTTGGCGGGTTGACTGGGCGCTTCGATCTGGACAAACCGGTCATCGCCGCCGTCAATGGCGTGGCAATGGGCGGCGGATTCGAGATCGCGCTGGCATGCGACATCATCGTTGCGGTAGAAACTGCATTCTTCGCGTTGCCGGAACCCAAAGTGGGCTTGGCTGCGCTGTGCGGCGGTCTGCTGCGCTTGCCACGCGAGATCGGACTCAAGCAGGCGATGGGCATCATCCTCAGCGGCCGCAAGGTCTCGGCCGCGGAGGGCTTGCGGCTTGGATTCGTCAACGAGATCACCAAGCCTCCTGAGCTGCTCGCGACCGCAAGACGATGGGCCGCGGATATCGTCGCCTCCAGCCCTATGTCAATACGCGCCGCAAAGCAGATTGTGCACAAGGCGCTCGACACACCATCGATCGCGCAGGCCTACACACAGCAGAGCCGCTATCCGGCAACACGGGCGCTGTTTCGCTCCGCCGATATCAAAGAAGGCCCACTCGCCTTCGTGCAGAAGCGCGCGCCGCAATGGAAGGGCCGATGATGCTGCAGACCCTGCAAGATCATTTTTTACGCTTTGGGCGCCGCGCATCCGCGTCGCGCACTGGCTTTGGACCGGATGGGTCTGGCGTGTTATCTACAAAGACCAACTCGCAGATAAAATCGATCGTCCTGCGGACCTCCTCGCGATCAAATGGATTATGACCTGTCGTCGCCTGGAACTCGGCGGCTATGGCGAAAGGCACAGCGCCCATCGACAGGATGGCATAGCGTAGCCGCGCGGGATCCACGGGCCTGACGGCACCCTCGCCCTGGGCTTCCTTGATCAGCCCGACCATCTCGCGAACCTGCGCGAGCAGGTAATTCTGACACAGCCAGGTGAGCCGCTTGCTTGCCTGCGCGGCATCGGCAGTCATCATACGGTGAATGCCAGGCGTCTGCGCCTGAAATGTGACCATGTCGTCGATGACATGCCTCAGCCTGGTCGCAGCCGACGCATCGCCGAGCGATTCCAGCACGGCTTTCCTCCGAAGATCATAACTATCCACCACCCGCTTGATGACCTGTTTCCACAATTCCTCCTTGGAGCGGACGTGGTAAACAACACGCTGGATGGTGGTACCCGCCTCCTTGGCGATCTGCCGCATACTGGCCCCTTCATAGCCGTATGCAACGAAGGCGTCGAAGGCGACCTTCATGAGCCGCTCGATAAACTCGGTGGGGTGTCTTCGGCCAACACGCCCCGAACCGCGGCTCATGCGTGCCGTTCTGCTGGGCGCGTCCATGGCGATCAAAGGCCTCCGTCGATTCCGATCTCCGCGCCGCTCATGTAGCTGGACAGGTCTGAGGCAAGGAACAGTACCACCTGGGCGACCTCCTCTGGCCTTCCCACACGTTTCAGCGGGATCATATTCTTGTACATCGCCAGTTGCTCCGGGTTGTTCTCTGCGAGCATCGGCGTGTCTATCATGCCGGGATAGATCGCGTTTACGCGGATCCCAAAGGGCGCATAGTCGACAGCGGCGAGCTGCGACATGCCACGCACCGCCCACTTGCTGCTCCCGTAGGCAAACATGTTAGGTCCCTTGCTCATACCCGCCTTGGATGAGACATTGATAATCGACCCGCCCCCGCTTTTCAGCATCGGCTGCAGCGCGGCGCGCATGCCGAGGAACACCCCGAGCTGGTTGACGCGATAGTGGCGATCCCACAAGGCAACGTCCGTATCGGGCAGGGTGCCCGGCTTATAAATGCCGGCATTGTTCACGAGCACGTCGAGGCGTCCGAACCGTGCCAGGGCCTGCTCGATGACCCGCCCCCAATCTGCCTCCTGACTGACGTCCTGGTCTACGAAAACACCATTGCCGCCCAGCTCGGCCGCGACAGCCCGGCCCTTGTCACTGATATCTGTCAGGACGACCTTCGCTCCCGCCGCCGCGAGCAATCTGGCTTCGGCGGCTCCCTGGCCGCTGGCTGCGCCTGTAACGATGGCAACCTTACCTGATAAGCTGATCATCAGCGTCTCCTCACTGCGGCGAGCTCGCGGTCACCTGGACTTTGATGCCGGTCAGTTGTGCCTGGTTGCTGAGTACATCAAAACTGCCGGCGCCGACCGCCGCCAGGTGATTCACATTGACACCCGGGAATCGGCTCGCCGTGCTCAGTCCGTACGCTTTGCTCTGCCCCCAACCGTGAGACATCGCAACAACACCGGGTCTCAACGTCGCATCGAGCACCAGCTCGGCCTGCACCTGCCCAAAGTCCGTCTGCACACGGACCTCATCGCCCGCGAACAGGCTGCGCGACTCGGCATCCTGAGGGTTCATCCACAAGGGGTTGGTCATGTGGACGCTCTTCTTGTGCACCGGCAGATTGTTCATCCAGCTGTTGATCATCAGCCCTGTGCGCCGCGTGATGAGTTTGAGCTGATCCTTCGGTTCTGCAATCAACCCCCGCCAGTGCCGCTCGGCTGAGGCGTAGCCTCGCTCGAACAGCTGCGGACAACAATCGATCAAGCCATCGTCATTTTGCACGCCAAAGCGGAATAACTCCTCCGGGTCCGGCTCCGGAAGGACCGCCGTCTGGCATGGCATTTGTTTCAGCTTGTCGAGACTGAGGCCACTGTATTGCAGCATCGCTTCGACAGCGCCGAAGGGTTTCGGTTGCGGATCATCCAGCAACGAAGGCCTGCCCATCGCCTGCAGCAGGCGCGACAGGATCCACCAGTCATCGCGACGCTCCCCCGCCGGAGGCACCACTGCCGGGGTGTATTGCACATGCGGTTCCATCTGCATGCCGAGTCCGAGCGAGTTGACGTCCTCGCGCTCCAGAAAATCCGTCGCGGGCAGCACATAGTCGGCGAGCTCCGCTGTCACCGAGCGGTAGATGTCCAATACGACAATCAGCTCCAGACCCTGAAATGCCGCGCGTAACCGTGCCTCCCCTCCAACCGAGAGAAGCGGATTGCCCGATATCACGATCAAAGCCTTGACCGGGTTCTGCCGGCTTTCGAGCAGCTCGGGCATCAGATTGCCGGGCATGGTGCCGGCAATGGCCCGCAGCTCGCCGAACTCCGTGTCGAAGAACGGCTGATCCTGCTTTCGCTTGGTGAATTGCGCTGTCGGGCAGAACCCCACGGGGTAGATATTGCCGCCGCGCCTGCCAAGATTGCCCGACACCAGGCTGATCGTCTGCAGCATCCAGTACGCCAACACACCCTGGCTGCCCTGGTTCACGCCCGTGGACATATAGATACTGGCCGACGATGCCGCGCAAAACTCGCGCGCAATCTCGCGAATCGCCCCGAGGCTGATACCGCTGACCGCGGCAGCGCGCTCCGCCGGCCAGGTCTTCACGAACCCGAGCAGCTCATCGAGGTTTTTGGCGCGTCTCTCGACCCGTTGTCGGTCATAACCGATGTTGAAGATGATCTCGTGCAGCAGCCCCGCCAGAAAGTAAAAGTCGGTATCGGGCCTGATCTGCAGCACCTCGCCCGTTTCGGGTGTCGCCGACTCGATCTGACGGGGGTTGATGAAAACGATCTTGCCGCCACGCTGTTTGATCGCCCGCAGCTTGGCCATCGGGTCGGAGACGCTTACCAGCGACATGTGCGATATCGCCGGGTTGCAGCCGATACCCAGGAAGTAATCGGTATGCGGCAGGTCCGGAATTGGATGAACCATGAACGAGCCATAGATGGCTTCGCTACCGGCAAACTTGTTCGCAGCATCCTGAGTGAGGGCACTGAAGCGGGGCCCTGCGCCAAAGCCGCCGCTCAGAGCCTCCGCGTTGGTCCAGTAGTTGTTGCTGAAGACCGTGGGATTGCCCTGGTACATGGCGATGGCTTTGTCGCCATACCGCCGCACGATGTCATTGAGCTTGGCGCCGATTTCGGTCGCAGCCTGATCCCAACTCACCGGCGCAAAATCGCCCCGCTCTTCGCTGCGCGGGTTGCAGCGCCTGAGCGGGTAGTTGAGCCTGTCCGGATCCTGATGTACACGCAGATACTGGATGCCCTTGTGGCAGCAGAAGCCTCTGTGAATCGGGTGATCTTTATCGTTCCTGAGAGACAGGATCCGGCCGTCTTCGACCTGCGCCAGCAGTCCACAGCCAGGCTCGCAAATGCGACAAAAGGTATGCACTTTCTTCGTGCTCATGACCCACCTCGTACCTACGGCTTTGGGCTTCCGGCCGAGGCCAGCAGCTCGCCAATATCGGTCTGTTTGATCCGCGGGCGCCTCTGGGCGCTTCCGGCCTGACGCTCAGCCCGGTCGATGTGTTGCCAACCCCGAAATGACACCACCTGCCGCCGGCGTGCGAGTCCCTGCAGTAGCGCGTCGGCGTTGGGACGAGACAATTTTCCCGCTCGGGCATCCTCCAGCAGGCAGCCCACGGTTTCAGCGGCGCACTGTTTATTCGAGCCAATCACACCGCGGGGACCCCTCTTGATCCAGCCGGTTACATAGACACCCGTCCGCGGCCCGGAGCTATCCATGACCCGGCCTGCAATATTGCTGACGACGCCTGTTTGCACATCAAAGGGCAGCCCCGCCAGCGCTCTGCCGCGATACCCAATCGCCCTCAACAACAAACCGCACTGGATCGTACCCAATGAGCCCGAGCCATCGGACTTGCGAACCTGCACCCCCGTCACCTGTGTATCGCCGCTGACCGACACTGGCGAATGATGAAATTTGAACACGATGCGCTTGACGGGCGTAGCGACTCTGCGCGCCTGCAAACGAATCAATGTGGCCAGTTTTCGGCGGGTGTCCCAATCGGCGCCGGTCCGCTCGGGCGCTGACAAATCATCGGCCTCGATCTGTATGTCAACACCGTCGAGATACAGCAGCTCCTCGAGCTCAGGGTTATGGAATGCCGCCTGCTGACAGCCCCGGCGCCCCAGCAGGATCACCTCCTTCACACGGCTGGCTTGCAGGGCTTGCAGCGCATGCTCGGCGATATCCGTCCTGGCCAGTTGCCCGACCGGCAGCGTCAGCATGCGCGCCACATCCAGAGCGACATTACCGGTACCGACAATGACCGCGCGCGGGCTGGAGAAATCAAACTGAAGATGGCGGGCGTCCGGGTGACCGTTATACCAGGCCACAAATTGGCGGGCCGACCAGCTGCCAGGCAATTGTTCCCCCGGAATTGCCATCGGCTTGTCATCGCTGGCCCCAACGGCATAGATGACCGCGTCGTAACAGGCTGTCAGTTCGTCGTGACTGATATCGGAGCCGATCTCGACATTGCCAAAAAAGCGCACGTTGCTGCGCTTCAGAAAAAACTGAAACAGGCGATCGGCAATCAGCTTCTTTTCCGGGTGGTCAGGCGCGACACCCGCTCTGACGAGCCCCCACGGGGTTGGCAGGCGTTCGAGCAGATCGATCTCAACATCGAAGCGTGTTTGCTCCAGCAGATGCTGGATCGCGTACATTCCCGCCGGACCGGACCCGACAACTGCGACCTTGAAAGAGTTCATCAGCGCTCGCCCATGCTGCAGCAGGCTAGCTGATCGGGGATTTCTTTGTCAAGTGATCAGGAATTCGGGCGGCATGCGCTCACGTGCAGCTCGTCGCAGCAAGCCTCACGCGCAGGTCCGGTCCTTGAGAACGTCGGTTGCGCGCGCGTTATCGTTGTTGATGACGTCGGATTCCAGCATCGCCGCCTGAAATGCGCGCAAGCCCTGCAAAATCAGCTCACGCTTCGCCTCGATGCGCTCGATTGGCCCGGCGACGCCGATTCCGAAGAGCACTCTACCCGTGCGCGAAGGAACAGGTACCGCGATACTCCGCCGCCCGGCTGAGACATAGCCGGTTGTAACCGCATAACCGTTGCGCCGCACTTCTTCAATAACCGCCATGAAAGCAACTTCATTGACTCTGGAGCGGCTCTCTGTCGCCTCCGCATTGCAACGACGCACCAACCGGACGAGCTCAGCCTCGGGCTTTGACGCAAGCAGTACTCGTCCAATGGAGGTACAGGTAAGGGAATACATTTGACCGGAGTCAATGCTCAGATCATGGTTGCCACGCTCGACCTGGATGATCTGCGCGTGAGCGCCATTGTGAATGCCGACAAAGATGTCTTCACCCACGGTTTGATGGAGATCCTCGAGAAGGGCAACCAGGGACTGACGACCGCCGAGGCGCTGCCCAACCCAACTGCCAAGGAGCAGCACACGTATTGTAGGCGCGTAGGATCTGGCGAACCGGTCGTACTCCAGATAGCCGAGCCCAGCCAGATTGGTCAGCAGCATGCTGGCGCTGGGTTGTGGAATGCCGAGACCGCGCGCAATCTCGGTGACCGTCAGCCGCTCCTGGCGGCGCGAGAAAAGCTCAAACAGGCGCAGAGTGCGCTCGGCGGATTTGATTGATCGTTGCGTCATGGCCGGCCCGCCGCGCACCGTTTTCGTGCCGATCTGCGCTCGTGCGCGCCCCTCCTGCACCACTATAGACCCCCTGCCGCATCAGCTGCAATCTTCGCGGCTATCCGTCGGATTCTCCTGCACTTTCCCATACAGGCTCAGAAACGGTAGGTAAGTCTGATGCCGCCATATCGTGTGAAGTCACGGGACAGGTAGCCGATAGGCTGGCCGATGGTGGCGAAGTCATTCAAATTGGAATAGTGGAAACGGTTCGTCAGGTTTTTGCCGAAGGCCTGGATCTCCCACCGATCGTTCCTGCCTTTCAGGCCAACGCTCGCATCGAGCAAGCCGTGGGCGGGTTCACGGGAGAGCGGATCCTGACCCAGCTCATAGTAGATCGAGTCGGTCCATGTCCAGCCGACATGCAGATAGTAGCTGAGGTCGCTGCTGCGAAATCTGCTCGAGTAGTCGCCGCTCACGGAATATTTCCAGCGCGGCGACTGGATGGCCTGCTGACCGGTTATGTCCTGGAATCCGGCGGTGGGATCGTTTGGACATGTGTTGGTGGCGAGCTGTGTGCTGGTGCACACGTAGTGGAAGCCGGCATAGGTGGCCTTGTTATAGGCGGACCCCAGGGCGAATCGCAGCTCAGGCGTAACTGCCCAGCGGGCATCTGCTTCCACACCGCGGGTCCGGAGCGTCCCGGCGTTGACGAGGGTCGGACGGAACACGATTCCGGGGGGAATGATGCCTTCCTGGATGCCCTTGATTTCTTCGTAAAACACCGCGACGTTCAGCGCGAGCCGATTCTCGAACAGCCGCAACTTGGATCCGACCTCGTAGGCTGTTGCCAGTTCCGGCTTGATGATCGGATCCGAGCCCGGCCCGAGATTCTGGCTGACATCAACGGCAGGAGACTTATAACCCCTGGAGTAGGAGAAGTAGTAATTGAGATTGTTCGTAGGTTTGTACTCGAGTCCAGCCCGGCCGGACAAGTTGAAAACCCGGTGCTGCGCCTGCGTATTCAGTGTTGCGACCGGCGGTGCAGCAAACACACCGGTGAGCGGATTGAACAGGGAGGCTGGTCCAAAGAAATCATCGCGATGATAACTTACGTTGATTTTCTCGTAGGTATAGCGCAATCCGGCGAACACGTCGAATGCATGGGGCAGCTGCACGGTCATGTCGCCGAAGACCGAATGCGTCTTGTCGCGAATGGTCGCAACCGGATATTGGTTGCTGTAGTAGGGCACGCCAGGCGCGCCCCCAACGAGACTGCCATCGAAAATAAAGGGCAAATTCAGCGCATAGGCGTCACGATAGTCCTGGTAGTACACCCCCAGGACGGCGTTCATCGGACCCGTGTTGTAGTTGATACGGTCCTCGTGGGAGAAATAATGAAAGCGATCGGGGAAGCGGTCCCTGAACGGCACCAGCACGGCCCGGAAGGGATAGCCTGGGCCGACGGTCGGCGGGCCTTGGCCGACGATGATGCCGGCTGGCGTCTCATCTATGGAGACTTCGCTGTCTTCGCTGAATCCACTGAAGCTGGAGATGGAGATCAGGCTCAAGGCATCCGAAAGTCGCCAATTGAGCGTGCCCGAGACATTCCAGGGTATGAACAGATCGACTGCCGGTGCGTTCATGTTGATCGTCGTCATTCCGCGGCCCACCTGCGCCGGAGCATAGACGGCAGCCTGCAAGGGCCCAAATACGCCCAAGCCGACTGGCACGTGCTGGCCCCCGCTGCTTCTCGTATGGGAATAAGTGCCGGCGAGCAGCAAATTCAGATTATCGGTGATATCAACCGCCAGTTTCACGCTCCCGCCAAAAACCTTGGTCCCCAACACATCGGGACCACTCAGATTCCTGATGAGCGGCGCCTGGTCCCGGTAAAAGGCATTCACCCGGAGCCGGACTGCATTTCCGAGCGGCACGTTGAGCATCGTACGGATACCGAATTCGGAATCGTTGGTCGCCAGAGTTTCAACCATTCCTGCCAGCTCGTTGGTTGGCTGTTTTGTGACGATGTTGATGACGCCGGCTGTCGAGTTCTTTCCAAAGAGCGTGCCCTGCGGGCCGTTCAGAATTTCGATCCGATCGATATCGCCGAGGTCGGATACGAATTCCGCTTGCCGGGCAACAGCCACACCGTCGACGACCATCGCTGTGCTCGGCTGAATACCATTTTGCAAGGTAAGCGAGCTGACCCCGCGCAATGAGAATGCCGAGGCGTTGGCGCTGTTACCCGTGGAGAAATTGAGCGTCGGGGAAATCGCCGCCAGGTCGGAGGTGGTGTTAATTGCCTGGGTGGCGAGTTGATCACCGGGAATCGCCTGCACCGAGATCGGAACGTCTTTCAAGGATTCCGCGCGCCGCTGGGCGGTGACGACGACTTCTCCCAGTTCCGCCTTTGGAGCCTCGGCCTCTGCAGATGCGGCACTTTGCGTCTGGGCAGGAGCACGGCCTGTCAGGCCGAGCAATGCAATGATGGCGGCCCGCGTTGCAAGCGTACGGGCGATCCCATTCCGACCTGAAACCATAAGATCTTCCCCCTCGTGTCAGGTAGCTGATTGCACCTTTCTTTGTCAACTGATCAAGAATTAGACGTGACAACTCCTACAACACGTGCCGCGGCACGATCGTTTCTATTCGCGAACGAGGTGCAGGTCGTCGAGGAGGCCGCGCTCGCGCCAATTCCTCAGGATGTCAATGTATTCGAACGGACCACCGCCGTAGGCTGTGGGGAACGCCTGCTTTGGCAACTCCGAGAGATCACCTTCGGCGTTCAGGAAACTCGGCGTGCAAGCACGGATATACTCGACGTTCACCTTCGATTTCGCGGCGATGATCTCGCACCACCTGTTTTCGGCCTCGGGGGTGACCTCCATGACCCTGACGTTGTCCTGCAACAGGCGTTTGACGACTTGCGCGGCGTGAAAGGCCTGCTCGTTGGTCATGTAGGGGAAATTCACGGTTGGACAGCCCTGCCGCATCCCGGCGACGAACAACAGATTAGGAAATCCATGGGTATAGATTCCGTGCAGTGACCGTACGGCCATTGCCCACTTCTGGTCGATCGTTTGCCCGCCACGTCCGAAAATCTCGAACCCGCCGGCTTTGTGCGATGTCGTGAGCAGGTCGAAGCCGGTGGCGTAGATGATGCAGTCGACTTCGTACGACCTACCATCGAAAACGATCGCGTTCTCGGTGATACGATCCAGCCCCCGGCCCTGTGTATCGACGAGCTTCACGTTCGGACGATTGAAGGCCGGGAGATAGTCGTCATTGAAGGTCGGGCGTTTGCAGAACCGGTTGTACCAGGGCTTCAGCGCTTCTGCGGTCGCCGGATCCTTGACGATGGAATCGACGCGCGCCCGAACGCGGTCCATTTTCTCGATGTCGATCTTCTGAAAGAACGCGGCGAGCTCGCTCAGATCGGCCCCGGCGGGCGGTGGCGGCGGCGGACCCCAGAGGTCCGTCCATTCGTCATCCACCAGGTCCTCATCTCGGACCAGTCCCGCGAGGATCCCATCGAAATTGGCCATCCGCTGTTTGGCCCAGCCGGCCTTCAGCGAGCTGACCCAACTTGGATCGGTGGGCTTGTTGCCACGGATGCTCACCACGGCGGGTGTACGCTGCACAACGTAGAGCTGCTTCGTCCATTGCGACAGCGGCGCTACGCATTGAACTCCCGAGGAGCCGGTTCCGATCAGGGCGACGCGCCTGTCCTTTAGATTGACCAGGTCACCGTTCGCATCACCGCCGGTATAGGCGTAATCCCAGCGGCTGCTGTGGAACGAATGTCCCTTGAAGGTCTCGATGCCGGGGATTCCAGGCAGCTTCGGGTAGTTCAGCGCGCCGTTGCCGACAAATGCGAACCGGCTCTTGATCGCGTCCTTCCTGTCCGTGCTGATGATCCACCTGGCCGCTTCCTCATCCCAGCGAAGCTCAGTCACGCGCGTCTGGAACACGGCGTGCCGATACAGGTCGTACTGCCTGGCGATCGCCTGGGCATGAGCCCGGATCTCCTCGGACTTGGCATACTTCTCGGTCGGCATGTAGCCGGTTTCCTCGAGAAGCGGCATGTAGATGAAGGAGTCCACATCGCACCGGCAGCCCGGATAACGGTTCCAATACCAAACGCCTCCGAAATCGCCTCCGGACTCGATGATGGCGATATCCTTGACGCCGGCCTGTCGAAGGTGGATCGCTGTCAGCATGCCCGACCAGCCGCCGCCAACGATTACTACGTCGACCTCGTTTTGCATGGGCGCACGCTGCAGCGGCGTGCGGGCGTAGGGATCCTCCAGGAAGTAGGCGAGCTCACCCTCGGACTTGCGGAATTGCGCAAGTCCCTCGGTGCGGATGCGCTTGGCCCGCTCAATCCTGTACTTCTCGAGTAGAGCGGCCTCGTGCCCTGACAACGTCTGTGTCTCGTGCTCGCCTGTGGTCTTTCCTGCTTGCGACTCGGTCTGCAGTGCTGGGTCACGGATGGGCATGTCCCGTATGTTCCTTTCCAGGGCTCCACGATAGCCGCCCCGTTTGGTTTGCAATCGGAATCGACAGCAAATCCCGCTTCGGGTGCTCATCTGCTGCCGTTGATAAGCGGCATTACTATCACGAAACGGCGGGCGCGAAAGGGCCCGGGCCAGACGCAGGCAACAAATTGCATATGAAATGCTTCCCGTGCGCCGGCTTCCGCGACGGCCGGTTTACGGCAACAATCCTCGGGCGAAAGACATAGGAGAAGAATGCCGATGAGCGACCAAAACTTCAACGCAGTGATTCAAAGGTTTCTGGCGGCGATCGAGACCGGCAACGAAGCTGCCCTGGGTGAGCTCTACAGGGACGACGCTCTGATCTGGCACAACAACTCCAATGACACCATGTCAAAAGACGCGAACATCGCAATGCTGATGGGACTTTGGCGGCAGGGTGTTCGGCTGCGCTACGTGTTCGATGAGCAACTCGTAGTTGGAAATCGGGGCGTCCGCAGGCATCGTGTCGAAGCAACGACACGCGGCGGTCAGCGGTTTGTGTTCCAGGTTGCCATGTTTGCAACCATCGAAGACGGCCGGATCGTCCGGCTTGACGAGTATATCGATTCGAAGGAGCTCGCAGCCTTCGGCGCAGCCGTCGCAGCATAGTTTGGAAGTCAACATGGGCACAGCCACTGAGGAGGGTCGGCGCCGATGAAACTGGCATCCTTCGAGATCGGCGGTCATCCGGAGATCGGCCTGGTAGCGGGTACGCGGATCATCTCCCTGACACGGGCCCTCCCCGGCCTGCCCGGGTCAATGGTTGAGGTGATTGTGCATTGGCAGAGTGTGCGAGCGGCGATTGGCGAACTGCACCTGGATTCGGCGCCGGGTTTCCCCCTTGCTGATGTTGTTTTGCGCGCTCCGATTGCCCGGCCTGGCAAGGTGATGGCGATCGGAATGAACTATGCGGACCACGTGGCGGAAAGCGGTGCCAAGCCACCTGCGCATCAGGTCTGGTTCACCAAGACCGTAAACAGCGTTCATGCACCGTACGCGCCAATCAAACTGCCTCGGGTGTCGAACGCTGTGGACTACGAGGCGGAACTCGTATTCATCATCGGCACCGCAGGTCGATACATTTCGAAGCTAGCAGCGCCCGGACATGTCTTCGGCTACTGTGTCGGCAATGACGTAAGTGCGCGGGACTGGCAGTTGAGAACGCCCCAATGGGTCCTCGGCAAATCGTTCGACACACATGGCCCTTTTGGCCCCTGGATCACCACGGCCGATGAGGTTGGCGACCCTCATCGGCTGGGCATCCGGACGCGGGTCAATGGAGAACTGCGGCAGCAGTCGAACACGCGGGAGCTCATCTTCGACGTCTTCGAGCAGATTGCACACCTGTCCGAGGTCATGACCCTCGAGCCCGGCGACGTGGTGTTCAGCGGCACGCCTGGGGGAGTCGGTGCGGCGATGAAGCCACCGGTATACCTGCGGGATGCAGACCGTGTGCAGTGCGAGGTTGACGAGCTTGGGATGATCGAGGCTGTGTGCGAGGCAGAGTGAACGCGTTGGTGGCCCTTTGTGGCCGGAGGATGTCTCGATGATTACGATTGAAGATATCGCGTATGTCCGCGTTGCAGTAGATGACCTGCAGGAGCAGGAGCAGTTCCTCCTCGACTTTGGCATGCACCCGGTTGCGCGAACTGATCGGGCGCTTTACATGCGCGGCGCGGGAACACAGCCCGTGATCCATATTTCGGAACTCAGGACAGAGGAATTTCGTCCAGCGGTCGGATTTATGGCGACCTCGCTCGCGGACCTCGAGAATTTCGCGCGCACCTCCAGTGCCGATGTGGAGCAAAATGCCGAGCCCGGCGGTGGCGAGATTGTCAGGGTTATGGATCCTTCCGGTTATCGGGTCGAAGTCCTGCACCGTCCACCGGTCGATGCCCTGCCGCTGCGCGCGGTCAAGCCCAGCAATTTTGGCTCGGCGCGCTCCGCCTATGGCCGGTTCAACGCCAAGGCACATTTCGAGCGTGGACCCTCGCATGTCTTGCGGCTGGGCCACGCAGCCATGATAGTTCGCAACTGCGATGAGTCGCTGGAGTGGTACGCGAGGCATTTCAATCTCAAAGTCTCGGACAGCTATTTCTCGCGGGATGACGCCTCGCGGCACATGGTCATTTTCGTGCGCTGCGGACTGGGGAAGAGGTTCACCGACCACCATACGTTGGTTTTCGTCGATGCGACGGCTTTCAAGGAGTTGCCGGAGCGTGGCTTCGACCACACCGCGTACGAGGTTTTGGACTGGGATGATGTCATGGTCGGGCATGACTTTCTGGCGGGTGCCGGGTACATGCACAGTTTTGGTGTTGGTCGTCACATTGCCGGCGGCATGATATTCGACTACTGGCGGGATAGTGCCGGCAACAAAGTGGAACACTGGGCCGATGGCGACCACGTCAATGACGATTACGAGTCGTGGAACGTGCCCGCGGGATCGGTGCCCTTCAAGAGTTGGGGACCCGAAGTCTCCCCCGATTTCTTCGTTCAACGCGTGAAGCGACCCACCCCGCAATGAGCCCGCCAACCTGCCGGATGCAGCTTCAGAATCCGGCCCGAGCGAGCTCTCGTTGATATTGCTCAGCGCCGGTGGCGGGAATTGCCTCGCCTCTGCGATCGGCAAGCGCGTCGAGCCGCCTCAGGATCTGATCCGCTGTGTCCTCGGCATCACCCAAAAAGATGCCCTCGTAACGATTGCCACGCGGCCATGCAAGGACTTTGACATCATTGACCCCTTTACTCCCCAAGCGTTTTCGGACAGAGCAGCTGCTCACCTGTTAGAAACTTTCTTCCGCAGCACCCGACGCAACGTCATTGCCAGACCCAACCAGGACGAGCCATGCATCGGCATGTGGCAACTCGCATTCGAAGAAGAAGCGGCAGGCTCGAAGTTTACCCGCGTAGAAAGCGGGATCATGTCCGGTCGGCGCACATGCTTTCTCGGCAATGACGCCCTGATCGAGCCAAAGCCACGCGACGATGACGTGGGCAAAGGCCCGGTGAAAATATGTCGCGTTGTCGAATACGCTCGTGCCTTCCCTGGCGCGTAGCGCGTCAATCGTCTCCCTGGTCCTCCTCCAGTATTCAGCAAGCGTGCGGGCATGAACGGCAAGCGGTGGAGCAGACATCGCCGCCGCGACGGTTCGACCGATCCGCTCATGTGCCACGGCCATCCCCGCGCCGTCGCTGCGCAGTATTTTGCGTCCCAGCAGGTCGATGGCCTGGATACCGGTCGTTCCTTCGTGGATCGGGTTCAACCGGTTGTCCCTGTAGAGCTGTTCGATGTCGAAATCGCGCGTGTAGCCATAGCCGCCATGCACTTGAATCGCGAGATCGTTTGCCGCGATCCCATATTCGGATGACCATGTCTTTACGACCGGCGTCAACAACCCCAACAACGCCTGCGCTTCGGCATCGTCATCCTCGTCGCAAAGTCTTGCGCAATACAGACACAGCGCCAGTGCTCCTTCTGCGTAAGCTTTCTGCGCGAGAAGCATCCGTTTCACATCGGCGTGCTGGATGATGGCAATGGGCGCGCCATCGCGCGTGCCGATCGGCCGGCCCTGCTGCCGCTCACGTGCATATTGGAGCGCGTGGCGATAGCCGCGGTAGCCCAGCGCCGCTGCGCCCAGACCGACGCCCATACGCGCCTCGTTCATCATCATGAACATCTGGTGCAGGCCGTCCCCCGCTTTGCCCACCAACCAGCCGACTGCTCCGTCCTTCTCGCCGAAATTGAGCGCGCAATTGACAGTGCCGCGATATCCCATCTTGTGATTGAGGCCGGCGACGGCGACGTCGTTGCGCCTGCCATCGGGCAGAAACTTGGGCACGATGAACAGTGAGATACCCTCGGAGCCTTGCGGAAGCGCATGATCTTCCCGCGGAATTTTCGCCAGCACGAGATGGACTATATTCTGCGCACCGTCGTGATCGCCGCCCGAGATCCACATCTTGTTGCCGGTCAGGCGATATCTGAAGCCCAGAGCGTCTGCGCCATCCGGCTGGGCACGGGTGCGAATATCGGCAAGGCTCGACCCAGCCTGCGGTTCCGACAGACACATCGTCCCGAACCAGCGGCCCGCAATCTGCGGACGGGCAAAAGCGTCGATCTGTGCCGACGTGCCGAAGGCGACGATGAGCCGCGCATTGGCTACCGTCAGCATTGCATAGGCAACCGTCGAAATATTCGCTGCGGCAAACATCGCAAATGCGGCCGAGCAGACCAGATACGGCAGACCCATACCCTCGAGCCCGGGCGCAAAGCCTGCCGAGAAAAACCCAAGCTCGGCGTATCGCGCGAGCGCGTCGCGAATTGCCGGGAGAATGTGAACACCCTTGTCGTCCAAATAGGGCTCGCGTTGGTCGGCTTGCTTGTAGTGCGGCAGGAAATGGGCCGCAGCGCACTCTTCCGCCAGATCGAGCATGGCGTCGATCGTCCCGCGTGAATGATCCGCAAAGGCCGGGCGCTCGAAGAGGGTCTCCATCCCAAGCCATTCGTAGAGCAGGAAGTTGAGATCGCGGCGAACGATGAGAAGCTCGGTCATCTGAAGATCTGCGCTAAATTATGCTTGTCCCGCCATCGATGACAATGACTTGGCCGGTGATGTGCCCGCCGGCATCCGAGGCGAGCAGCAACACGGACCCTTTCAGATCGTTTTCATTACCGAGCTTTCCGAGCGGCGTCTGCTCGATCAGCCGGGCGCCATGTACGACGAGCGTCGATGTTGTCATTCTCGAGACGAAGAACCCAGGCGCGAGGGCGTTGACACGTATATTCTTCGGTCCCCATTCGGCAGCCAATGCGCGCGTCATGTTGATGACGGCTCCCTTGGCAGTGTTGTAGGCGATCGTTCCGCCGCGCGAGGGATGATGACCGAGCAGTCCCTCGATCGAGGCGACATTGATCACAGCCCCTTTGCCTTGCGGAAGAAACGCCTCGCGTGCAACGGCTTTGGTGAGGAGGAACAGGCCGGTGACATTGAGGTTGAAAACCTTGTTCCATCCTTCGAGCGGATATTCTTCGGCAGGAGCTCCCCATGTCGCACCTGCATTGTTGACCAGGACATCGATCCGGCCGAATTGCGCCATGACCCGCTTGACGATTCCGTCCGCCGCATCAGCGCTGCTGAGATCCGCGATAAAAGGATATGCGGAAATTCCAAGCGCCGCGAGATGAGCAACGGCATCGTTGAGCTCGCCTTCTTTGCGTGCGATGAGCGCGATCGTCGCGCCGTATTCGCCAAGAGCCTCGGCCGCTTGGAGCCCGAGACCGCGCGAACCGCCCGTGACCAGGCCGACGCGCCCGGTTAGGTCAAACAGCCTCGCAAGCGGCGCGCTCATCGATTGAGTGAAACAAAAGTCGTGTTTCGCGCGGCCAGACACCGAGTCATTGAGTTTGTTGCCCTTACATCATGGCGACCCTGCGTCACACGTTAGATCAACCTGAGTCAATGTGCAGCCGTGAGTCCCCCGTAAACGGCCAGCGGACGAAATTATTTCATATGCAATTTGTGACCTTCGCTGCGACTCGCCGGCTCTCGCGGCGGCTGGTTTATGGCATTAATGGGTGAGCTCAAGTTGGAACCCTTTGGCTGGAGAGGCTCGCGTGATCCGCCTGTACCATTGCGCCGACGCGCGCTCCTTCCGGCCGCTCTGGGCTCTGGAGGAGCTAGGGCTCAATTACGAATTGATGGTGATGCCGTTCCCGCCGCGCTACCGGGCCAAGCAATTCATGGCGGTCAACCCATTGGGCACCATCCCCGCGCTGGTGGACGGCGAGACCTTCATGACCGAGTCCGCGGCCATCGTGCAGTACCTGGTTACTCGCTATGGTCCCAGCCCGCTGGCTGTTGACGTCGGCGATTCAGGCTATGGAGCTTGGCTGAACTGGCTGCATTTCGGCGAAGCGACGCTGACCTTTCCGCAGACGCTGGTGCTGCGCTACCGCCGCCTCGAGCCCGGAAAGGCCGAGGTAGTAGCGGACGACTACGCCAAGTGGTTCTTGGCGCGGTTGCGGGCCGTGGATAGGGCGCTCCGGGACGCGGAGCATCTATGCGCCGGCCGATTCACGGGCGCCGACATCTCCGTGGGCTATGCGCTCTTGCTCGCCGAGTTCGTGGGGCTGGACGCTGAGTTCACGCCTGCTATCGCAGCATACTGGGCCCGGCTTCAGGCCCGAACAGGGTTCAACGCTGCCAAGGCCGCGCAACTGAAACATGCACCGGCGGTGGGCGAGGTCTCTCGCGAATGAGCTCGCAACTCAACAAATTCCGCCATGGCGAGAGCCGGGTCCTTCTGAGCGAAATTAAACGCAGCGTTCCGCGGGATCGGGAATGTACCCGGTGCCGCATACCAACAATGGGAGGCACCCGTGGCAGAGTTGGTCATTCGAGGCGGTATGGTGTTCGACGGCCGAGGCGGCCCTCCCGTACGCGCGGACATCGCCATTGAAGGCGACCGCATCGTTCGAGTTGGGACCGTCACCGACCGGGGTCGTGAGGAGATTGACGCGGCGGGCCTGATCGTCACCCCAGGTTGGGTCGACATTCACACTCACTATGACGGCCAAATCACCTGGGATTCGCGGATGACGCCCTCCTCGACCCTCGGTGCCACCACAGTGGTCACCGGCAATTGTGGCGTGGGATTCGCGCCGGTGCGCAGAGACGACCGGGACACTCTGATCCGACTGATGGAGGGTGTGGAGGACATCCCGGGTGCAGCATTGAGCGCCGGCCTGTCCTGGGAATGGGAGAGCTTCCCCGAATACATGGACGCAGTTGACCGGCTCCCACACGACATCGACGTGGCGGTACAGGTGCCGCACGGGGCGCTACGGGTCTACGTCATGGGCGAACGCGGAGCCCACCGAGAGCCTGCGACCCCCGAGGAGAACGCGCGGATGCGTGCACTCACCCGCGACGCCATCCGTGCTGGGGCGCTGGGCTTCTCGACCACGCGAACCATGGTCCACCGAACCGCGGATGGCGACTTGACCCCCACGATCGGCGCGGCGCGGGCCGAGATGGAGGCCATTGCCCGCGGCTTGGCCGATGCCGGCTCCGGTGTGCTGCAATGGGTCAGCGACTTCTCCGACATGGAGGGCGAGTTCCAGCTGATCCGCGACCTGACACAGATCGCGGATCAGCCACTCACCTTCTCAATGGTCCAGGGTGATGTGATTCCCGACCAGTGGCGGGAGCTGCTGCGGCGGCTGGACCAGGCGGCGGCCGATGGTTTTCCGATCAAAGCCCAGGTCGCCGGCCGGCCGGTCGGACTGATGCTCGGCCTGCAGGGGTCGGTCCATCCCTTTGTCAGCCGCCCCTCCTTCCAAGCGATCGCCGACAAAGCGCTCCCAGAGCAGGTCGCGGCCATGCGTGACCCGGCATTTCGCGCCCGTCTCATCGCTGAGCAGCCCGCGAAGAGTCACCCCTTTATCAACTCGCTCGCGGGCGCTTATCACAAAATGTATGCCATCGAAGGGGAAGTTGACTACGAGCCGGATCCGTCCACCAGCCTGAGCGCCAAGGCAAAGGCGTTGGGCGTGAACCCGGACGAGTTGGTCTACGACGCCCTGATCGCCGATGAGGGACGCGCGTTCCTGTTCTTCCCGATGCACAACTATTCCGAGGGGAG
>JAQGOF010000101.1 GCA_028293745.1 Gammaproteobacteria bacterium | reverse complement strand
GTGGTCCCCGAGGGACCTTTCGACACGGAGGAAGTCTCCGCTCCGGTAGGACCCTTCGCATCAGCGTCGCCGGCGTAGGCGAGATTTGCGAGCCGGCGGGCAACCCGCTTTTCGATCATCCGCAAGGCGAGTCGTACCGCGGTCTTCAATCGCTCGGGTGTGAGCAGACGTTTGGGAAGATAGTCCACCGCACCGAGTTGCAGCGCCCGCACGGCGGTCAGCTCATTGCCATCTTCCGCCACGGCGATCACCGCAGGGAAATGCGCTTTCTCGCGCAATTGCCGCAACAACTCGAGGCCTCGCGCCTGTGGATCTTCCGGGCTCGATCCAAACGGCGCAGCCAACATCAGCACGTCGTAGTCGCGTCCCGAGAGCTCTTCGCTCCAGCGCTCGAAGTCGCTGAGGTTCAGCGCGCTGACGGTGGATTCCGGACACAGCACGCCCAGGTGATGTTTCAGCCACTCACCATAACGGACATCCTGGTCAACCACTAACAATCTGGCAGGCATGGTCTTGGCCATCATTTATCCAGTGCGAATTTCATCCGTAAATGGGCACGCTGATCGACTGCGTGTCCGTCGCGCTGCGCGGGCTTGTAGCGCCACTTTTTAACTGCATCGACGGCGGCCTGCTCGAAAATGCCGACCGGCTCTGCACCCATGATGATCACATCAGATACCAACCCATCTGACTTCACGACAAACTGGACGTCAACCCAACCACTCAACCGCCGCTGGAGGGCGCCTGCAGGAAATGTCGGCGGCGCATAGTGTGCCAGCACGAGACTGCCCGCATTCACGACTTCAGCCTCGCGCTTCGTGTTATCCAATGCCGCTGTCATGTCATGCTCGACCGCGCTGATGCTCGCTTCGTCGCTGCCCGCGGCATGCGCCTCGGTGAGCCAACGGCGCGCGCCCGTGAAATCCTGGCGGCGAACCGCCGCTCGCGCCTCCTCCAGAGTCCGATTCGCCAGTGCCTGGCGTGCCAACACCGTCGACGGGTGGGTCGCATCGGACTGCACGAGCTGATTCAAAAAGAACTTTGCGCAGTCCGTGGGCGGGTCGAGCACGCGGCCCTGGGTCAGGCGCTGATTGAACAGGAGGGCGAGTCGCGCCATCGCGTCCGCCTTGGCGTTGGTCTGGACTCGCTGTGCTTCGCGCGTCAGCCCGGTGATGTCATCACGGCTGACGCCTGAATCAGCGGCCACGTCGATCCAGTGTTGGGCGGTTTCCGCATTGCCGGCGGCCAATGCCTTGCGAACCTCCGCCACCAGCCGTTCATCGAGCTGCTGTTCGGCCTGGCGGACTTGCGCTTCCTTGGGGGCGACCGCACGAGCTGACTCGATGAAGAACCGCGCATTGTCCTGCGCGGGCTCGACTAGCTGTCCACGGCGCAGGCGGTCAGCCGCCTTGGCGAGATAGTCGCTCACCCGGTCAGCGAGTTTCTTCTGCTCCAGCTCCTGGCGTGCCTCGGCTACCAGGGTCGAGCGCTTGCCTTCCCGGGCTGCGCCATCGAGCACTGCGATTGCCTCCTCGATGTTGCCGCTGGAGGCAGCCTTGCGCGCCTGCGTCAACACCGAGCGCTCGCGCTCCTTGCCGATCTGGGCGGCGAGAAATGCAACCCGCACGTGATCCGGCTTGAGCGCGCGCGCCTGCTCGGTGAGCTTCTGTGCCTCCTCCAGATGTTGGGCGGCCAATTGTGCCTCGGCGGCCGACAACAGTTTGTCGATGACTTTTTCGATCCCGGCGGCAGCGCGCGGGTCGCTGCCGTTGCGATGGAATGCCTGCACGTAGAGCTCGGCGGCGTTTTCCCCTGCAGGCGTAACGATTGCGCCGGCCTCGAACGTTTTGTCGGCACGCGCCAGCAGAGTCTCGAATTGTTCGTCCCGGGTCGCAGGCGCCGGGGCTGTGGGCGGCGTCGAATTGGGGGTGGCGCTTGGCTTGAGCGTCAGCAACCAACCGCCTGCCGCCACCAGTGCCGCCAATGCCACGCCGCCAACGAGCAGCGCCTTGGGGGAAGGGGAGGTCCGCTCGTCGGGCAGCACACCGGTCGTTCCCATCAGATCGGCGACACCCGAAAGCTCCTCGCCATGCCGGCGCCATGCGGCGTCCACGAAAAGCCTGACACGCTGTTCGGAGACCGGCTTGTGCAGAAATCGATACACGGTGCCCGCAGTGATCTGGGCGGCCAACGCACTCTGGTCATCCAGGCGGCCGGCGACTATGAGCACCAGGTCCGGAAACTGGGATTTCAACTTCTCGGTCAGCCGCTCCACCGCGGTGGATATGGCGGCGGCATCAATGATTGCCACGCCGGTTTGCCTGCCCAGCAGCTCCCCTGCCAGGTCGGATTCGGCTTGGACGGTGACGACGGTGTGCTCGGCGCCGAGGACCTTCAGGGTCTCGACCAACGCCGCATCACGGGTCAACACGACCAGGCTCTCGCCGGTCGGTACCCGCTCTCGTGGCGTATCGCTCACGACCGGCGTTCCCGCGAAATCATGCACAGTGGGCTGCTCGAAAAGCTCTGAGGTTCCCGTCCAGGCGGCATGGCCACCCGCAGGCGGAATCACGATGACGCAGGCGTTGGATATTTGTCGCTACCGGCCAACGGATTCTGTGAATCTCGTCATACGGGGCGGTGGCGTATCCTGCGGCCGCTCGTTTGGGGCTGGCGAAACCGGCATGCTCAAGCTGCTTCATTTTGGTGCGTCCGTACTGCTGCTGGCGGCGTTGCTTCTGATGCCTGCCACGGGGGCTCCCGTGGCCGAAAAAGTCACCAATGGCCAGAGGACGGCAGCGCTGGAGTTCCTGTCGGCCGTTGCTAGCGGTGATCCCCAGGCGGTGGCCTTTGCCATCCACCCCGACGATCTGGAGGCGCTGAGGCTTCGGATACTCACCTTGCTGCGCGACGAGGCAAAACGGGGCGATGGCACCGTCCGCTCGCGGTTGTTCGGACAGGGTATGCCTCTGGACGAGATCGAGCGCCTGACCAATACCGGTTTCTACGCAACGCTGGCTTATAAGCTCTATCTCACTGGCCGGGAGTACGCCGAAGTGGAGGGCCTGGCCGCCATTGCGGACAAGGGCGATCACGTCCAGATCGTGGTACGCGGCCGGCAGCCGCGAGACCATGGCAGGGTGCGGGTTGTGAATGTCGTGACCGTGAGGCCTTACGGGAAGGACTGGAAAGCGACCCTGCCGAGCGAGATTGAGGCCCAGATCGACGATCTCATCGAAGGACGGCATATCGCCGTGGGTCCAACGCATGCGTCGCACGGGTTCGCTCCGGACAGCCGGGCCGCGGGAACGGCTGCCGCGCTTCCGGCGATCGTGGAATTGCTGAAAACCGCGCAGGAATCCCTGGACGCAGGCCGGTGCGACGAATATTACGGCAAGCAGATGAGCCCGAACTTCCGCCGCGTCACCGGCAAGAAGGCGCTGGAAGCGCTGCTGGCGAGCTGCCAGAACAGCATGGGTACACGGCAGTTGCTCCTCTCCACTCTACGCATCGTCCGCGGCCTGGAGCCTCGCTACGAAAACGAGAGCCAGCGCGCCGTCTACGATCTGTCCGGCCAGGGACTGCCTTTCCAGACATTCAGCCTGGAACAGGTGGACAAGCACTGGTACATCGCCGAATGACTCACTCGTTCGGTAGCAGAAACTTCGAGCCGTTGTGTGACATCACCACGCCGTCCGGGGTGATGCTTTCCACGCGGACGCCGTCCTGGAGGGATTCCCCCTCATGCATTTTATGCATGTTGATCAGCGCAAAACGGTCTTGCGGCTTGGCTGCGTAGACATGCAGATCCAGGCGTAGCTGCGGCAGGTTGCTGCCCGGTTTGAGTGCCGCGTCCTGATACAACTCCAACCCACTCTCCGTACCCCGCTTCACGTGCCCTTTGAACAAGATTGCGCCCGGATCGGCCGCCGGAGCGTAGTCATCGGGATTGGCGGCGGAGTCGGTGCTGGTGCCACCTGCTCCCCGGGCGTTACCAGCCGGGTTGGCATTGCCCGCCAGTGTGGGTTCGTTCTGATCGTGCTCGGGTATGCGGGCTTGCACCGTGCCCATGCCCTGTTGATTCTGGGCTTGCGAGGACTGCCCCTGCGATGGGAAGGGCGCGTTTGCTGCCTGTCCGCTCGCGGGCGGCGATGCGCTACCGGCCGACATGCTACTCGGCGACATGCTGCCATACTGCGGGTTGGCCGGCTGTGGGCCGGCGAGTGATGCACCGCCCGGTGACACAGCGGGCGGCATGCCGTTGGGCGGGGCCGCGGTCGGCGCGGGTGCCGCATTGGCGGACGGCGATGCGGCAGGAGGTATTGCAGCACCGGCGCCAGCTGTTGTCGCGCTCGTCGAAGCAGGTGGAGTGTTTGCCGCGGTGGTGTCTTCGCCGTGGGATGACCGACGCAGTAGCATCCACCCGACTATGATCATGTTGACGACGAGCAATGCAACAATCGCGATTGCCCACACCGGGAATCGCGACTTCGGAGGCGCGACCTTGACTTCAAACAGCGCGGGGCCTGACTGCCGCTGGCGATCGCTTTCGGATTTTTTCAGTGCGTCGAGAATGAACGACATCGTTCAACCGCCGTGAGCATCGGCCAGATACAGGGACGGCGAATCAGCGGGGGCCACGGCACTGGCGAGCACGATCTGCGTCTGCACGCCGGCGATTCCATCCACCGTCAGCCGGTGCTGGCGCTGAAAATCACGAACGAGCTTGCTGAGATCCGCATCGAACACATCGCTCACCGGTCCGTCACTACTTGCACCCTCCACTCGCTGCAGGCTCTGGCGAAGCCAGCGTACATCATCGCCTCGCATACCCTGTGACAGTGACTTTACCTGGCTCGTGCCGGGCCGCCACAACATTACGAAATCACCGAACCAGTAGCGCGCCAGCTCGCCAATGCTGACCTCGTGACTGGCCCCTCCCAGCTGGATGCTCGCGTGCTCGTCATTGAGCGCAGTCAGGACGACTTGATGGCTGGCGCCTGCATCATCATTGAGTATCAGGATGGCTGGTCGGTTGTACAGTCGCAACTGGCCGAAGGAGCCGCGTTGATTCAGGCATTCGAGCCCCTGATTGGAGGCCTGGCTGCAAGGATCCACGCCCGCGGGAACGTATTGAATCCTCCAAAGCCCGAACAGCTTGGAGAAAGCGCTATCAGTATCGGTCTCACCGGCGTGTTTGGCCAGCAGTTCGGTCAACTCGTGACCCGAGAATGCCGACCTGGTGCCTGACGGGTCCTTCGCCGTCACTTGCGACAGCGCGCCTGGAATCACGGGAGGTGGGATCAGCCGGGTAGCCTGCGCGACATTGTCCCGCGTCCCGGCCGCGCCGGCTGCAGCAGGGTGGAACGCAGAGCCCCACGGCCGGAAATTCCACAGCAGGATAGTCGTAGTCACGAGCAATGCGGCCGCTGCCGCTGTGCCGAGCCAGGGCAGCCAGCGGGGTGAGAAGCGCTTTCCAAACACTTCTGTCGCTGCATGTCGCACGAGACTGGCTGTTACGCGATGGCGGTCCATCGAGTAGGCGCCCAGCAATGCGCGATCGCAGACCACGTTGATGACCCGCGGCACTCCTACTGCCAGCCGATAAACTTCCGTAAGGGCTGTTGGAGAAAATATGTCGCTGGTCGCGCCGGCCACGCGCAGGCGATGTCTCACGTAGGCTGCGGTCTCGTCGTGAGTCAGCGGGTTGAGGTGGTAGCGCCCGGTGATGCGTTGGGCCAGCTGTCGCAACTCGTTACGCCCAAGGAGCTCCCGCAGCTCCGGCTGGCCGATGAGAATGATCTGCAGGAGCTTGCGCGTGTTGGTTTCAAGGTTGGTCAACAGGCGCACCTGCTCGAGAACGCTCGGTGCGAGGTTCTGTGCCTCGTCGACCACTACCACGACGCGGCGGCCGCCGGCATGAGCGCGGAGCAGGTAGCCGCTGAGGATGTCCACCAGGTCCTTCAGGCTCTCGGTCGCCGAGTCCGGGACTCCTATGCCCAGTTCTTCGCAGATGGTCAGCAGGAACTCGGGCGCGGTCATCTTCGGATTGAGGATGAGCGCGATCTCCGCGTTTTTGGGGGTCTGTGCCAGCAGTGAACGCACTATCGTAGTCTTGCCGGTGCCCACCTCGCCCGTGAGTTGCACGAAACCGCCTGCCTCGTTGATGCCATAGAGCAGGTGAGCCAGGGCCTCAGCGTGGCGCTCGCTCAAATACAGATAGCGCGGATCAGGGGTGATCGCGAACGGCTTTTCGTTCAGACCGAAAAAAGAAAGATACATGCGCCAATGTTACTTGATCGTATTTCCACGCCGCAGCGCTCGGCTTCCGAAGCGCGCCCGGGCCTCATCCAGCGCGGCGTCCAGTCGGCTCGTGTGAGGCGGCGTGTCTTCGAACAGGCCGAGCTGGGATGCAACGCTCAGGTCACTCAAGACCACCCCCAGCAGCCGAAGTTTCTCCCCTGGATTCTCGGTCAGCCAGCGCGTCAGCAGCTCGTTCGCCACTTTCGCGATAGTACGCCCATCGTGTGTCGGCGGCGCGACCACTCTTCGGCGGGTGAAAGTGGAGAAGTCGGCCCGCCGGATCTTGATCCCGATGCAGCGGGCCGTGAGGTGCTGTTTGCGCAGGCGCTCACATGCCCGGTCGGCGAGCTGGGACAGCTGCGCGCGCAGGACTCCTGGATCGCCCAGGTCGCGATCGAAGGTCTCCTCGGCGCTGATGGATTTCTCGTCGAGGTCGGGGTACACGGGCCGATCGTCTATCCCAGCCGCACGGTCGCGCACACGTTGGGTGTATCGGCCGAACAACGGCCACAGCACTGAATCTGGTGCCGTGCGTAGCTGCGCGAAAGTGCGTATTCCGCGCTCTTCAACCTTGGCCCCCGTCTTTCGGCCGAGGCCGGGCAACCGCCGGACGGAGAGCGGGTCCAGCACTTCGTGCACTGTCTCCGGCGTGACCACGGTCAGCCCGTCAGGCTTGGCGAGGTCAGAGGCAATCTTGGCAACGAGCTTGTTGGGGGCAACGCCCACGGACGCGGTAAGGGCTGTCGTCTCCAGGATGCGCCTCTTGATGCGCTGCGCGATCGCGACTGCATCGCCGAGCAGGGCAATGCTGCCGGTCACGTCAAGAAAAGCCTCATCCAGGGAGAGGCCCTGAACGATGGGTGTCACCTCGTGAAAGATTGCGAATACCTGGCTGGATACCTCCTTGTAGCGCGCCATGCGCGGCCGGATGCAGATCGCATGTGGGCACAGCCGCAGGGCCGTGCTCATGGGCATTGCCGAGTGGACGCCGAACTTGCGGACTTCGTAACTGGCGGCGGCTACGACACCGCGGCCGTCGATGCCACCGACGATGACGGGCTTGCCGGCCGTCTCAGGGTTGTCGCGCTGTTCAACCGATGCATAGAACGCATCCATGTCAACGTGTAAAACAGCGCGACCCACACTAGTAGTGACCTGTAGTTACTTTGTAACGGTTACGGTGATCTTCTTCGAGATCACGGGCGGGTTGTGTGGCACATGGCTGTAGTCGCCGAGCAGCAGTTGCAGCGTATGCTTGCCGGGAGGCAGAGTCAGCGTGGTCTGCGTCTGCCCCTTGCCGAAGTGCACGACCTTCTCGGAAGCCGGGAGAGGCGCGCCCAGTTCGGCAGGCGCGTCCGTATCAATCAACAGATGGTGATGCCCCGTGTTGTCAAACTTCACGCCTGCGGGGGCAATACCCATTCCCTTCAGGCCAAACTGCACTACAAAGGGGCTCGAGACTTTGGCACCGTCCTTCGGGCTGATGATGTAAACCTCAGCGCCGGCCGGCGAGGGCGTGCGGTCCTGGGCCCAGACAACCGTGGCCGCAAGTACGAGCGCGGCGGTGATTGCAAACATACGCATGGCGA
>JAQGOF010000018.1 GCA_028293745.1 Gammaproteobacteria bacterium | reverse complement strand
CAAAAGCTATATCGATTTCTACAACCAGCAGCGTCTACACTCAGCACTCGGCTACCGATCTCCCATCGAGTTTGAAGCCCAATGCATCTAACCAATGGGTGTCCACTTTTTCGTAGGAAGTCTCCGGGCCACAAAGCCGGCCCGCCGCTTAGCTAGTGCGTTATAGGTCACGAAACTTCGTTCAGTCCTCTTCGGTTCTTTCGCGCTGGTAACCGGCGAGGCCTGCGCGACAAGTAAATATGTTGGGGCAGAAATCGATCCTCGTCACCTTCCATCAGAGTGCCACAGCGCTGGCGGCGGAATGCTCGCGGATACATACAGCTTTGAAGAGGTCACATGCGCAGGTCAGCCAATGATCTGGCTATAGATCTATGGCCGAGTGGTGAAGGTAATAAATTACGACCTACGTCCCGGAGAGTCTTTGTTAGACCAGATGGTTTGCGGCTACAAAGATCAACGCCAGTATCAAGGCCATTTGTGGGCCGTCGGAAAGTGGGTAGATAAAAGTGGAGGAGATGGCAACGCAACATCGTTACGCTTGGCTTGGCGAGTCGAAAATGAGTCAGAAGGCTTCAAGGTCGAGCAGGTTCGCACTACGCTTCTCGCTTGCGACGTCAAGGCGGCCGACTAATGCCCTATAACTGGCGATTCAACTGGAAGCGCCCGAAAAGCCGGGCACTCCAGTTAACCTGGCGTTGGGCGTCATGAAACTATTTCTGGATATCGGTGCAGCAGTGGTGCTCGCTATGACCGTAGCTATGCTCGCAAGTTGGTTTGTTGCACTGCCACCTCTTGAAGATACTCTTGGCACCGTCATGCGGTCCTACAACCCGTTGGCTATACCCGCCGTGTTCTTCTGCTTCTACATACTCTGGCACATGCTTAAGACGCGGAGTTGGGGCTGGTTTTTTACATCTTTTGTGTTGGCCCCTTTCACATTTCTGGCGTACTACTGGCGCTCAGTACGTCCACATCTGGCGGTCCGTGGCGCCCAACCAATCATTCAAGCGGACCGCTAACGCGGCCGCTTAATTCGAGCGTTGGGCTTAGGAAGAGTCGTGCGGGGACGCTGAAGTCGATCATTTCACGGGAGGTAATTTATGTCCGTATTTCGCAAGGATCAGAACGAGGTGCACAGCCTTCATGGCAACCACATCGCCGGTGTCGCCACGCCTACAAGCGGCGCGAAGCAAGTTGAGATGTGGCACGGTCGCATGGATGCAAACTCGGCTACCCCACCGCACAGCCACGACACCGAGGAAGTCGTCCTGTTCCTAAAGGGCAGCGGTCGAGCCACCGTTGCCGACACGGAAGTACGCTACCACGCAGGGGACACATTGATCCTGCCAGCTGGCCATGTACACCAAATTTTCGCAGACACCGACAGTGAGTTCGTTTCAGCCAGCCCAAGCGGTGGCACCGTCAAGCTTCCGGATGGTGTCGTTCTGGATCTTCCGTGGCGCAGGTAGCTTCGTCGCCCAACAACAGGTTCCAGAGCGACGTCCTCGCCTTCGGCGAGGCCGCGCCTGAACCTGGGCGTTAGAAGGCAAAGGACGTCATGAGAAAGATTGGTTTGGTCGCTCTAGCATTCGGGTTGCTTTCGCTTGGCTTTGAAATGGCGGCGCGACACTATGCGGCGAACATGTGCCCACCCGGTCAGTTCTACAATTACCGCGGGAGCACTTGTGTAATGGGTTCCTACAATTATTGGAGCCAACCAGTTCTTTGGTTGAGCTGTGCCTTCGTCGCCGGTGGCGCTATTGCGCTATTGCTAGGCAAACGGCGCGATGTTTGAGCGTTGCCTTCTAACCATCACTCCAGCGGACGTTAGCCGCCTTGACTCCGCACTGGATCAAACGAAAACCCCCAGGGATCGTTGAAACCCGCCGAAACGGAGAAGCCGATGACTACATTCAGTACATCTCGCGAAATCCCCGCAACCGTAGAACAAGTCTTTGCCGCGTTCAGCCATCCGGAACGCTTGTCGCGGTGGTGGGGACCAGCGGATTTCACCAATACTTTCAGTGTCTGCGAGTTCAAGAATGGTGGGCGTTGGTCTTTCATCATGCACGGACCAGACGGCCGCAACTACCCAAACGAAAATGTGTTTGCAGAAATAGAATCGCCGAGGAAGGTCGTGATTCAGCACGTTTCGGAACCAAAGTATCGCTTAACCATTGCCTTGGCTGCGTCGGCGGCGGGAACCGTCGTATCTTGGTCGCAGGCATTCGAGAGTTCGGAACTTGCTAGCCGCATCGAACACATCGTCGTCCCCGCCAACGAGCAGAACCTTGATCGCCTCTCGGCTGAAGTTTTGCGTAAACCGGATGGCGGCTAATAATTCGCTCCAGCGGACCATTCGCTGGCACTTCAGTCAAACTCGTCGAGCGACGTGTGGCTCAAGGCCCGCCGCTTAAGCTGGCGTTAGCATTTAATTGAGGGAATGTAGTATGGGAAAAGGGGCCGCGATTCTTCCTTTCCATCTGCGTATGATCGTCGCTTATCTCGTTATCGCGGGATTCTGGAGTTGGGGCTGGCTTTGTTGGTTGGTCATAGGCCTTCATGCTCCAGTGGTTCAAAATTTCGGCACCTTTGTCCTGGGGCTGGTTATTGCGACCGCAATTTTTGCGAGCGCCTATGCGATCTATCGCAGAAGCAAGTTCGCTGTACCCTTACTCGCCGTAATCCCTATCTTGCAATGGATTGCCTTTGCGAGGCTCCTTCCTACTCAGGTCAGTCCTAGCGACTTTTCGCTTGATTTTGCCTACATCAGGCAACTTCCGGTAGCCCTCAAAGCGGACCTTATCTATTACATTCCGCTCGTTGTTTACACGGCGTTTCTGTGGAAGCGCGGCGAGCTATCGTGACCGGAGTGAGGCCCAACCAGGCGTTATGCGGCGTCGTTCTGAAGTCTTACATGACTATCCTCGACTGCCTTGTAAATGAAATATGCCTGGAACTTCTAGGATGAGAACATGAAGAAATCGGGCGCGAGCCAAGGCCATTCTGCATCGGAGCTCATCTCGAAAAGAATCGCCGAACTGGGAGATTGGCGCGGGGAAACCCTCGGCACAATGCGCAAGCTCATCAAGGAAGCGGACCCGGACGCCATCGAGGAGTGGAAGTGGATGGGCACTCCGATTTGGTCGCACGACGGCATCATCTGCACTGGCGAATCCTACAAGAATGTCGTGAAGCATACCTTCGCCAAGGGCGCGTCTCTGAAGGATCCGGCCCGTCTCTTCAACTCGAGTCTCGACGGAAACGTACGCCGCGCGATCGACATCCACGAAAGAGAAGAAGTTGACGAGTCCGCCTTCAAGGCGCTCGTTCGCCAAGCGGTCGCCCTCAACAGTTCTGGCAAGTCGAAACCTTCGAAGAAAGCGAAGTCCTAAGGGATTCCGCTGTCTATCGTGGAATCATCGTTTGCCATCGTCGCGGAGCCCAACAGACGGGCCATCTTGAGCCTGCTGCTCTCGTCTGAGCGCTCCGTTGGCGAGATCGAGCGCGAGCTTCGACTGTCGCAGCCGTCCGTCTCCAAGCACCTGCGAGTGCTGCGAGAGGCTGGGTTCGTGGAATCACGAATTGAAGCGCAGCGGCGCCTCTATCGACTGAGACCGGAGCCGCTCATGGAGCTCGACGCATGGCTCGTTCCCTTCCGGCGCTTCTGGTCAAAGCACGTCGATGCCCTGGAGCAACACTTGGACAAGATGGAGAAGGTGCCGTCTGTGAAAAGAAAGAAAAAGACATGAGCAGCGGTGAGCAATACGCGCCGGGTGCCGCTTCTGGCGCCGAGGTTCGAAAACATGGGGAGAAGTGGACGCTCGTTCTCGTCCGCGACCTCCCCCACCCTCCTGCAAAGGGAACGGCTGCTCCTGACCGTGGGACCCCGGTTCGCGCAGATCGACGCCGAGATGGCGGCCTTGAGTGAGCTTCGGGAAAAGCCCGCTGGCACCATCCGCGTCACGACTAGCGAACAGGGTGCAGTCGATGCGCTAAAATCGGGCCGAACAATTGACCTCGTCATTCTGCACCCCGTAGACGACCGCGCAATAAGGAGTCACCACATGAACTACGACAATCAGTCCTTCAGGGACGAGAGCGTTGAATTGAGTGGCAACCGGTTTCACGGCTGTACGTTCGAAAGATGCAAATTAGTGTATCGCGGTGACATCTCGCCGACTTTTCATGACAACCACTTCATCGAGTCTGTTTTCGTGTTCGCCGACGCGGCAATGCGGACTATTTATTTTCTGTCCAACATTTATCACGCCGGCCCCGGCGGCCGCGAAGTTGTCGAAGACACTTTTGAGCGTATCCGGCAGCGCGCAATTCACGGCCTGATGGCCAGCACAATCGCGCCACACACCCAGAATCACAGCCTGGAGCGGCCACCGGATTGAGGAGCCGATGCGCCGACGCCTCCACTCAGGCACGCGGCTCGCCCGGAGCACCTTCGGCTGCAAGCCCTTCGCGTACGGGCAGAGTGAAATGAACCGTAATGCCCGGGGCATCTTTGTTTCGCTCCGCCCATAGACGGCCATTGTGCGCCTGTATGATGGAGCGGCTGATCGACAATCCGATGCCCATTCCCTGTGATTTTGTCGTGTAGAACGGCTCAAAAATCGTTTGTAGATCCTGCTCGGGCAGGCCAATACCCGAGTCTTGAATGGCCACGTGCACCTCTTCCCGGTCACTGAGCGAAGTCTGGACAACAAGCTCGCGCAGCCCCTGAGTGAGTGTGCTGATTGCTTCCACGCCATTCACAATGAGATTGACCGCGACCTGCTGAAGTTGCACGCGATCGCCGAAAATGCGCGGGAGCGTCGGGTCGAAGTCGGTTCGCAGTGTCACACCATTCTGTCGCAACTCTCCGTCCACGAGCGCGAGAATATCGCGGATGATCTCGTTCAGGTCGAGCAACTCCCTTTCATTGTCTGCCTTCCGGGCGAGCGAGCGGATTCGTGCAATCACGTCACGGGCGCGGCGTGCATTCTCGGTAACGCCCTCCATTGCCCTTGCCGCCTCGCCAACGTCCGGAGGGGCCCTGCCCAGCCAACGCCGAGCGGCGTCGCCCTGCGCAATGATTGCCGCAAGGGGTTGACTCACCTCGTGCGCGATTGAGGCCGTGAGCTCGCCGAGGGTTGCGAGGCGTGATGCTCGCGCAAGCTCCGTCTGCGTAGCACGAAGCGTCGCCTCCGCTAGTTTCTGCTCGGTGCAGTCCACAATCGTGCCGGCATACTCGATGAGTGTGCCGCGATCATCAAACACCGGGTGCCCGACGCTACGCAGATGGCGCAGCTGACCATCGCCGCGCAGGATTCGAAACTCATGATCAAAGCCCACGTGCTCACGCACGGCGCGTGCAAAATTCTCCTCGATGAAGGCGACATCATCAGGGTGAACCAGCGGCCGCATCCGCTCGTAAGTCGGCTTCTCCTTGGGGTCGAGGCCGAGCATGCGAAAATGTTCGAGTGACCAGAAGGAGATCTCCCGGGACGCGACATCCCATGCCCAACTGCCCGTGTGACTGATCCGTTGTCCATCTGCAAGATACGCCTCACTACGACGCACCTCATCCGCAGCCCGCCTCCGCTCAGTAATATCCGGAAACCACACGGCCACGCCGTCATCGAGCTTGGTGACGATATTTTGCCACGAGCTCGAGACGCCGTACGGGGTGAAGCTGGCCTCGATCATTCCCTGCTGACCGGTTTCCGCAACGTGGGCAAAGCACTCGAAGAGTCCGGGGGAATCCCACGCATCGGGCAACACTTCCCGGATTCGCTTGCCCATGAGTTCCGAGAGGCTTCGCCCGATGATGCGTGCAGCTTCAGGATTCGCGTATTGCCATGAAAAATCGATGATGCGACCGGCCTCATCGCGCACGGCGCCCAAGATGGTGAAGGCAACACTCGAGGACTCCAGCGCGACGTTCAAGCGCCGCTCGCTGCGGCGCTGATCCTCTTCGCGCTGCTGCCGAAGGACGTAGTCAGCGTGCTCGCGCCTGCCGATATCGTTCAGCAGGTTTTCGAGCTCCGACTCGTACGAGTCGGCCTGCGCAGCAACCTCAGATGGTAGGTAATAGATATTCTGTGCAACGGTGCCGCGGTGAATCACGCTGGGGTGAGTTCGGATGACGTCAAGCATCTGCTCTGCACGAAAGTTCGGCCGATGGTACTGACATAACAAGACGCACTGGCTCTGCGCAGCAAGCTGAGTAAGGTGTCGTTCGTAAGCCAGCCACCGTTCTGACCCCGGCGCGGCCCTGACCATCCATTGCATGTCAGCGGCGCCGCGGAGCCTCGCGAACCCCTCCTCCCGTGCACGGGAACTGAGGTCCTTCCAGAGCGTGAACATCCGGTACGGGTCGAAAGAATCGCCCTGTAGGTGCGCCTCCCCCGGAGACATCAATACCAGGGCTCTGGTTCTAAGGGCCGCCCCGACGTCGACGCCGCGCGCGTAAAGAGCTTGCTCGATGCGGCCCTCGCCGCCTTGATCCGCGATGTACACACACTTCTCACCACGTTCGAGTCCGATGCGCACGAAGGTAGAAATTAGTTCGAGGTGTTCGAGCTCGCGTTCGTGTATCGAGCACACATGGCCGCTGGGTGCAAGAGCTTGCAGTGCCGCTTCAAGTGGCACCGCGGGCTCGCTTGAGGACATACGCGTTAACTCCCGCGTAGTCCGCGAGCGACCTCAGCCATCTGCCCCACGTCTGGTCCCTTTGTCTTTATTGTCATTGGGTTGCAGCAGGTCGAGCAATTCTTCTGAATCAAATGGTTTGTAGAGAATAGTCTGCGCGCCTGCCTCGAGGATTTGTTTCGCGAGTTTTCCGTCAGGGTCAGGCTGCGCCGTGATGCAAATGATGGGAGTGGACCATCCGTTCGCTCGCAGATGCCGCAGCAGCTGAAGACCGCCCATTCCGGGAAGGCCCAGGTCGAGAACCAGGTAGCGGATCGCTTCCCGGCGTGCCCGTTGGAGAAATTCCTCGGCGGACGGGAACATTTCGGCGGCATATCCCGCCGAGCTCAATAGGTCTGCGAAGGCGGCGCACAGGTTCGCATCGTCATCGACGAGCGCAACGAACTGCGGGCCCGGTGTTGTCATGCCGCCTCTGAATTGACCCTAAACGTTCAGGCGCAGATGGCTAGCCGCTCCAGAGTCCGCGGATTTTCCCGCGAACGCCTGCGGTCGAAGTTTTCCTGATCAGCTGCCTTCATCATCGACCAGTCGAATGCACTCTGGGCGATGCGGTCGCGCCTGGCGCTGTCATTGTAATCCTGTCGGCGGCGGCGCGGCAGAGCGTGCGAGCGGCCGGCAGGGCGCGCTCGATGTGGCACCCGATTCCCGAAACTGGGTCTTTTGCTATTCGTGGTCTTACAACTGGTCGTGCTTGCGCTCGAGCCAGTCGTCGGGTGTGCCCCGCTGATCCGAGCCCACTTTGTCGCTTTTGGCGTCTCCATGAGCGCGCTGGGGCCGGCCCGGACCCGGCTCGATGGCCGTCTCCGACGTGCACCTCTGCCAGCAAGTGAGTACGCCAACGCACGGAAGTCATTCGCATTCCACGGTAGCCTGGCACGATCCGACCGACTTGGATGCGATACAGGCTCCTGGTAAACACTCATGACTACACTGACTTTGCGCTGGCGCGGTGGCAGGCGTGCCTTTCGTCCAGCCGCCCAGGCTCCGAAGAGATCTTGTGCTGCCGGCGGCCGGCATCCACGATCACACCACGCATCGGCGGCCGTATTCGACGGCAAGCTTCCACTCACGACGACACTTCTGACGCTCACCAGAAGGCGTATTCCATGTGTATGTTGGCCAAAATCACCGCGGCCGCAGTAAGTTGCGCGCGGTTGAGCCGCGACGACTCAGGAGACTGAAATGGACTGGAATTCCGCGCAATCCGACTGGCCCCGGTTCAGGGACGAAGTACACGCCAATTGGACGATGCTCACCTCCTGCCAACTGGATTTGATTGCCGGCAGGCGCGTACGGCTCGCGAACAAGATTGAAGAGGCGTACGGCATCACGGGCGACCAAGCCGAGCGGCAGATCAAGAGCTTCGAGCTGCGCAACGCGCACCCGCGTCCCGTCAGTTTTCGTTGAATACGCCGGGGCATGCGCCCTTGAAATCCTGACTTACGTCCCCATTGATGCGCTGCTTCAAAGAATACCTACTACATCAAAGAGCGTTCAATTATGAACATCCGTCCTCTTCACGACCGTGTCATCGTCAAGCGCCTGGAGGAGGATCGCACCTCGCCTGGCGGCATCGTGATTCCCGATACGGCGGCCGAAAAACCCGTCCAAGGCAAGATCGTTGCGGTCGGCAAGGGCAAGGTCCTCGAGAACGGACAAGTGCGCCCCTGTGACGTCAAGGTCGGCGACAAGATTCTCTTTGGCAAGTACAGCGGCACCGAAGTGAAGCTCGAAGGCCAGGAACTCGTGGTCATGCGTGAAGAAGACGTCATGGCCGTCATCGAATCGAAGTAATTCACCCGAAGGACACGACAATGGCAGCGAAAGAAGTACGATTTAGCGACGATGCGCGCCAACGCATGTTCAAGGGCGTCAACGTCCTTGCGAATGCGGTGAAGGCGACACTCGGCCCGAAGGGCCGCAACGCAGTGCTCGAGAGGAGCTACGGCGCCCCGATCATCACCAAGGACGGTGTTTCGGTTGCGAAGGAGATCGAGCTCAAGGACAAATTCGAGAACATGGGCGCGCAGATGCTGAAGGAAGTCGCTTCCAACACCTCGGACGAAGCTGGCGACGGTACGACGACGGCGACGGTGCTTGCGCAGGCGATCATCCGCGAGGGCCTGAAGGCCGTCGCGTCCGGTCGGAACCCCATGGACATCAAACGCGGCATCGACAAGGCCGTGCTCGTCGCGACGGACGAGTTGAAGCGCCTCTCCAAGCCCTGTAAGGACCCCAAGGCCATCGCGCAGGTCGGGACAATTTCAGCGAACTCTGATGAGTCCATCGGCAAGACCATTGCCGACGCAATGGAGAAGGTTGGCAAGGAGGGTGTCATCACCGTCGAAGAGGGCCAGGGACTTGAAAATGAGCTCGAGGTGGTCGAAGGCATGCAGTTCGACCGCGGCTATCTGTCCCCGTATTTCATCAACCAGCAACAGAGTCAGACGGCCGAGTTCGAAAAGCCGCTGATTCTCCTGGCCGATAAGAAGATCTCGAACATCCGCGAGATGCTTCCGCTTCTGGAGGCGGTCGCGAAGGCGGGCCGTCCGCTGATCGTGGTCGCTGAGGACGTCGAGGGCGAGGCGCTCGCGACGCTGGTCGTTAACAACATCCGCGGCATCCTCAAGGTTGCAGCGGTGAAGTCTCCGGGTTTCGGCGATCGTCGTAAGGCGATGCTCGAGGACATCGCGACCTTGACCGGCGGCACCGTGATCTCCGATGAGCTTGGCCTGTCGCTCGAGAAGGTCACCATAAACGATCTGGGCGAAGCCAAAAAGGTCGTGGTCGCAAAAGAGAACACGACCATCATCGACGGAGCCGGCAAGCCCGCCGACATCAAAGCCCGCGTTGAATCAATCCGCCGGCAGGTCGAGGAAGCGACCAGCGACTACGACAAGGAGAAGCTTCAGGAGCGTGTCGCGAAGCTCTCCGGCGGTGTCGCGCTGATCAAAGTCGGTGCAGCCACCGAAATTGAGATGAAGGAGAAGAAGGCACGCGTGGAAGACGCCCTGCACGCAACCCGTGCGGCTATCGAGGAAGGCGTGGTACCGGGCGGCGGAGTTGCGCTGATCCGTGCCCTCAAGGCGCTCGATAAGCTAGAGGGTGCCAATGAGGATCAGACAGTTGGCATCCGTATTCTCTCTCGCGCGATCGAAGAGCCTTTGCGAAATATCGTTGAGAATGCTGGCGAGGATCCGGCCGTCATCCTTAACCAGGTGAAAGCAGGCAAAGGTGCCTACGGCTACAACGCGGCGACCGGTGAGTTCGGCGACATGCTCGAAGAGGGCATTCTCGATCCAACGAAGGTAACGCGGCTTGCACTGCAGAATGCCGCATCGGTGGCAGGCCTGTTGCTCACGACCGAGGTAATGGTTGCCGAGGCTCCGAAGGACGAAGAGCACGCCCATGGCGGCATGCCAGGCGGCGGAATGGGCGGGATGGATATGTAAGAAGGACGGGCGCGCGCAGCGCGTGTACGGACGGCTCTCATGGGCCGTCTGTATGCTGAGAACTCGAAATGGAGGCGTGTTTTGGCACGCCTCCAGCGAGATTGACGCGAACGTGACCCCCTCATATTCGCGTCAAGTCTTGAGCCCCGCAAAGCGCGAGGCTCTTTTTTTGGTTTTTTGGGCCCGTGTCCTCCGACGTGCGCTAGCGAACAGAGACCTGCTTGATAATTGAATAATATCGGAGCGGAAACCATGCGGCTTTCGTTTTGCGATACGCGGGCAACTACTCTTCCGCAGGAGCGCTGATATGCCCTATCGCAAGCTCAGCAACAGCCCGACGTGGCACTGGTGTCACAACCAGTAGGACGTGCAACATGCAGGACAGAATGACAACGAGCTGGCGGCGGCGCTCCGACAAGCCGCGGAATCATACCGATCCAGGCGGCAGCGCGCAGATGCTGCCTCTGTATGAAAAGGCTGGGCAGCAGCTGGACACTCGGGAAGATGAAGGCGGACAGTCGATGCTCTCCAACGAGCCGGTGAGAATCCTGATCGTCGACGACGATATCAGCTCGTCGGATTCACTGGAGCTCATGCTGCATGCGTCGGGCTACTCGGAGACTCGCGTCGCCTACTCCGGGCATGCGGCGCTAGCCATCGCAGCCGAGTTTCAGCCCTCCGTGGCCCTGCTCGAGCTCAATCTGCTGGATATGAGTGGCTACGAAGTCGCGCGGTTGTTGCGTGAGCACGCAAAGAGCCGTGACTTGCGATTGATTGCGCTGACGTCCAGCCGCGAGCACGCAGGCCGCGAGCTGGCTCGTGTGGCCGGCTTCGAACGCTATCTTCTGAAGCCCGTCGCTACCCTCGACCTCTCGGGCCTATTGCAGATGCAGGGAGACGGCAATGAATGATCCCACTCGAAGCTCATTCCCATGCAGCCCAGGCCGATGGGAGCTATGAGCCGGACTCATGAATGGCGGCGCCGCTACGCTTCTTGAATGCGCGCAGGTCTACACACCCCGGATCGCCGAGCAACGCCCGGGCGAGGTTTTTGAGCTCGCCCCGCTGGATCTTCTCGGTTGGTGTGAGCGGCAGCCGATCGCAGAAAGCCAGGTAGCCCGGCGCCTTGAAATACGCGAGCCTGGCGAGGCAGAAATCCATCACGTCCCGGGCGAATGAGGCCCGCGCGGCGTCGCTTGGCATCACTCTGGGCACGATACATGCCATCACTTCGTCCCCCCGTACGTCGTCAGGCACGGCGGTCACGCCGACGCTGGCGACCTCCGGATGTTGAAGAAGAACGCTCTCGACCTCCACCGCAGATATGTTTTCGCCGCTGCGGCGGATAACGTTCTTCTTGCGATCGACGAAGTGAAAGTCGCCCTCCTCATCGAGCCGGACGATATCGCCGGTGTGAAAGTAACCCCCCTCCCACGCCTGCGCGGTCGCCTCGGGATCCTTCAGGTACTCGCGAAAGAAGCCAAACCGTGAGTCGGGCCCTGCGGACCGGACGAGCAGCTCTCCAGGGTGTCCCGGCGGAACTGCCTCATCCTGCTCATTCACCACCCGATACTCGATGCGCGGCTCAGCCTTCCCAAAGCAGGCTGTGCCCACCTTGCGCGGCTCCCCGTTCGCAATCATCACGGCTCCAGCGCCCGTTTCGGTCATCGCCCATGCCTCGAGGAGCGGAAATCCGAACCGGCTCTCGAAGGCTGCGTGGAGTCTGGGGTTGACGCCCGCTCCAAATCCGAATCGAACCTGATGGTCGCGGTCGCGCTCGTCGGCGGCCGCTCCCAACAACATGGCAGGCATGACACCCAGGTAATGGATGATGGTCGCCTGCGATTCGCGGACGCTCCGCCACCATGTAGTCGGATGAAAGCGGTCCAACGGCACGATGCAACCTCCGGTGAGCAGCATCGCCATCGTGGAGCACGCCATCGCGTTCATATGGCTCGTCGGCAACGGCGTAATGAGCCGCTCAACACCCGGCCTGACATCGCAAAGGCCCCCGATCTGGGCGTACCACGTCCCTGCCCAGAGGAAGTATTCATTCGAAAGCACGCAGCCTTTGGGCCTGCCCGTCGTACCCGATGTGTAGAGAAGCGCGCACTCGGTTTCCACCTCTGGAGCGCTTTCGGCGTGCGGCGGCGGACATGGGACGTCCGTCAACCCTGACAAATCCGGGCCCGTGACACGGACCACACGCTGTATGCTGCGGGCGGCGGAAACCAACTCATCCGCGCGCGCGGACGGCACGACGGCAACGCAGACCTCCGAATGATCAAGGAGGTATTCCAATTCCGCCCTGCGCCACTCCGGATTGATGGGGACGACCGAAACGCCTAGTGCATTCAGCGCCAGCCAATGGAAGAAGAACATCGGCCGATTTTCGAGCAGCAAACCAGCGCGGTGACCGTGTCCGAGGCCCGCCGCGGCATAGACGTCCCTGAGACGTTCCACTTCGGTGGCGGCCTGTCCGTACGAATACGAGCGCGCCTGGAGGGCGTAGCGCGCCGCCGCCTGCGACTCGATGCACAGGAAGTCGTTGTGCTCGTGGTTGACGGCCGAGCGACGCAAGGCTTCGTATACCGTGCCCTGGACTGTCGGTATGAAGTTTGACATCGCGTTACCGTAACCCTGACTTATTTTAATTGTCAAGAATCTGGGCCCCGAAACGGGCAAGCGGGCTGTTGCAAATCAGCCCGACCCGAGATATTTTAAGCCTAAAGCTCTCGTCAGCTGCAGCGCTGCTCGCCGCTCTGCACTTTTGGGGTTGCGGTCCGGGAGGAACTGATCACTGGCTGGGGCAGCGATCGGGACAAATCTTCGTGGGTTCGCTGCTCGCGCCTGGTGGCTGGTTGCCGTTGCGGATCGATCAGGCCGCTCGCGAAGTGTTCCAACGCGCCACGGTCGCAAATAGATACATGACGTGGGTCGCGAAAGACGATCGTGCGACGAGTGCGCAATTCCGTCAGAGTGCGACTCACGGTCTCGACAGCCATTGCGAGGTAATCAGCGATGTCGTACCGCGGCATGGGCAGGAATACAGTGCCAGTCGCAGCGGCAGCACCTCGATCCGACATCTCCAGCAGAAACCCGCTGACCTTTTCCAGCGCGCTGGCCCGCCCGAGTATGGCGGTGCGCTTCTGCATTCGGGCAATCGACTCGAACGCGGCCTGGCGGATGTTCCGTGCAATCTGCGGATTACAATCTGCGAGTTTCTCCGCACGGTCGCGAGGATAGCGAGCGATGAGCGTCCCTGAGACGATGGCTTCAACGCAGAAGTGCCGCGCACGCTGACCGCAAAATCCGAACAGATCGCCCGGAAAGACGAAGTCCACGATGTATCGGCGCCCATCATCGCTCAATGCACTGCTACGCGCCGCGCCCCTCACTACCCGGTACCAGTGTTCGATCGAATCGTTGCAGTGATACACGCACTGGTCGGTGTCGTATCGTCCGAGGATCGCCAGCTGCTCTAGAGCGGCCAAGGGTCTGTCTGGAGCAGTTCCTTCGACGAGTTCGGGAATCGAGGTTGACGGAATATCCATGCGGCCCCCGCGCCCGGTACAGGTAAGCGCGCGGCTATGGATGATCTCATGCCTGGGTCGCGGCGTAGTTGACTTAGATTAATTTTCGCGGACCACTTGCGCGATATGTCGGGGCACGCTGGACGTCCCGCTTCCGCTCGCGTTGCTTCGGATCGCGCGACATCAAACCGCTGCGCAGGTTGATGAGGCGTGCAAACACCGGCGTCGACAACGATGCCCTGTCGCTCAACACTCAACTGGCACACGCGGCACGCACTCGCTCTTCCTAGACTCGGTCGCGCGCCCGCAATGAGATTCACACGATCCGCCGTGTCCGGGCCGGCAGCGACAGCCGTGTAAGTGAGCGCCCAGCGCGGGCACCGTGTGGCCACGCGTGTGTTTCCAGACCACGCTCGCAGATGCCAACAATCTCGTGATGTACTACGTGCGATCCAACACGCTCGGATCGCGCGCAAGCACTTCGATCTTTGATTGCATTTATATGTTTTAAATCACGCGCCCTCTCTTCTAAGAGGTACCAACATCCGGCAAAATGAGCTAACCCAAGTCGCGGTGCGGCAATTCAACTCGTGAGCGACCCGCTTGGCCGCTGAAAAACTGAACCATGTGACTTGGTCTTGCACTCCCTGCCGGAGGCCGCCCGCCGGGCGCTACAAGCGATGGATGCCTCGAAATACGAATACCAGAGTGAATTTGCCCGCCGCTACTTCGGACAGGGCAAGGCCGCGGGCGTCGCGGAGGGCAAGGCTGCGGGTATCGCGGAGGGTAAGGCTGCGGGCGTGGTGGAAATCGTCCTCAAGCAGCTTGCAACGCGCTTTGGAGTCCTGTCCCCGGCGGTCGCAATGCATGTCCAGAGTGCCAGCGCTACGGATCTGGATCGAATCGCCCAGCGGGTACTAACCGCCCACACCCTCGATGAGGCGCTCGGCACCCGCTGACTTGCATGCGTTGTCTTACGCCCTAACGGACCGTAGCCCACGCCGACGGTATGCCTTTTGGACGCCATCCTGAGTACGCCAGTTCTCCGCTTGGCCGACCGCGCGTTCAACCTCGGCACGAACAAATGTCCGGGCGGTGACCTTCTTCGGAAAGAGTCTTTCAGCCTGACCCGGCTGTCAACGCGATGCAGTCAGGACACCTACGAAGTAGCAAGGAGGTCAGCGTGAGTGAACTAACGGCAATCGAGCTCAAGGCGTTTGTACCCGCGAAGGATTTTGAGATCTCCAAGCAGTTTTACCAGGACCTTGGTTTTACGTTGTGCTGGAGTAACGGTGGCCTGGCCTATCTGCATCAAGGGCCTCACGGCAATCATGGGAAGGCAGGAATTCTCCTGCAGAACTTCTATGGCGAATAGCGCAGGATTCCGAATAATAAACCCAGCTATCACACGTCAAATACCGGACGGGCGGGTACCCCATGACCCCTATGGCAGATGTACATGCTACCGCTCGTTGACACAATCTCCAGAGTCAGCCTTCGCGGGCCCTCTGACACGAACCTTGCTTCTGGAGACACCGGTATGAAACATCGAAAACTCGGCCGTTCAGGCCCACAGGTTTCTGCTCTGGGGCTGGGCTGTATGAGCATCGGCATCGCCGGCGTGTACACCAGCAGCGTGAGCAATGATGATGAGGCAGTCGCGTTGATTCACCGTGCGATGGATCTGGGGATCACGCTCCTGGACACAGCAGACATTTATGGGGATTCCGAGCGTCAAGTCGGCAAGGCTCTCAAGGGGCGCCGCGATCAGGCCGTGCTCGCTACGAAATTCGGCTTCGTCGGCGCCATTGGTGCACGTGACAGAGCTGTCGATGGAAGTCCGAAGTATGTACGCAACGCGTGCGACGCCTCTTTGAAGCGACTCGGCGTCGATCACATCGATCTGTATTACCTTCATCGGGTCGATACCACGACTCCGATCGAAGACACTGTAGGTGCCATGGCGGACCTCGTGCGTGAGGGAAAAATTGGGCACATTGGCTTGTCCGAACCGTCGGTCGAGACCGTTCGCCGCGCGCACCAGGTACACGCGCTGGCGGCGATTCAAACGGAGTATTCGCTCTGGAGCCGTGATCCCGAAGATGAGCTGTTACCGCTCCTGAACGAGTTGGACATCGCCCTGGTTGCTTACAGTCCGCTGGGCCGCGGATTCCTGGCCGGTCGCTTTCAGAAGCCGGAGGACCTCGGGCCAAACGACTGGCGTCGTGGCAACCCGCGATTTCAGGGCGAGAATTTCGCCCGCAATCTCACCCTCGTGAAGCATTTGCAGGAACTGGCAAAGAAGAAAGGCTACACACCGGCTCAGCTCGCTCTCGCATGGCTGCTGACCAGTCATGACAATGTAGTTCCGATTCCAGGCACCAGCAGCATTCAGCGCCTGGAGGAAAATGTCGCTGCTGCGCAGATCACGTTGACCGCGCAGGAGCTTGCAAGCATCGATCAGATAGCACCCAAAGGAGTAGCGGTAGGCACCAGGTACGACGAGCAGTCGATGCGCCTTATCAACGGTTGAGATAGCGCCAGCCTGATCGCAAGCGCGAATTTCAATTGAAATGCTGGTCGCGCGCGGCGAAATGCCTCATTTACAGAGCCTCGTCATCCTTCACACGCGGTAGATGTCGATCTGTGCGTGGAGGCTCTCATGAAAACGTATCGATGGGTCACTCTCATTGCAACGGCAAGACAGCGGGTACGTCCTTGTTCCAGGTCTGTCCGGGCCCGGTACCGAGTACCGTGTTGGAATGTCATCGAAACGATGCGCAGGGACGTACGCGTCGTGTCCGTCGGCGTGCAGCGAAGACCGTCATGAACAGGTTCATAGCGGCGGCGCTGCTTCCGACTCTCATCTCCTCGCTGTCTTTCGGCGTAGCGTATGCCGCGGACGCGCCCGCAGCCTCTGACGATACGCAACCCGTCGCTATCGTGACTACGCCGTTGCCATCGGAAGAACAGCCGGCCACGCACCTGTCTCTTGCCGGACTCGGGTCCCTTTACTGGGCGGCCCGCCAGCCCGCGCAGGCATGGAGGGTGTTACTTCCCATGCAGCCGGATGGCGCTGCGTATGCGGACATCAGAGCAAGGTGCACCGTCTCCACAGACGCATCGCGGGGCGAAGCTGCTTGCCCCTGATCCCAACCACAGGTCGGTCAGTGCTGACCGGGGCTGCGCGCTTGCGCGAGGGTGGGTTTGCCGGGAATTCCCGAAACGCTGAGTATGACGCGAACTGCGCTGCTGTCATCAAGTCGTCACTTTCCGCGCCTACATGCTCTGGCTCACCTTATGCACAGTAGAGCGCGCGATGGCGGTGTCCAATCCGGAAAGCCCCGAGGGGGTCTCGGGCGAAAGGTTCGTAGCAGCGTCTGAGGACTCCGCTGGCCTGCAGCCCAATCCCAGCTGGATTCTGATCCCGATCGTCGCCGGGTCTGGCTTCGCTGGGCTCGGATACGAGATGGTGTGGACGCGCCTGCTGGGCGCAGCGCTCGGAAGCGAAATGATGGCAGTATTGGGCGTCGTCGCAGGCTTCTTCGCGGGACTGTCACTCGGAGCATTCTTTCTCGATGGCCCTATCCGACGCGCGCGATCGCCACAGATCGTCTATGCCGTTTTGGAAACGGCAATCGGATTCTGGGGCGTCGTCAGCGTGTGGTTGCTGCCCGCGGCGGGCCGGATCATGGGGCCCCTGCTGGGCACGGAGCCCGCTCCAACTGTGCACTGGGCAGTGAGCTTCGCATTGCCTGCGGTGATTCTCCTGCCGGCGACGGCGGCGATGGGAGGCACACTCACCGCGCTGGAGAGAATGATGGCCGCCGCACGCGACAACGGGCACGTCAGTGCAGGCGTGTACGGTGCCAACACTGCGGGCGCGGTCGCTGGAACTTTGGTCTCCGCGTTCGTCCTGTTCCACGCTCTTGGGCTGTCGGGCACTCTCCTTTGTCTTGCTGGGCTCAACATCGCGTGCGCTGCCGGTGCACTGATGCTGAGACCCGCTACCGGGAGAGTTGCAAGGTCCGCGACTAACGGGGAGGCACTGACCGCGCCGGCACTGGCTGGGGCGGCAACGGCTGGGGCCGCAACGGCGGCCGCACCGCCAGCCGCCGCGCACAGCAGCCGGCCTCCATCGGCAGGGCCGTCGCGAACGACCCTCACTCTGTTCCTCACCGGCCTTCTTGGAATCGCCTTTGAAGTCCTCGTCGTGCGCCTCGCGGCCCAGACAATGCAGGACACCATCTACACTTTCGCGGCGCTCCTGGCGGCATACTTACTAGGCACTGCATCGGGAGGCCTTCTGTGGCAGAAGGCCGGCCGCCCCGTCCGGGACTCGACCCTGGGCTGCCTTCTTTCAATGACTGCGCTCGCATGTCTTGCGACCGCTCTAATCGCGCCGTTCATCACTGGCATCGCCGATGCAGCAGCGGACCGGGGGACCGCGGGAGAATTGCTTGTCGCAATTTCCCTGTTCCTGCTGCCCTCCGCCGCGATGGGAGCCCTGTTTGGCTACCTCGCTCAACGCGTGCGTGACCAACGAGGATCGCTTGGACGCGCAGTGGGCATCAACAGCCTGGGCGCCGCGTTAGCACCCCTGCTGGCTGCCAAAATTCTCATTCCGACATTGGGGGCTTGGACGGCCCTCCTCGCCATCGCGCTGGGCTATATGGTACTGATCCCGCTCCAGCGCGCCGCCCTCGTTTGGGCCGTGGCTCCCGCATTGGCCGGGCTGGCTCTAGCGGCGCGTCCTGCGCCGTCTCTTATACGCGTGCCGGAAGGAGGAGCGTTGCTCGCTAAACGTGAAGGGCCGATGGTCACAGCGAGCGTTGTCAGTGACGCCTCCGGTGCACGCTATCTCGAGGTCAATGGCCACTTCCGCATGGGAGGGACCAACTCGATGCGCTCCGACTATAGGCAAGCCATCCTGCCTCTGCTCCTTCATCCGCAGCCGCATCGGGCTTTGTTTCTAGGTGTGGGTACTGGGGCAACCTTGGTCGGCGGTGCCCAAATGCCGGGCACGACGGTCCGGGGCGTGGAGGTGTCGCCCGAGATAGTCGCGTTGCTTCCGTGGTTTTCGAGTGCCTCGGCGTCACCGCCAGTGACGATCGCCGACGCGCGGCGCTACGTGGCAGCAGATACCGGTCAATATGACGTGATCGTCGCCGACCTGTTCCATCCAGCGCTCGACGGCAGCGGAGCGCTCTACACAACCGAACACTTCGTTGCCGTACGGGAGAGGCTGGCACCTGGCGGATTATTCTGTCAGTGGCTACCGCTCTATCAGCTCGACCTACCATCCCTACGCGCAATCATCCGCGGCTTCCTTGACGTGTATCCCGATGGTTCGGCCTGGCTGAATCACTATAGCGTGCGCACGCCGATGCTTGCGTTGGTCGGCCGCAGGGACGGCGGCCACCTCGACTTACACACGCTGGATGAACGACTCGCCGACCCTGGTGTCCGCGCTGTCGTGCGCCAAGTCGGGTTCCAAGGTCCGATGGACGTTCTTGGACAGTACGTCGGAGGATCACACGCGCTTGCCGCATTTGCCGGCCAAGGGCCGCGCAACACCGATGACCACCCGTTCGTGGCACTCGACGCGCAGCGCAATGTGCGTGCGCTGGCGGCACCCCCGTCTGCGTTGCTCCTCACGGTAGTACGCGTCCTTAGGCCAGACTCGGCCGAGCTGCTGCAGGACGCGGACCGAACATCTCTTGACTCGAAGCAAGAGGCCATGGCCCAACGTCTGGCCGCCTATTGGCAAGCACGCGATCGGTTTCTAGAAGCGGGCGCTGCCCTGAAAGGCGATCCGCGCGGCCCCGCCCTGGTCAACGCGGCAGCTCCGGCTCTGCTGGAATCGATCCGCATCAGTCCCGAGTTCGACCCCGCCTACCATCCCCTGATGGGCATGGCCCATTCACTAATGGGATCGCATCGAGCGGCGGCCCAGCACCTGCTGCACGAGATCGACGACGCCGCACCCTCACGCAAAGAAGCACGCGCGCTTCTTTCACAACAATTCGGCGAATAGTGCAGGTCGGACAGTAGCGACGGACGGGAGCAACCGGCCGGTTACGGGCTGAAGTTGATCCGGTATCCCCAGCAATCCAGGCTGTCCGGGATGGCATTGAACGAAACCGTGATCCGCTGATCGCCCTGGTTTCGGGGCACTTCGTGATAGAGGTAGCTCGGAAACAGCACGAGATCTCCCGCTTCCGCCTGCGGAAGCACGTACTTGCCGGCGTTGAACGGCCCCATTGCGGCCGTGCGCGTGTGATGCCGGAAAGAGAAATCGTACCCGCCGGGGGGACGCAGGAAGACCGTCTTGCACGCCGGATGCGACGGTGTCAGGTAAAAGACGCCGGACGCGAAGCTGTTCGCATGGGCATGCAGTGCCTGGCTGCCGCCCGTCTCGAGCATGTTGGTCCACATCTCCTTGACGGTCCAGCGCAGCCGCTCGCCAAACAACAGGAGCCCAAACTCAACGAGCTTCGGCACCGCGACCTCGGCCATCTGCCGAAACAGCTGGTTGTCACGCGGGTTCGCAATTTCAGTGTGAAACAACTGATCTGAACGCAGATTCTTCTCGACTCGACCGCCTCGGATCGCGGCAACAGCCGCCTCGATCAGGACTGGATCGAGCAATCGCGCAGAGCGCAACAGGGGAATCGGGAACAGCGACTCGACCTCATCCATATCTACTCTTCCGCCGGCCGCACGTTGAGTGTCTCGCCCGGCTTTAATGTGTGGCGGTGTTCCTTGATTTCGACCGTCGCCTGTTCCGCCCACTCCAGGCAGTCATCGAACTCACCGTTACCCGCCTCCGTCAGCGCCTGTTGGAGGTCACGCTCGGCGAAATAGCGAGAGGCATCGCCAGCTGGCAACCGCTCCGCCAGCTCCCGTGCTGCAGCGACGGACGCGAGGCACGAGGCCTGGGTAGGTTCGCCGTCATTCGCAACGGCGGCCGTACCGGCCAACCCGCCAACAATCCAGCATGCCAATAGCAGGACCTTCATTCGCAAGAGTCTGCACCGTGCGCAAAAGGAAAACCGCCGGCGCAGCGTAGCTGCACCGGCGGGGGAATACTTCAATGCGGGCCTACGCCCGGCCACAACTTGTTTCGTGCTATTTGTTCCAGCCGAAGTAACCGTCGTGATCATGGCCATTGGCCAGTCGCGCCGCGAGCTCGGCATTCTTCTCGACCAGCAGCTTCGGTGAGCCGTCCGGCCGCATGAAAATCGGGTTCGCGTAGAACCAGAGATTCGAGTACGCCAGAACATCGTACGTCACTTTCTTGACGCCGTTCACCGTGTCGAGGTGTGCCGGGCAAGCCGGGTCCGCGCAATCCACCAACGAGTTGTTTTTGTCGACGAGCGGGCTGCCGGCGCTGTCCGTGACGTTCGGTGTCGCGACCGGAATGTTGGTGCCGCGGGCGCGCAGGTAGGCCGGAGTCTTGCCCGCGACGAAGCTGGTCTGGAAGGTGAGGCTAATCGAGCCGTCCTTCTGCACCCAGGCCTTCATGTCCTTCGTCAGAACCTGCTGAGCAATCACCGTAGAGGGGTTATAGACGACCGCCGCGCCGGCGACACCGGCCGCATTCGGCACAGCATACCCTGGCGCACCCGGCTGAATGACGCCCGTCACCTGGCCCATGATCAGGTCCACGTGATCCACCGAAGGCTCATTCAGCGGCTGCTGAATACCGTCCTGCAGCAGGAGCGGATTGTTGAACTTGTAGGGGCTGTTGTTCCTGGCCGGAATGGTCATTTGCATCTGGACCGTGATCCGCTCGCCCGGTCTGACCACCAGCGTCTCGCCCATTCCCTTCCAGTCCTCTCCACGGCCTTTGGCGCGGAAGACCAGGTCCGGACCGATGATGTCGCCGTTGACTGAGTACGAGTTGCCCGACCGCATACCGTCAACGATCGACTGCGCGCGGAAGTGCTCCTGGCCCGGAACGTAGAGCCTGGTGTACTCACCCGGAATGAAGTCGGACGTCGTGAATGAGTCCCGCGCGCCGCCGGCGCCGCGGTTGTGCCAGTCCGAGCTTACGAAGATGAACGAGTTGCGGCCTTCACCGAGGAGCCCGTCCCACAGACCACCGACCTTGGCGGTGTAGATGCCCTGCAGTCCGTACGTACCACCGCCTACCGCGTTGGGCGTGTAGGACCCCGAACCGCCGTTGATCGAACCCTGCGCGAAATGCCCGGGCGACTCGATACCGAATGCCACGGTCGGCCCGGCATTGTTGAAGTCGCGGAAATGCTCGATGTTGTAGCCATTGCTGCCGGCAGGGTTGAACGGGCCGGCGCGCTCCGTGTGAGTCGGGATGGCATACGACTGCAGTGGGAAGTTGGCCTGCAGCCATTGGACACCGGAGACCGCCTTCTGATGGCCGGCCGTGCCACTGTTGTTGACGTTGTCCTTGCCCGTCCAGACGGGCATGTTATTGGCGTCAACCGGACCGATCGCATCGTTGTCCGCGCGGTCGAAGCGGAATTCGAACTGGGCCATATTGTCCGCGTTGCCACCATCGCCGCGCTGCGGATGCTGCCCGGTAATGACGGCGACGTCAGTGTGCTCGTGACCCGGAACGATCCACTCCAGGCCCTCGACCAGCACCTTGCGATACTGCTGGGCGCGACCGACAAGAATCGGATATTCAACCTGCTGTATATTCTGCCAGCGCCACATGTTCGTCGGGCTGGCGGGCTGCGTTCCCTCGAGCTTGGTGATCGTGATTCCGTCGATGGTCTGGCCGAGCGTGGTGGCCCACAGAGTCGTGGTCTCGCCGGGAATTTTGGCGCTCGAATCGCTGAAGCGGCAGTCCCGGTTGCCCGAGCCGCCATGGTTGCCCAGAGTGAACCAGTCGAGATCGAAATTCTCGCCGCCGGCAGCCGCGGCACCCTGGCCGACCGAGCGGTCAATCGAATAGCCCACCGAGACCGAGCCATCGGTGCACGTATTGTGGTTGTGCATGTCACCGGCAACGTACGGGTTTGCATCGTTCCGATCCGGCCGCCCTTCATCGGCGCTGGCCGCATTCACCAGACCCAGGGAGGCCGAGGCTGCGGTGAGCAGTATTGTTGCTTTGGCCCGTGTGCGCATTTGGAGGCTCCTCAAAGGTTGACGGCGGTAGGCGCTCGGGGGCAGCGCCGATGCATACGATTGGGGAGACAGATGAAAGTATGATGAAGATTCTGTTACTTCCCACCACAACCTCGTTACAGGCCACCCGGAAACAGGGACAATCCGCCCCCTGAAACAGATCGCCGCGCCTTGAGCGGCTCACGAACAAGTCAAACGAGCAATGTCCGACAACTTCCTGTCCGTTCGACCTGCGGCCGTGGATGGCTCCCCTGCACGGCCAGCTGCCGAACCGCGCGGCGGCACCAGGCCCTGTTTGCGGGTGATCGCGTCCGCCCTGTGGAGGTTCGTGAAGCGGGAGCCGCTGGTGCACTTCGCCGTGCTGGGAATGCTCATCTTTGGCGCCGATGCCCTGCTGCATCCGCCGGTCAAAGACGACCACACGATCACGGTCACGAAAGCGCTGCGGCAGTCATTCATTGACAACTTCGACGAGGACAAGGCGCGCGTGCCGTCCGATCCAGAGCTCAAGAAGATGATCGACAGCTGGGTCGCGAGTGAGATCCTGTACCGCGAGGGCAAAGCACTCGCCGTCGATCGGGGCGATGACATGATCCGGGATCGCATCGCCTACAAGCTGCAGTTGCTGATCTTCGACCAGATCAGCGTTCCGCCGCCGACGCAGGAGCAGCTTCGCACCTGGTTTGCGAGCAATCACGACCGGTTCGACGAGCCGGAGCGCGTTGGGTTTTATCTCACACCCCCGACCGACGAAGCGACGGCGCGGCGGCAGTTGGAGGACATCCAGACGCAGCGCGAGTCGGCAGACCTGCAGAAACAAACTCGTGCCATCCTGGCCCGTCCGGTTGCAAGCCTGGCGCCCGCATTCGGCGAAGGGTTCCGTGACGGCCTGCTCGCGCTGCCGCTCGGACAGTGGTCGGTCCTTCAGTCCAAGGAGGGATGGCACGTCGTTCGACTCGACTCCCGGCGCGAGGGAGTGCCTGCAAGCCTTGCGAATGTCCGCGATGAAGCTGCCCGCATGTGGCACACCGAAGAGACGCGCAAGCGGGCGTGGGAGGCTGTGAATCGACTCAAAACATCCTACGCTGTGCGGTACGAAGAGTGATGGTGCGCCGGCTGGCGCTTGCGGCGCTGCTGTTGCTCGCCACAGCTGTGGTTGCGCCGCAGATCCGAGCGCACGAAGCGTCGCTGGGCGTTCTCGAGTTTCGCGAGGTGAGGCCCGGTGCGTTCATCGGTCGCTGGACCATGGAGCCCGCCATTGGCGCCTCGCGCGTGGATCTGCATGTGCCGGGGCACTGCTTCCTGCGCATGCCGCAATTGATTTGTGGTGACAAGGGCCTGGTCGGGCCGATCACCATCACGAATCTCGGCGTGAACATGTCCGCCGTACTGCTGAAGATCATCCCGATGACCGGCGCCTCACGCAGCTACACGATCACGACTGCGAGCCCGGTTGTTTCGGTTCTGGCCGCAGGCACGCCGACTCTGCAGAGTTGGATTGAGCTGGCCGGAACGTATGTGAACTACGGGATCGACCACATCCTGCTCGGCGCCGACCATCTGTTGTTCGTGCTCGGGCTGATCTGGATCGTGCGCAGTGGCTGGCGGCTGGCCAAGACCATCACCGCCTTCACCCTGGGACACAGCATTTCACTTGCGGCGGCCGCATTCGGCTTGATCGGCATCCCGGAACGGCCCTTGAACGCATGCATCGCGCTGAGCATTGTTTTCGTAGCCGTGGAAATCGTGAAGCAACGGCGTGGCGAAGTGGGCCTGACCGCCCGCTATCCCTGGGCGGTTGCGGGCGCGTTCGGACTCGTTCATGGCATCGGGTTCGCGAGTGCGCTGGCGGGGCTCGGTCTCGAGCGCCGTCTGCTGCCCGGCGCTCTGCTTTTCTTCAACGTCGGCGTTGAGATCGGGCAGCTCGCTTTCGTGTTGTTGATCCTGGCATTGATGTGGGCACATCGACGCCTGAATGCCGTACTGCCGCGCTGGGGCGATCTGCTGCCAGCCTACGCGATCGGCTCCATCGCGATGTTCTGGTTTATTGGCCGTCTCGTACGGGTGTTGGGTGTGACATGACGCAGAACGTTCGAGTGACAACACCTCACGCCCCTGCGACACGACGTCCCCGTCTGCCCCGGTCCGCCCTTCTGCCCGGTCTGCTCGCGATGGCCGAAACGGCCTTTGCACATGAGCAACAGGGTGTGCCCGCCGGCCTGGCGAGCGGATTCCTGCACCCGCTGACCGGTCTGGATCACCTGGCCGCCATGGTCGCGGTCGGACTGTGGGGTGCCCAACTGGGCGCACCGGCGATCTGGATCCTGCCGATCACGTTTCCGCTGGTCATGGCCGTGGGGGGTGTTCTCGGTGTGTTGGGTATTGGGCTTCCGATACCGGAAATAGTGATTGCGCTCTCAGCTCTCGTACTAGGGGGCGCCGTTGCGGCCCGATTGCGTCTACCGTTCGCGATCGCGGCCGTCGTCGTGGGCGTCTTCGCGATTTTCCACGGCCACGCGCATGGTGCCGAGCTTCCGAAATCGGCCGACCCACTCGCGTACGGCGTTGGTTTCGTCGTGGCCACCGGGCTCCTTCATTTGTGCGGGATCAGTATTGGGACGTTGTCCCGGTCGCCTGCAGGAGGACGGTTGATTCAAGGCCTCGGAGCATCGATCGCGGTACTGGGGTGCTATTTTCTGATGCGTAGCTTCGGTGGTCCGTCATGAGACAGTTCGCGAGTCGCTATGAGAGCGTTCGGTCGGTTGCCGTGAAACGGCTGTTGGGTCGTGTCGGTTTCGCTACGGTGGTCCTGCTGGCCGCAGCGCAAACCGCCGACGCACACATCGTTGCCTCTCGCCTCGGAGACTTCTACGCAGGCGCCCTGCATCCGCTGACCGACCTCCAGGACGGCGTTCTCTGGACGGCGTTGGGTCTTCTGGCGGGTTCACTTGGAGCGACTCACGGACGATGGCTCGTGCTCGTGCTTCCACCAGGCCTTTTGCTCGGGTTGAGTGTTGGGCTCTCAGTTGGCAGCACATGGATTGCACCCCTGGCGAGCGCCGCGATGATGGTTGTACTCGGCTTGCTGGTGGCGTTGGGATTGCGGATCAATGTTGCCGCGCTGTGCGTGATCGCACTCGTGCTGGCTTTTATGCGCGGCGTCGTGAACGCCGGTGGGGCCGGCGCCGCGACGGATAGAGTGCTATTCGGAGCCGGACTGGCCATGTGCGGTTACGCTTTCATTGCCCTCATCACCGCTCTGACCATCGCCTTCCGCAGACTGGACGCTCAGCCCTCGGGCACCTGGCGAGATATCGCGATTCGTGCGTGCGGCAGCTGGATCACCGCCATTGGGCTGATCGCGGGCGGGTTCGCGCTCGCGTCGTGACCATCCGGGTCGCGCTCCGCGTGTATCATGGGTCGCCGAGCGACACGCACCGGACAAAGCGAGCCCGCCATGAGCAAGCGACCCGAGGCAGTTCTGGTCCTGGTGACCTGGCTGGCGATGGCTCAGGCCCACGCCCAATGGGACAACTATGAGCGGATGACGAGCGAGGCCTTGCGCGGGGCAATTGCCCACTCACCCTCCGGAACGCGGCCGGATCTGACCGGTAAGAACCTCTCGGGCCTGGACCTGGCTGAAGTTGATTTCCACGGAGCGAATCTGTCGGCCTCGGTTCTCAACGGTGCTAAATTGACACGGGCGCGGCTTGATCGCACGAATCTGACGGTCAGCTTCCTGGAAGGCGCAGACCTCACTGGCGCGTCGTTGCGCAATGCCATGATGTTCTCGGTACAGCTCGCGGGCGGCACCCTGCGGGACGCGGATCTGTCCGGCGCCCGTCTCGTAGGCGATCTGCGCAAGGCGGACCTGACGCATGCCACTCTGACTCACATGAACGCGGCAGCCGACATGAAAAATCAGTCAATGGGGTTGATGCACACCAGCATGGTCAATGCCAAGGCGCCGCGCGCGGACTTCTCCAATTCTGACTTTTCGCGCGCCGATTTCAGTTTCACCGATCTCACTGGCGCGAAGCTTGCTGCGACCAAGCTGGTGCGGTCTGATTTCAGCGGTGCCAACCTGAGCGATGCCGACCTCACCGGGGCGGATCTGCGCGACTCGCAGCTGATCGATACCGACTTCTCCCACGCCAATCTCACGAATGCGGACTTCACCGGCGCTACGTTTCGGGGGGTACGCGGCCTCGACACAGCAACTACTGCGGGTGCGCGCGGTCTTCCACAGAACTGACCTGCACAACGGGCAAACGGACCGTGAAAACACTTCCGGTGCCCGGACCCCGACTCGCAGCGCTCACCGAACCACCGTGCAGCTGCGTTAGCGTGCGGACTAATGACAGGCCAATGCCAAGGCCTCCTTCCGAACGCGCATCGTTGGGATGCACTTGCGAAAACATCTCAAACACCCGTTCGAGCGCGCGGGGCGGAATACCGATCCCCGTGTCGCGCACACTGACCACCGCTTCCCCGCCTTCGCAATCGAGCGAGAGGCTGATGCGGCCCCCGCGCTCAGTATATTTCGCACTGTTGGAGAGCAGGTTTGAAAATACTTGTGCAAGTCGATGTGGATCGCCATCGACGATGACTGGGACGGTGGGACGCACTTCAACCGTCAGCTCATGCGCGTGCGCTTCAATGAGTGGTCGCGAGGCTTCGATTGCATTGGCCAGCACATCGGTCAAAGAGATCCTCTCGCGCTTGAGTGCGACGCTTCCGCGTGTAATGCGGCTGACATCCAGCAGATCATCGACCAGGTGGACTACATGCGAAATCTGCCGGTCCATGATGTCCACAGTTCGCTGCAACATCTCATCGGCAGAGGCGCGCAAGCGCACAATCCAGCAAAACTACCATGCCTGGGCTTGGCAGCGCACTCCCCGGGGGTCGCAATGATTTTGCGCCGATTATGTCCGCTCACAGATGATCCCCAGCTGAACGATCCGGGGCCTTTAGTCCCGGTTCCATCCTGGAACTGTGGGAAACAAACATGACGTGTCCACGATCCCAACCCGTTAAGCCGCGGCTCTCTCCCGTTGCACACATGTGCGGCCCTGCTTCTCGAACCCCAACAGCCGGTCAAGCTCACACTTGACCAACGGATAGCACTCGCATGCGGACTTCTCCAACCCCGCGCGGTCGATGATTTTGATGTGACCGCGTGCGTAATGAATCAGGCCTGCCGCTTGCAGGCGCCCAGCAGCCGCGGTCACGCTCTGGCGGCGTCCGCCAAGCATGTTGGCCATGAGCTCGTGGGTCATCAGCAACTCGTCCGAATGCAGGCGGTCGCGACACAGCAAAATCCGGCGGCACAGACGCTGCTCGACGCGATGCAAGCGGTTGCAGACCGCCGTTTGCGAGATTTGCGTGATCAGCGCCTGGGTATAACGCGACAGCAGTCGTCGGAACGGACCGGAGTGCTCAACCTCTGCGCGCAATGTGTTCGCCCGCATCCTGAGGGCGCCTCCCGCGATCTGCACGACGGCGCAATTTGGCGTCGTCGCACCACCGAGGAAGAGCGCAATTGCCAGTGCGCCCTCATTGCCCACGAGCGCTACTTCGGCGGTCACGCCACTTTGAGTCGTGATTACCAGGGACGCGATGCAGGAAGTCGGGAAATATATGTGCTGTAGCCGTTGGCCGGATTCGTAGACGACGTCACCGAGCGAAAATGCGGTGCTCTCGAGCTCGGGAAGCAGTCGCGCCCGCTCCGCGGGCGGCAGCGCCGCCAGCAGTCGGTTCCCGGCAAGAGACTCTGTCGTTGCGCGAATGATGGACATGGAATGACCACGTTGCAGCGCCTGATCGGTCCTCCGGCCCCATCACCGGCAAGGGTCGGGCGGCGAGACTTCGGCGAGTATATGTCGCCGAGGGGACAGACAGCCACCTCCGCGCGGCCTAATGTTGGTGTTTAATTGCGCATAATGTGAATACGCGCCAAAGCCTTACCCGCACAAAGAAAAGGAGATTCCAATGGCAACAGTGAATCCTCCAGGCGGAGCCATGCAACCGCAGGTCCCGATCCATACCGTTGCGTCCGAAACCAACGGGCCGTTACCGGCAGGATCAGCCAAATCCAAGCCCGCTTCGATGCCCGGTACAGGCGAAGGCAATGGCAAGCCAGGGCAGGCGAAGCAAGTACTCATGCCCACGCCTCATGCAGCGGGCGCTGCACCATCACGGCGGGCACCGCGCGCCAAGGCCGACGAGCCCAACCTGAAAGGGGCACCGGCACCGGCGCCACGCACTCGGATATTTTCGCGTTCCATGCCTGGAGCGGGCATGCAGGAGAACGCCATTCTACGCCGCGTGGAGGTCCCCGCGGTCGGCAGGCGCCCACACGTGTTTGCTCCGCCCGGTACGCACGTCGCCGAGCGCGTAGCTCCCCGCGTAGGATTCGACTATCCGACCACGCTGCGGGGCAGCACGGCACATTTCAACGTCTATTACGATCCTGCGCTGGGTGCAAACGGCCCCGGGATCGCCGACGGCGTGCTGGCCAGCTGTGAGCGCGAATACGGAATTATCCAGGGCTGGTTTGGCGGGATCACGCCCCCTAACCTGCCGTTCAACGTCATCATCGCGGCAGGGATCGGCGGGGCCTTTCACTACGGCTGCGCCGGTGTCGATATGTATTGCGATGCGGATACGAGCCCGACACCGGACATCGATCACACCCGGATGCTGGTGGTTGCCGAGGAGGTCGAGGTCTTCGAGGCTGCGTGCGGCAACGGCTGGGACTGCGGCGCCAGCGCCGGCGAAGGACTCTCCCGAACGCTGGCCACCGAGCTGTATCCGAACGAGCTCAATGGCTTTGCCTCCGCCGCCGTATGGCTGGATACGCCGGACCGTCCCGACTGGGTAAACAACAGCGAGTCGACTGACACCAACTACACTTCGATCGGCTGTTCGGTCCTGTTCCTGAACTATCTGCACGATCAACTGCGGTTCTCCTGGAACGAGATCGTTGCGGCGGGAGGCAAGACACTGGCCCAGACCTACACGGCCCTGACGGGAGCGACGGATGGGTTCGTACAGTTCACCAACCTGTTGCAGCAGTTCTTTCCGATCGGCAAACCCTCCGGCGTGACCAACGACGATCCTTTCCCGTTGGAGAGCTCCACGGCTGCCTGGAGCGGGTGGGAGTGGCTCGGCGGCGTGATCGAAAGCCCACCGGTGGCTGTCTCCTGGGCTCCGAACCGCCTCGACGTCTTCGCCGAGGGAACCGACAGCGCGTTGTGGCACCGCTGGTGGGACGGCTCAAACTGGGGTGGATGGGAGTCGCTGGGCGGAGTCTTGACCTCACCGCCGACCGTCGTTTCGTGGGGACCGAACCGACTCGACGCGTTCGTGCTGGGGACTGACAGCGCCTTGTATCACCGGTGGTGGGATGGGTCTGCCTGGGGTGGATACGAGTCCCTCGGAGGCGTTCTAACATCCCCGCCGAGCGCAGTATGCTGGGGTGAAAATCGCATTGACGTCTTCGCCCTCGGCGAGGATCACGCGGTCTGGCATCGGTGGTGGGACGGTGCGAATTGGGGTGGGTGGGAATCTCTCGGCGGTATCCTCACCTCCCCGCCTGTCGCATGCTCCTGGGGTCCGAATCGGCTTGATCTCTTTGCTCTCGGGGAAGACCACGCACTGTGGCACCGCTGGTGGGATGGTGTCAGCTGGGGCGGCTGGGAGTCGTTAGGGGGTGTGCTCACGTCCCCGCCCACAGCAGTGTGCTGGGACGAGGATCGCATCGACGTCTTCGCTCTCGGCCAGGACCACGGTCTGTGGCATCGGTGGTGGGATGGCGCCAATTGGAACGGCTGGGAGTCCCTCGGCGGCATCCTGGTTTCGCCGCCGCAGGCCCTGTCATCAGCACCAAACCGTCTGGACGTCTACGGTGCTGGCACGGACAACGCGCTCTACGTTCAGCGATGGACAGGTTCGGCCTGGACCGGCTGGCAATCGTTGGGCGGATCGGTTTTCTCGCCCTCGAGCACGACAGCCTGGGCCGCCGACCGACGCGACGTGTTTGTCGTGGGCGGTGACAGCGCGATGTGGCACCAGTGGTATAGCTGACGGCAAGGTTGCCCCGGCTATAAACGCGGCGGCCTCCCGGTGGTAGGAACGGGAGGACCGCCATCACTCAGCCGTTTTCGGCGGGCGGGGCAACCGGGAGAGCTGGGCACCGCCACCGCGGGCGGCCTGTTGGAAGTGTTGGCCGGCGGCGGGAAAACGGCGGCCCTTCAGCCGAAGGGGCGCAACGGACTCGGTGAATCGATTGCAGCGTGCGAAGCTTTCACCTCGGCCTCGATCACACCGAGGATAGCGGTGATCTCGGCGCGCGCCTCCATTAGAGCCTCGGCCACCTTCGGATTCGGCACCTTGTCCATCGCAGCCTGAATCTCGGAGCACCAGAGAGTCACGGTCGCTGGATCATTCGCATTGCTCGCAAACATATTCATCAGCTCGTCGACCCGCCGCGCCGCAGGCTCGAGCGTGTCACGATCGGCACGGTCGTCTTTGAAGTGCATGAGCGTGTCGCGTGCTCGCGCAAGCCTTCCCCGCAGTGTGCGGAGGTGCTCGAGAACGGTTGATCGTGCGGAGCGTGAAACGGCGCGATTGACTGCCAATGAATCCTCCCGGCCCGAAGGGGGCGTAGTGGGTACTGTACTCCTTCTCAGCGCGCGTGCGGGGTGGTGTGGCGGCCCAGCATCCGCGGCAGATGGTTGCTGCTGCCACGATAGTTTCGCGCCGTCCCCCGAAGCGGTACAGTAATCCGATCTCAGACCCTGGGGGGGCGCCATGACACCGTGGGAAATCAGGGGACGCGAGCTCGTCAACTGCACTTGCACATACGGCTGCAACTGCCAGTTCAATGGGCTGCCTGACAAAGGCCACTGCCACGCTGTAGCCGGCATTCAGATCGACACAGGCCGTCATGGCGAGATCAAACTGGATGGCCTTCGGATCGCGGCCATTTTCAAATGGCCTGGACCGATCCACGAGGGCAATGGCGAGGCGCTCGCATTCGTGGACGAGAACGCCGACCAACAGCAGCGCGAGGCGCTGCTGAAGATCATGACCGGACAGGACACCGATCCGTTTGCGACGATGTTTGCGGTTTATGCCTCGACGGTCAGCAAAATGAACCCTCCGGTCTTCACGAAGATCGATCTGGAGCTCGACGTAGACGGCCGTAGAGGCCGTATTTTCGTCAGGGATTACATCGAAACGAAGGGTGAGCCCATACGCAACAAGGTGACTGGCGCGGAATCGCGCGCTCAAATCGTGTTGCCGAACGGCTTCGAATACGCGGTCGCCGACATTGGCAGCGCGTCGAGCAAGACAACGGGTCCCGTCCGGGTCGAGATGAAAGATACCTACGGTCAGTTCGCCCGGTTGCATCTCAACGGTCACGGTGTCGTGCGCTAGCCGCCGCTCGCCTCATGCCTGAGCTGCCAGCCTTTGAGCACCTGCTCAGGCGCGACCGTATTGTCACGGTCGCGGGGCTCCTAATACTGTGTGGAATCGCCTGGCTATATATCGTGGAGGGAGCCGGGCTGGGCATGAGCGCGCGGCAAATGACGACACTTGCATTTTTTCCTCACCAGCAGGCCGAGGATGTGATGCAAGGAATGCCGGGCCTGCAGGTGGACGCCGGGCGGCCGACCTGGGGATTCGCTACCTGGGCGCTGATGATCGGTATGTGGTGGATCATGATGATCGCCATGATGACGCCGAGCGCTGCACCTACAATCCTGCTCTACGCTCGCGTGCATCGCGCCGCCACCGCGCAGGGACAATTCCGGGACGAGTCCGTGCCGATCGGCGCCTTCGCCGCGGGCTATCTGACCGTTTGGCTCGGATTCGCCATAGGTGCCTCTGGGTTGCATTGGGCACTGGAGCGCGCCGGGCTCGTCTCAACAATGATGATGGGATCACGTAGCCGCTGGCTGTCGGCCGCCGTGCTGATCACCGCGGGGCTGTATCAACTTTCGCCGCTGAAGAACGTTTGCCTGGCACAGTGCCGCGCACCAGCGTCATTCCTCGCGCGCCATTGGCGTCCGCACGCCTCGGGCGCCTTACGGCTTGGCGCCAGACATGGTGTGTACTGTGTCGGCTGTTGCTGGATGCTGATGACATTGTTATTTGTGGGTGGGGTGATGAACCTGGTCTGGATCGCCGCACTCACCACTATGGTACTGATCGAGAGAATTCTTCCCCGCGGGCAATGGATCGGCCGCAGCGCGGGTGTCGCTTTGGCCGGATGGGGTGTCGCCACGCTCGTGGCCTGAGAGCACCGCCCCTTCCCCCGCGCGCGACCTGACGTGCGCGCAACCGCATTGCAACAAGGAAAAGCGGCACCGTTTATGGACGCTGCTGTGCGATAGCTGGATGCCCTCATTCGAGCAGACAAGGCGTTATACGAAGCTAAAAGGAAGGGCAAGAACGCAGTGGCGGTTCAGCAGATGGCGTAAGTCCGGCTGACCTCACAGCGCACGCTTTTGAAACCGGCGCACCGCAATTGCCAGCACACCAATCACGAAAGCCACCGCCCACCACACCATCGCCGCGCTCGGCACTGAGGCAGGCGAGAACGGCGTCACTTGAACCTGAGCCATCGCCGGCGGCTGAATCAGATGCATTGCCAGACGCCACAGCGCATCAGTTGGGCTCACCAGGCTGATGACCGTGCCAACATAACGCGCGCTGGCATTGCCCATCATCACGCCTATCTGTTCAATCCATCCGCCAAAGAACGCGACCACGTAGAACGAGAAAGCGATGATGCCGTTTGTCACGGTGGTGAAGCACACGCCGCCGGCAATGGAAACGGACAGCAGTACAGTCGCCTCCAGCCACATCAGAGCGAGCGCTACCGGTAGATGCTGCTGTGTGAACCCGGTTATGAGGCGCATCAGCAGCACGAGGCCGCCGGCCAGAAGCACAATGTATGCCGCAATGATGACCCAGTAGACGAGCCACTTGCCGATGACTATCTCGGCGCGACGGATCGGCTTCGACGCAATGGTCTGCATGACCCCGGACAGAATTTCGCCGGATAGAGAGTCCACCGGGAGCATGACCGCGAGGGCAACCACCAAAAAATTGACGGCGTACAGGCCCGCAAGCGTAACGACCTGGAGCTGCATCTGCTGCTGCAGCAGGGACACTGTGCCGGCGGGTGTCCCGTAGTGTTGGGCAAAATAAACGGAAGAGGCAAACACCAGCAGGAATGCGAGCCCACAGAGCAACCCCGCAAGTACGATTCGTCGGCGTCGCGCCTCGAGCCACGTGAGCTGTGCAATGGTCAGGAGTCCGTCCACCCGTCTCACCCCGGCCGCTGATCTTCGCCCATCACCTCGATGAACCATTCCTCGAGGGATTTGCGGCGACTGCCGAGCCCGTGGATGCCGATGCCCTGCCCTACGAGCCAGCGTGCTATCTCGGGGACGACGTTCTCGGACTTCACACGCAGGCGGACAATCGAACCGTCCAGCCGGACATCGTGCGCGAAGTTGCGTAAGCCGTTCAGCGTGGAGCTGTCGGTGCGGTCTGCTTTGAGCTCCACTTCGAGTGCTGCCGTTGATTCCTTGAGCGACAGCTCGTGCACGGTTCGACCCTGCTTCACAAATGCCACGCGATCGCAGGTGGCTTCCACTTCCCCCAGCAAATGGGAATTGAGGAACACTGTGGCCCCGCGCGCACGCAACTCCTCTATCAGCTCGCGCACCAGCACGCGCCCGAGAGGGTCGAGTCCTGACGTGGGCTCATCGAGGAACACCAACTCCGGCTCCCCGATGAGTGCCTGAGCCAGCCCGGCGCGTTGGACCATGCCTTTGCTGAATTGCCGCAACGGACGGTGCGCTGCCTCCAGCAGATGCACGCGTGCAAGCAGGTCATCGATGCGGCGCTCCAGCGGTGCGCCATGCAAACCCAACAGGCGGCCGTGAATCCGCAGGAACTCGCGGCCTGTCAGAGAGTCATGAAACCGGAAGTGTTCCGGCAGAAAGCCCATGCGCGCACGGCAGCTGCGATCCCCAACCGGCGCGCCCAGTACCGTGGCGCCCCCACTCGTGGGCTCAACCAGTCCCAGGAGCATCTTGACGGAAGTTGTCTTTCCGGCACCGTTGGGGCCGAGAAATCCGAACACCTCGCCGCGACGAATGCACACAGACAGATCGGACACTGCGACCGTTGAGCCAAACTGCTTGCGTAGCGCCCAGGTCTCGATGACCGTTGTCATCATTGCAAATCTTCTGCTAGCGCACCGATTGCGCCATCTCGAACAACTCCGTCGGCCACACATTGCCAACGAGCGCAAACACGGAGTCTCCCGAAGACCATAACACTCTGGACTCCTTCGGCAGGACGCCCCGGGAGCTTCTGCGCACAGTTTGAATCAGCAGCCCGGGATTGCCCTGGACGTCCACCTGTCGAAACATCGAAACATCCGCGGGCACAGGTACGATGAGCGTGGTGCGCCAATCCACGTTTTGCGCAAAACGATGCGCCTCGCCGGGCTTCATGCCGAGGACACGCAACCCAATCTCCGCAAGAGAAGCCAGATCGATGCCGGCGGGAAAAGACACCTGCGGCTGGCGGGCCTGCAGGAGCATGACATCGTGGTCCTGGCTGCGGTAATTGATGCGCACGATGGCAGGCACGTGTACCGTCGCTGACTGGCCATCGATTCCATCCGGCAAAGACAGATCATCGATCCCGAATGCATCGAGCACGCGTTTGAGTTTCGCCGTGCTCGCAGTAAAGCGTAGCGTCTGATCTGCCGAGACTTCGATGAGTTGCGGCTCCAACCCCACAGGCCGCCATGTGGGGATGCGGACCTGAATGCCCGCGGCTATGCCGGCCGCTGCCGCATCTGCAACCGTCTGGGGCGCTCGCGGAGCTTTCAGGACCTCCACCTGTTCGCCGAGCATCCGTGGCAGATCGAGGTCTTGCCGCTCCATCAGGGCACTGAAGCGCTCGGACTGCACCAACACCGGCGCAAAGTTGACGATCCGAAACAGGTCCAGGAATGCGCGCGCCCCGGCCTGCACTTGCGGAAAGGTGAATGCACCAAGAACCAGCACGAGCGCGGCGAGGCTAGCTGCGAGTCGTGATATCGGTTTGAAGCCGTGCACGGAGGCCGCTTCTGAATCCAGCCGATGAAGCCGGTCTCGCACTTGCCTGGCAAAATCCGCCGGCGGCTTGCGCCAGGCGCTGAGCATGAAATCATCGTCCATCGCGCTCTCCTCTTGCGCGGGCTTTGCCCGCTCACCGTCGATCCGTGCAACGCATGCGTTGCACCCTCTCTTCGTTCACCACTCGGCACGGAGGGTCTGCACCGCACGGTGGAGAATGGTGCCCACGTTTGATTCACTGAGTCCCGTGACCTCCGCTATCGCACGATTCGTCGCACCAGCACCGTACTTCAGCGCCAGCAGTTCCCGATCGCGATCGGGCAGTTTCGCGATGAGTGCGGACAACCGGGCGAAGTTCGACCGTATCACCGCCTCATCCTCGGGTGTGCCCTCGGCAGGTGCCTCTGCGGCCGCTTCGAGCGGCGCGTGCTCGTGCGCAGTCCGCCGATGATCGACCGCCACATTGCTGGCGATCCGCAGCAGCCAGGTGGAGAACTTCGCCAGATCGCGGCGATACCGGTGGCGGTCGCGCCAGGCCTTCTCGAAGGTCCGGGAAGTGAGATCTTCGGCCAGGGTTTCATTGCCCGACCGATAGCGCAAAAAGTTGTAAACCCGCGGCAACTGCTCCGAAAATACGGCTTCCCAGTCCGGCTCGGTGGCGGCAGCCCCCCACACCGACCCGCTAGTCTCGTGTACGTCTGAGGTCATCAGGGAAATATACGAATGGGCCGGGGTAGTATCACGGAAAATCTGCAGGCGATGGGGTCGATGGCCAGGTTTCTCATCACAACACTCCCCAGTAACGATCTTGGGTTATTGACCCGGTCGCTGCCGATCGCGGCCGAGCTTTCGCAGCGTGGCCACACCACTGTGTTCTGCAGCCCAGGCGGTGCGCCGCGAAAACTCATTGCGGATGCCGGCTTCGCGAACCTGATCCCGCTGCTCCCAAACTTCAGACACGAGCCATACGTGCCCGGTTTGCTGATGGCGGAAAAGAGCGATCTGTTGATACATCACGGCGGCTACGGTTCATGCCAAACCGGCCTGTACGCGGGCAAGCCCGCAGTCGTGCTCCCGACCTACTCTGAGCGCTATAGCAACGCCCGGCGGATAATAATGTCCTCAAAAGAGAATGTGTGTCAGATGCAAGCGTGCGGCTCGTTCGGCCGGGGCTGGGCATTGTACGCTGAGCCTCAGCCATACTACGATCACTCACGATGCCCCCGGTCAAGAAGCGCCGTAGCGCCCCCAAACGCCGCGAAGGCAACGAAACGGCCTCCAGAATCGTGCTCGCGGCACGCGAAATACTCATGGACGAAGGGTACGCGCACTTTTCCATGCGCAATGTCGCGTCCCGCGCCGGCATGCATTTGAACAACGTGCAGTACTACTTCAAGACGCGGGAGCATCTGGTCCGTGCGCTGCTCGAGGACACCGGATCGCGCTATCGAGCCAGTTACGACAAGCTGCTCGCCGTGGCGCCCGCAGAGCCGGCAGTGCGCTTCAATGCGCTGATTGAGTTCAGCCTGCAGGATATATCCACGTGGGAGACCCGCCGGTTTTTCATTCAGCTCTGGGCACTGCTGATCACACTCGATGACCGCTCGGGCAGCCTCCTCGATGACCTGTACGCCATCGACATCGAGCAACTGAGCGGCTTCATCGCCGAGCTCGTTCCGGGTACCGCGCCCGCTGAGATTCGCCGCCGCGCAAGCGTTCTCGCCGCCATGATCGAGGGTATGGTCGTGGTCCGAGGCGCGCACACCCGCAACGCCTCCGAGATGAAGCGGCTGATGGCGCGGGCCCATGCGGTCGCAATGCAGATCGCCCTCGGCCGCATACCCGAGGAGTGAGCTGTCAGCTTGCTCCAGCCTTCGGAGCCGCTTCGTACAACGGAATCACCTTAGGCATGCGGGCCTGCAGCTCTGCGATTCGGTTCGATGACGAAGGATGCGTGCTCAGGAATTCCGACGGCCCACCACCCTGCTGAGCACTCATCATCTTTTGCCAGACACTGACCGCAGCATGCGGGTTGTAGCCTGCACGGGCCATCAGCTCGAGCCCCATGACGTCAGCTTCTGCTTCCTGCTCCCGACTATGCGGGAGTTGGAACGTGACTGACGCCACCTGGTTGGCGAGGTCAAGTGCGCCCGCCCCGACTCCCGTGACGACGGCCACACCGGCTAGAGCGAGCTGCTGTGCATAGGCGCGAGAGACTCTTTCGCGCGTATGCTCGCGCAAGGCATGGGAAATCTCGTGGCCCAGTACAGCGGCAAGTTCCGCATCGGTGAGATTCAGTTTCTCTACGAGCCCGCTGTACACCATGATCTTGCCGCCCGGCATGGCGTATGCGTTCATGTCGTCGGTCTTCAGCGTGTTGATTTCCCATTTCCAGCCGGGAGCGTCACGTCGGAACACAGCGGTCACGGGAATCAGACGCTCAGAGACGTGGCGCACGCGAGCAGTCAGAGCCGGGTCCGTGTTGAGCTTGCCGGTCGCGCTCGCTTTCTGCAGCTCCTGCGCGTAGGCCTGTTCCGCACCCGCGGCGACATCCTCGTTGGAAACCAGCATGCGCTGTTTGCGATCGATGCCGACAGCACCGGGCTCGGTGGTCTGGACCGTCGTACAGGCAGCGGCTAAGCACAGCAGTCCCGCCGCAACAGCCGTGCGCCATGAGCTGCCAGTCATAATCTCCCCCCTTCCTTCTGCGGCAAGTCTCGTACCGGTAGGCTGACCGGGCAGCCTGTCCTTTGACACTATACTGCAGCTCTTACATGCGAGTGCAGCCATGAGTAACACGCCGGATGATAGTGAGCGCCGCCAGCTGGGCCTGGATGCCCCGATCACACGGCGGGATTTCGTCAATGGCGCGCTCGCAAGCGCCGGTAGTGCGATGCTGGGTCTGTCTGTTCCGCCCGTTTCCAGGGCGGCAACGGATATGTTCACCGGTTACGGCGGGGTCGGTGACTACGCGAAGGCGAACGGCAACACCTGGCCGGTTGTTCAGGCCGCGCATCGCTTGCGCGACGGTCACTATGACGCGTCGGTCTTCGCAGGCGCGAAACCGGCAGGCGATTTCGATCTGATTGTCATCGGCGGCGGGATCGCTGGACTCAGCGCTGCATATTACTTTGCGAAGGCAACGGGAAGCCGGCATCGCACGTTGCTGCTCGAGAATCATTCAATGCCGGGCGGCGAGGCGCGACAGAACGAATTCATCGTGGATGGCGCACGTCTGCTCGGACCGCAAGGGTCGAACGATTTCGCCATACCAGCGCCCGGCAGCGGCACCACGGCCGATACATTCTTCAGCGAATTCGGGATTCCGCGCAACTTCGCGTGGCAGACGTGGGATGCGCGATTGAAACCGCTTCGGTTTGCGCACGACAACTATTCGAACATGGACGGCTTCCAGGAGTCCCAGGTGGACATCGGCTACTTCTTTGGCCAGGGATGGGGCCAGGAGCCCGGCTGGCAACGCAATATCTGGAGCAACGGACTCGAGGACACCCCATTCCCGGAAACCGCGCGCCGCGATTTATTGCGCTGGAGAGCCAACAACGGGCCCGTGAGCGAGGCCGAAAACCGCTATCTCGACACACTCACCTACAAAGACTACCTGGAGAACGTGCGCGGCTACGACCCAACCGTAACACGCTTCGTCGAGCCGGTCGTCGGACTCCTGAGCGGTGTCAGTGCAGATGCTGCCTCAGCGCGGCTCGGCCGGCAGCTGGTCGAGCCGACCGACAGGCCGATGGCGGTGTCGTTTCCAGGTGGCAATTCACCGTTTCCCCGCGCCCTGTTGCGTGGATTGCTGCCCGATGCGTTGCCCGGAAAGGACTTCGACAGCCTGATGTACGCTCCCCTGAACTTCGCGGCGCTCGATCGCAACGCGCAGGCAACCCGTGTCCGGCTCGATGCAACGGTACTGCGTGTCGAGCATCAACAGCCGGGCCAGCGCAGTGGCCGCGTCCAGGTTAGCTACGAAAGGGGGGGCACCCTGTTCAAAGCCGCAGCGCGCAGTGTTGTCATGGCCAGCGGTGGTTGGATTAACAAACACATCCTGGCCGATATGCCTGAGGACTTGCGCACTGCCTATCAGCAGTTTTCCTACGCGCCCGCACTGATCGTCAACGTGGCCTTGCGGCAGTGGCGCTTTCTCTACGACCTTGGTGTCACGGCGTGCCGTTGGTTCGATGACGGGGACGGGTTCGGCTACTGCTGCAATCTGCGGCAAAACATGTTGACTGAGGGGGGCGCTGCCCCGCTGCATCCGGATCGGCCGGCCGTGCTGTCATTCTATATGGGGTTGACCATTCCCGGTCTGCCCGCCGCGGTACAAGGCGCCACCGCACGCGCGCGTTTTTTCGCAACTCCCTACATGGACTTCGAAGTGCGGGTGCGAAGGCAGATGGTGCGCCTGTTCGGCTCGCATGGATTCAATCCGAAACGCGACATCGCAGCCATTGTGCTCAATCGCTGGGGTCATGCGCGGCTCATCGAGCCGCCGGGCTTTCACTACGGCACCGACGGAAAGCCCAGTCCGCTCGAGCGCGTGCGCGAGGGTTATGGCCGGGTGTCAATCGGCCATTCCGAATTGAACGGCGCTCAGCACTGGGGCTCTGCCGTGGAATACGGCAAAAAGGCGGGTGAGCGTGCCGCGGCAGTCCTGTGAGAGGCACCTGCCGTGCTACCGCGCCGCGCGGCCTGCTGCGGTAACACTGTTGCAAGCGCGTGACATGCAGCGCACCTACGACCCAGACCCACTCCAACTGTTGCTGTAACGCTCGATCATCGTCGTGATGGCGCTCGACTGATAGCCTTCGGCGAGCGCTTGCAGCTGGGCAGCAAACGCTGCGTACCGCGGGTCCAGTCCCCTCACGTGGTCGGCCCGATCCCGAATGGAGCGCATGTTGCCGGCAAGGGCAAGTCCTCGCAGCACCTCCATCTCATCGGGCGGTGGCGGGACCACATCGCCGTCCTCGCCACCCGAGCCGTTCACATGGGACGCCGCGGTCTTGTCGACGATCCATTCTAACTGCAGCAGAACAGCGATTGCGTGCAGGAGCAGCGGCTCCTGGATCGGTTTACTGACAAACTCACTCGCACCGGCTTCCCGGCTGCGGACCTCTGTCTGCGTGGTCGCGCTGGCCGAGGTGGCGATGATCGGCAGCCCGGCGCTCTGCGGCGAGCTACGCAATCGCCGGGTCGCCTCAAACCCATCCATGACCGGCATCATGAGATCCATGACGACCAGGTCCGGGTGGAACCGAGCAGCTACTTCGAGCGCCTCGCTGCCGTTGCACGCCTCGGCCGTGACGAAGCCCAGCGTGGCCAACCCTTCGAGCAGCATCGCTCGGTTCTCCAGCACGTCATCGACCACGAGAATCTTCCGGCGCTCGCCCAGGTAGCCGATCGGCGCACTTTGCACCAGCCGCACCTGTACTTGCCGCTGGGACGCCGGCACTTCGATCTCGAATGAAAACACACTGCCCTTACCCGGCTGACTGCGCACCTCGATGTCTCCGCCCATCAGACGGATCAGTTGCCGACTGATCGCCAGGCCCAGCCCGGTTCCGCCCTCGCGCCGCTTACCCTCGGCCACCTGCTCGAACGGTTGGAACAGCCGCGCCATCTGCGTCTCACTCATGCCAATGCCCTCGTCCTCGACTTCGAAATGCAGCCGCGCCACGTTGCTACCGCGGACCGCCGGCGCGGCCACACGCATTACGCGCAGCGTTATCCGGCCCGCGTCCGTGAATTTGACCGCATTGGACAACAGGTTCAGCAGGATCTGCCGCAATCGCTTTTCGTCCACGCGGATGGTGCCGGGCAAATCAGTCCCGGCCTGGTAGGTGAACGACAGGCTCTTGTCTTCCGCCTTGACCTGGATCGTGTCGCACACGATCTCCACGAAAACAGCGAAGTTGACCTCAGCCGGATATAACTCGACTTTAGCCGCGTCGATGCGCGCGAGGTCGAGGATGTCGTCGATGAGAGTCAGCAGGTGGTGTCCGCTCTCATCGATGATCTTCAGTGCCCGCATCTGACGCTCGGCCAGGGTCTTGTCGCGCTGCAGAATCTGAGCGAATCCCATGATCGCATTGAGTGGAGTTCGCAGTTCGTGGCTCATCTGCGCAAGAAATTCGCTGCGCTGGCGGGCCAGGTATTGGGCCTCCGAAAGGGCAGCCTCGCGCGCCGCCTCAACTGCCTTTCGCTCGCTGATGTCGCGCGCCGCGCCGACTGTGCCCAGCAGCGTACCGTCCTCATCGAGCACTGCGGCTTTGTAAGTCTCCATCCACACAACACGGCCATTGTCCGCCGCCCACTCCTCCGTAGTCTTGCGCTGGCGGGAAACCATTACCTCCTTATCGTCCGCGAGTTGCTGTTGTGCAAGGTCCGGCGCCAGCAGGTGCAAGTCGGATCTACCCACCATGGCATCGGCCGAGTGACCGCGCGCCGCGGCGTGGGCCTGATTTACGACCAGGTAACGACTGTGTGTGTCCTTGAACCAGGCCCACATTGGCAGCATATCGATGAGCGTCCGCAGGTATCGCGCCTGCTGGCGCGACTCCTGGGTGCGCAATTGCACGCGCTGCTCCAGATCGGCATTCAGAGCGCGGACGTCGTTTTCCGAGCGTTGCAACTGTTGGTTCAGTGCCTGCAGCTGGCGCTGTGAGTGACGCAGACGAAATACAAACAGCGCGGCACCGACGAGCGCCAGAGCGACACCGGCCAGGAGCGTCCACAACCAGCGCTGCTGCAGCTCCCGCTGTACCAGCTGCGCCGCCTGTCGTTCGCTGCGGCGCGTCAATGAATTGATCTGCCGCTGCTTGCTTTCGGACTCGTAGCGCCTGATCAATTGCACCACGCGCGCCTCGGCCTTTTCGCGTGCCGCCTTGGCGGTCAACTCGCTCGCCTCGACAGAAAGCCTGTAGGCGCGCCGGTAGTCTCCCTTGGCGGTGGCAATCGCCGCGAGGCGCGTTGCACTTCCGCTCAGGTAAACGGCACCGCCCAGGTCCTTGGCGAGCTCGTGGGCCCGCTCGGCATCGGCATCAGCCTTGGCGATTTCGCCCAGCGACTGGTAGTTGGCGCTGCGGGCGTTCAGTGCAAACCATTCGCTGATGCGGTTTGGATAGCGCCGATAGATCTCCAGCGCCTGATCCAGGTACCGGAGGGCTTCCTGATGGCGTCCGCCTTGTGCCAGCAGGTCGGCGAGGCCGTACAGGCCGTAACTCGTTGCATACGGCACGCCCACTTCTCGAAACGTCGCAATCGCCTCGCGGGTCAGTTGTTCCGCGTCATGCACATCACCGGTTCTGACACTCAATCCGGCCAACCCGGAGATTGCGAAGGCTTCCAACAACCGGGAGTGCGCCGCACGGGCCTGCGCGCGCATCTGTAACGCGTGCTCGTGAGCCTCGGCGACGCGACCGCTCCTGTCGAACACCATTTGCAGGCCTTGATGGGCGTACGCCAGCGCCAGGGGATTGTTGGAATGGCGGGCGAGCTCCATGGCCCGGGCCGCGACGGCAACCGAATCGTCGAATTGATCGAACCGGTGATACATTGCCGTCGTCCGCACCAGGGCCTCGCCCAGCAGATCCGGCCGGTCAACACCTTCGAGCACGGCCACGCTGTGTTGAGTGGCCGCCAGCATTTGATCGAGCCTGCCCCGATTGACGGCGTTCAAGGCCACATTCAGGTCGGATTCGGCCTGGCCGACCCGATCACCGTTGGCTGCCGCAAGTTGGAACGCTTCCTGGGCGTGTGCCGCCGCCGGCTCGGTCAGCGCAAGATAGGTCTCGATGCGCGCCAGGAGATTGAGCGAGCGAGCCCGGTCGGCGGGCGTAGCGTTCGAGGGAAGGATCGCCTGCAAGCGCTTGGCTTCATCGTAAGCGCGTGGAGCGTCGTTTTCGGCCAGCACGCGCGCGCGCCCGGCTTCGGCGCGCCACGTATCAAGTTGCAACGCAGCAGAAGCCTGGTCGGACTGGCAGACCGCAACTGCCGGAATTGCAATCAAGACGACAGTCAGGACCGCACCGATGCGCCACCGGTGACAGTCGCCCTTGATTGCCGATTCAGATTGCATGACCCCCAATCGCGGCCCCTCGTCGGATTCAAACCGGTGGCGTCAACGCACCGGCCAGGCCAGATGCCCTGGGTATGATTCCAATTCATCATAGAAGCGGCGCATGCTGTGCAGCAAGTTCACGCGCTCGCGGGGCAAGGCCTTGGTGCAAGTCCGCCAACCGGCGGCGCGGCGAGCCATCAGGCTTGGTCGGAGCGGCGCGATCGGGGGTTCGAATATGCGCAACACCTGCGGACTTTTGCGCCGTGTCGCCGCGATCGCCCTGGCGGGTGCCGGGCCAGCACTGGCCCGCGCGGATGAGCCCGAATTGCAGCAAGTCGTCGTCAGCGGATACCGCGAGAGCCTCGCCGATGCCCAGTCAAGGAAGCGCGCCGCCAGCCAGATCGTCGATTCGATCGTCGCGGACGCCATCGGCAAACTTCCCGACACCAACACCGCCGAAGCGCTGCAACGTGTGCCCGGAGTGCAGATCAACACGGATCTCGGCGAAGGTTCCAGTGTAGTGATCCGCGGCCTGGGACAGGTTGAGACCTTGCTCAACGGCCGCGAAACCTTCAACGCTGCGGGAACGCGGACCCTGAACTTCGAATTCATCCCATCCGAGCTGCTTGCAGGCGTGGATGTCTACAAGAGTCCCTCCGCCGACCAGGTCGAAGGCGGCCTGGGCGGCATCATCAACGTGCGCACCCGCAGGCCGTTTGACTTCAAGGGTTTCACCGCGGAGGCCGCTGTACTGGGTAACCGTGGCGACCTGGCGAAGAAGTCGAGGCCGCAGATCTCCGCACTCATCAGCGACCGGTGGCGAACCGCACACCACGAATTCGGCGCTCTGTTGAGTGCCTCCTACCAGGAACGCCAGTTGCAGGAAGACTATATCTCCGCCGGCGCACCCACCTGCTACGGCGCTGTCACGGCCGGCGTCTGCACAACTGGAGTCATAGGTCCCAACGGTTCCTTCAACCCGCAATACACGGCCAACCGCAGACGAACCGGCTTCAGCGGCGTCCTGCAGTGGCACGCCGGTGATGCCATCAAGCTGCATCTCGATGGCAACTACGTCAAGTTCGAAACGCCCCAACTTGACTTCGGAACCTCGCTGCTGCCCAACAGTAAGCTGACCCGCTCGGCGACGAGCTTCTATCCCGGCACGGGCATCATCGAATCGGCGACATACCTGGCGCAGCCACTGCGCACGCTGTCCATCAATCGCATCCAGAGCGACACGAACGCACAGGTGGCGATCGGCGCACGGTGGGATGCGGGACGGCTGACCCTGACGGGCGATCTGAGCTATATGGATACCCGGGAGCAGCTGCATTACCACGAGCTCGACCTGCAGACGACTCTGCCCACCTTCACGATCGACACTTCCGGCTCGCCGCCGGCGGAAAACTATGGGGGCGTCGATCTGACCGATATTGCGAGCTACAGGTTTGCCGGCCTGACCGCCAGTGTGAACCGGTGGGCCGGGCGGGAAACGGCCTTGGCCGTGGACGCCAGCTACGATCTGGGCTGGGGACCGGTCACCGGTGTGGAGCTCGGCGCCCGCTATGCCGAACTGCACGACGGGTTGACTCCGATCCGGTATTTCAACGCCCTGGCAAACGGGCCCGCCGCCGCGAATCCCAACCTGATCGAGAACTATCCGCTCGGTGACGCTTTCAACGGCAGCAGTGATCCCACGATCAACAACTACCTGGTTGTCGACCCGACGATGCTGCGAAACATCGATGCGATCATCGCTTCCCTCGGCCTCACCACGTACCCGATGGTGCAGTCCGAGGGTATTTATGCGATCAGGGAACGGGACAGTGCCGCCTATCTGAAGGCAAGTTTCGAGTCCAACTGGCGGGTGTTGATTGACGGCAACCTCGGGCTGCGGCTCATTCACACCGCAGACTCCCTGAGTGGCACCGAAACGATCAGCGGGCTCAACCCTGTCTATCGACCGCTGCACGTGACGAACAGCTACACCAACCTGCTCCCGAGCTTCAATTTGCGCGCACACCTGGGTGATGCCGTGTTGCTGCGCTTCGCGGCATACGCGTCGGCGACACGGCCGGAATTCTCGAACCTCAATCCCGGCCTGACACTCGTGCCGGCCAACCTGACCGGCAGCCAGGGCAATCCGCACCTTGCGCCGTACACGGGCGTCAACTACGACACGACCCTGGAGTGGTATTTCGCCAGGGCCGGCAGCATCCACGGGAACGCATTCTACAAGACTGTAAAGGGATTCCCGTTCACCGCGGGCACCAGCCAGGTGATCGGCGGCGCCGCCTACCTCATCTCCCAGCCGGTCAACAGCGGCGCGGGCAGGGTCACAGGCTTCGAGGCCGGCTACCAACAATTCTACACCGGGCTGCCGGGCCTGCTCGGCGGGCTCGGACTGCAGGCCAACCTCACGTATGTGAACAGCTCGGCCCCGACGCCGGTTTCCGGGTACACCGCGCCGCTGCCCAACCTCTCGCGTTGGAGCTCCAACATCGTGGCAATCTACGAGCAAGGCCGCGGGTCGTGCCGGATCGCCTGGTTCTGGCGGTCACAATTCCTGCAAAGCATCGCCGTCGCCTCCGGGGTCGGCATCGTGCCCGTGCAGAGCGAAGCCTTCGGCCAGCTCACCGCCGCGCTCAACTACCATTTGGGCGGGCACCTCACCCTGACCCTCGCAGGCACAAACCTGACACGGGCCAAACACCAGACGTTCATCGGTTCGGTCCGCTCGCCGAGCGCAACCTACATCGATGATCGCCAGTACCTGGCGGGCGTGCGTTATCGGTTTTGATCGGCTGGCGGCGCGGCCGGCAGACGCACTGTAAAAGTGCTTCCCCGGCCTGGTGCGGACTCGACGCTGACGGCACCTTCCATGACCCGCACAGCCTTGGCGACGATCGCAAGCCCCAGTCCGGTCCCCGGGTACTCATCCCTGCTGTGCAGGCGTTGGAACACCTGAAAGATCTTCTCGTGATATTCGGGCTCGATGCCGATCCCATTGTCCGCAACTTGAATCATGACGTACCCACCCGTGCGCTTCGAGGTAATCCTGACTTGCGGAGTGCCTTCAACACAGCAGTACGTCAAAGCGTTGTCCACCAGGTTGTTGAGAATCTGGCCGATGAGCGTCGGATCCCCGAGCGGGGTCGCCAGCGGTTCCACGATTTCGACCCGGGCTCCGGTAGAGGAGATACGCTCGCCGAATATCGTACTGACATGTTGTGTGAGAGGTGCCAGCGGAACGGGTACTGCTCCCTCAGCGGCGCACGCAGTGCGGGCGTATAGCAGCAGGTCCTCGATCAACGTCGCCATGCGCGAGCTCGTTGCGATGATCTTGTCCAGGCAGCGGCTGCCTTCCGCGCCCAGGCTCTCGCGGTAGTCCTTGTCCAGGATGTGCGCAAAACTCGAGATGGCCCGCAGTGGTGCGCGCAGGTCGTGGGAAACCGAGTATGTGAAGGCTTCGAGCTCCCGGTTGGCGGCTGTGAGCTGCCTGTGCATCGCACGCAGCGCGAGTTGAGCGTTGACCCGGGCCATCACCTCCTCCACCTGCAGCGGCTTGACGACGTAGTCAACCGCTCCCACGGCAAAGGCGGTCAGTTTGTCCTGGGTGTCTGCCAGCGATGTCATGAAAATCACGGGAATGTCCCGCGTGGACTCGCGGGCCTTCAGGCGCCGGCAGACCTCGAAACCGTCGATCCCCGGCATGATCGCATCGAGCAGGATCAGATCGGGCTCCACGTGGGCCGCGCGCTGCAGGCCCTCCTCGCCGCCCTGAGCGACCAGCATGCGAAATTGCCGGGCCTCGAGGTACTCGACGATGAGCGCCAGGTTGGCTGGCGTGTCATCGACGATCAGGATGGTTGCCGTGGCACGGCTCGTGGCGGCATCTCGTACGGACATCGCGACTGGGTTTACTCTCTTGCCGCGTGACGGGCAAGGGGACCTTTTCCCGGCCTTCACGCCGGGTCGGGCGGGATTCCAGCAAGTCTGCTGTGGGTCCTGGCAGCCTCCTCATCCAACGCGTCGGATGTTGCCTGCGCCTCAGCCCGTAGCAGTTTCTCGTACGCTGCAGCGGTCAGCGGCGGACTGAGATAGAAGCCCTGGTACTGATCGCACCCGTGGCTTTTCAGAAACTCCATCTGCTCGAGGGTCTCGACGCCCTCGGCAATGACTTTCAGCCGCAAGCTGTGCGCCAGGCAAATGATGCCCTGCACAACGGCCGCAGCTTCCGAGCTCGACATCAGACCGTATCGACGCTCCGCAGCGTGCCCGTCAGCCGGCGCGCAACCTCCCGCAGAAGCTCGTCTCCGGCTCGATGACCAAAGGAATCATTGATGAGTTTGAAGCGGTCGAGATCCAACACCGCTAGCGCAAAGAGCTCTCCCGCGGAACTGGCATGTGCAATCACCTGGTTCAACCTGTCGTCGAACAGCAAGCGGTTTGGCAACGCTGTCAGTGCGTCATGAGTCGCCATGTGCCGTAGCTGTCGGTTCGCTGCCTCCAGCCCGTCGGTGCTGGCCGTGACGACTCTTTCCAGTGAGTCGAGTTGTTCACGCAGCGCACGTTCGTTGCGCCACTTGCGCGTGAGCGCGTGTGCAAACTGCAAGGCCTCGATCGGCTCGAACGGTTTCTTGAGCAGCAACAGCCTGTGGGATGGGCCGAGGCGTTCTGTGATCTGCTTCCAGTTATATCCCGAGTGCGCAGAGCAGATGACCACCTGCAGCCGCGGATCCGCCTCCCACAGCCACTGTATCGTCTCGAGACCATCCCATCCGGGCGGCATGCGCATGTCGACGAACGCGACGCAGTACGGGAACTGTTCACCCGCTGCCCGCTCGACCAGGCGCAACGCCTCCTGCCTGTTGTATGCAGAATCCACGCGAAACTCGAGTGCAGACACCGGTGGCCACCCGGCCTCGCCATGAAGTCTGCGCTCCGGTTCAGTGAGCGCACTGTCGCTCTCGGAAGATTCCAGGATCTTCCGGTACTCATCGTGGATTGCCCGATTCTCGTCCACGATGAGGATGCGCGCCGCTTCGGGTCGGTTCATGCACTCCCTCTGTTGGATCGCCGTGCGGGCGAGAGTCGCCCGTATCCGATATACGACAGCGGCATGAAACCCGGTTTCTACAGGGGTGCGCATTAGGGGCTTCCTTTAGCGCTGTCTGGCGCTGTCTAAAGGATTCCCTGAGGGTGGCGGGCTTGCGCCCGCACGGATGACTTGTTATGTGGCGCGCGTAGTGACAGATTGGCGGGGTGGACCAGCACAGCCACACCCCTACGAGGCTTCTGATCGTCGACGATCACGAAAGCGTGCGCGCGGGCCTGCGCTTCCTGTTATCGGGCGAAACGGACTTCGAGATCGTCGGCGAGGCGCATTCCGTGGCGACGGCGCTACGCGCAATCGAGGAGTTGGCGCCCGACGTCGTGCTGCTCGATTTCGGGCTCGGAGCTGAGAATGGCGACCGCGTACTCGACGCGCTCGCAATGCGTCCGAATGCGCCCCAGGTCCTCATGCTCAGCATGGAAGACGAGCGCGTGGTCGGGCAGGAACTGGCGCGCCGCGGCGCCACGGCCTACATCATGAAACAGGAGCCGACAGCCGAGATTTTGGCTGCTTTGCGCCGTATCCGCAGCGCTCTGCTGGCTAAGCGCTCGGGTGACACGTTCGAGCCATTCCCCGTCCCACACAGCGTGACCCCGCGGCTGACGAAGCGCGAACAGGAAGTCCTGTTGCTCGTCAAAAGCGGACTGCCCAGCAAATCCATTGCGCGACGTCTGAACATCTCTGATAAGACGGTCGACGTCCACAAGCACCAGTTGCGCCGCAAACTCAAGCTGCGCACCGATCTTGACCTGGCGCGGCATGCCGCCCTGTTTGTGCCCGATCAGGCAGGAACGGCTCCCATCAGAGCAGGCGCCACCAAGCGGGTGTTGAGATCCGGCGGCTTACGCGGTAGCCGAAGGTGACCTCGCGCCCTGCGGAGCCTCGCAGATAACAGCGGTGCCCCTGTCGGGACGCGCTACGACGGCCAATCGCGCGCCAATTGCTGCAGCGCGATCATGCATTGTCTGCAGGCCAAGTCCGGAAGGCTTGGTGGAAGGATCCGGAGGTCCGACGCCATCATCGAGAACGCGCAAGCGCACGGTGTGGGCATCGACGTCGAGTCTCACCTCCACCGTAGCTGCCGTCGAATGCTTCATGGCGTTGGTCAGTGCTTCTTGCGCAATGCGATAGAGATGTTCGCTAGCCTCGCGCGATGTAGTGATGGGGGCATGCAGGTCGAGTGTGAGAGAAACGCTCGGTCCGGGTGGACCACCGAAGCGATCTGTCAAATCGCGGAGAGCCTCGGTCAGTCCGCTTCGCGGGCCGCTGAGGGGGGATAGGCCCCGGGCGATGTCGCGACACGCCGTGATGGCATGTCTTGCCATGCTCGCCAGCCGCTCGAGCTCCGGCGGGACCGGCACCCCGGAGCGCTCGAGCTGCTTTGCCAATCCGTCCGCCATCATCGAGAAACCCGTGAGCTCCTGGCCGAGGCCATCGTGCAGTTCCTTGGCGAGCCGGCCGCGCTCCTCCGCGGCCGCCTCACGCAGCGCGCGTTCGAGACGCTTGCGTTCTCTCTCGGCCGCTTCGCGACTGCGTCGATCCTCCTCGTCCTGCAACGCCCGAAGAACGGCCGGACCGAGTCTGGCCGGCCGATCCTTGAGCACGTAGTCGCTTGCACCGGCGAGGAGGCATTCGACGGCCGCCTCATCCCCCAGGGCACCTGTCACCATGATCACTGGAATGCGTGGAGTTCTGTGACGGACCATCTGCAGGGCGCTGTGTCCATCGAACTTCGGGAGCTTGGCATCGGCGAGAATCAGGTCGGGCTCGAACTCATCGAGCGCGTCAGCGAAATCCTCCCTGGTTTGCACGCGCCATGCCACGAATGCGAGGCCCGCCCTACGCAATTCGCGCTGCAGGACTTCCGCCTCCTCGGGTACATCCTCCAGCATCAGGATCTTCAATTCAGGATGAGTGCTCATTGGCTTTCCCCTTGGGCGGCCGCATATGGACCAGCACGCAGCAGCGCCTCGATTGTTTGTGCGGGGACCGCGGGGCTGTGCAGATATCCCTGAGATACTTCGCAGCCCAGCGCTGCGAGAATTTCCAGTTGGGCCGGGGTCTCCACTCCTTCGGCGACAGTATCGAGATCGTACGAGCGGGCGAGCGTGATGATCGTCGAGACGATGGCGTGGGATGCGCGATCGGGCGTCAAGCGCCTGACGAACGAGCAGTCGATCTTGAGGATGTCGATCGGCAGCTCCGAGAGTCGGCTGAGGGACGAGAAGCCGGTTCCAAAGTCATCGATCGCGACGCGAACACCTGCAGCGCGAAGCTGCTGCAAGGCCTCGGTGACCGATGCCGAATCCTGAAGGAGCTCGCCTTCGGTAATTTCCACGTCCAGATCAATTCCGGAGCCGTTGCGCGTTCCGGCAAAACGCAGAAACCGGGCAGCGAGCCCAGGCTGACTCAATTCCGCCGTCGAAATGTTGACTGACACACGCACGGGCGGCAGCTCGAAATGCCGCCACCGCCGGCAATCCTCGGCCGCCTGGCGCAGCACCCACTCGCCGACGCGCAGAATCAAACCTGTCGATTCCAACACAGGAAGGAACTCGGCCGGTGTAACGAGCCCGCGCTCCGGGTCCTGCCAGCGGATCAGCGCCTCGACACCCACCATGCGATGGTCGCGCCGATGAATCTGTGGTTGGTAGTAGAGTACGAATTCACCCCGGTCGAGCGCGCCACGAAGTCGGTGCTCCAACGCAAGGCGCTCGGCGGTGCTGGAGCTCATTTCCCGGCGGTAGTAGCGATAGGTGGAACCGCCTGCGCAAGCCGCGTGCAGTGCCGCCTCTGCATGCTGTACCAACGTTTCGGCCGCGGTCCCATCGATGGGAAAGCGAGCGAGCCCGCACTTGACTGGAGCTGGAATCTCCCGTCCTTTGACGGTCAGCGGGCGAGCAAAGGCATCGCTGATCTGATCTTGTGGCGCCGCTGGCAGCGCATCGTGCGCAAACACAACGGCAAAGCCGCCGCCGCCCAAGTGTGCCACGCGCTCGCTGCCCTCGAATCGCTGCCGCAGGCGATCCGCTACGCACTGAAGGAGCAGGTCGCCTATATGGCGCCCGAACGAATCGTTGATGAGGCTGAGACACTGCACGTTGAACGCAGCCACGATCGTTTCGGCATCGAGGTTCGGAGGCGGGCCAATCAGGCGCGCGACCCGCTCACAGAACAGCGTGCGGTTGGCAAGGTCGGTGAGCGGATCGAAATAGGAGAGGTAGCGAAGTGCGCTGTCCTTGTGCAGGTACTGGAGCGCAAATGACAGGTTGGCAACCATCTCCTGCAACAGGTCGAGCTCTTCATCGCCCAGCATTCCCTGCTGGGTTGATGCAACAGTGAAGGCGCCCACGGGAGTGCTGTCCACAAGCAGCGGGAACGACGCCAGACAGTAATTCGTGACTGTCGCGATCCGCTCCTCATCCGAGATCGGTCCGGCGTAGTCTCTCGCGCTATCAAAGGCGATCAGGTCTCCGGTGCGCAGGACACGCCCGGTCACGCTGCAGTCGGCGTCAGGGCTGTTGGCAACACGGAAGGTCACACCACTACGGCCTTCGGCACCCTTTCCAGTCCACGCGACTGGACGGGCAATACCCCTACCGGGATCAATCAGTGCGACGAAGGCATAGGCGTAGTGACCAACCTGATAAGCAATGCGGCACGCTTCCTCCAGCAGTTCAGGCTGCTCACGAATGCGCACGACCGCTGTGTTGATACCCGACAGCATTTGCAGGACGCGGGTAAGACGCCGGATCCTTTGCTCGGACTCTTGCCGGTCGCGGCTCATGCCCGCCTCGCGCAGCGCCCGCCGCACGGCGGGTGCGAGCCGCGCCAACCGATCCTTGAGCACGTAGTCGCTGGCGCCCGCGATCAGGAATTCGACCGCCGCCTCATCACCCAGCGCGCCGGTGACCATGATCACCGGCATGAGCGGGTCTTTCTGGCGCACCATCTGCAACGCGGTGCGCCCGTCAAAGGCCGGCAGCCTGGAATCGGCGAGCACCAGGTCCGGGGCAAACTGCTCCAGAGCCTCGTCGAAAGCGCGCCGGGTCTGCACCCGCCGGGCGACGAATTCGAGCCCGGACTTATGCAGCTCACGCTCGAGGAGCTCCGCTTCTTCCGGAACGTCCTCCAGCATCAGGATCTTCAGCTCGCCGGACATCGTAGCGGTCAGCTCTCTATGGGTGGCTTGTTGATCAGCATCCAATACAGGCCCATCTGGGTGACGACATGGGCAAAGTCTTCAAAGTGCACGGGCTTGCTCACATAACTGTTCACGCCCAGGTCGTAGGTGCGCAGGATGTCCTTGTCCTGCGTCGAGGAGCTCAACACCACCACGGGAATTTTGCGCGTGCGCGGATCCGCCTTGAGCTGCTGCAGGACCTCGAGTCCCCCGATCTTGGGCAGGCTCAGATCGAGCAGCACCAGCCGCGGCGCCTCGACGACGTTGCGGCCCGCGTAGGCGCCCCGCCCGAACAGAAAGTCCAGCCCCAGCGCGCCGTTCTTCAGCCACACCAGCCGGTTGGCGAGATTCTGCTCCTTCAGCACCCGGATGGTCAGTTCCGCATCCTCGGGGCTGTCTTCGATCAGCAGGATTTCGACTTCGTGTTGTGCGTCGGCCATGCCGGACCTCACGTGTTGGCGCCGGGGAGGGAAAAATAGAAGGTCGCGCCAACACCGGGTGAGCCTTCGGCCCAGACGCGCCCGCCGTGCTTGTCGATGATGCGCTTGACGATACCCAGGCCGACGCCGCTGCCCTCGAACTCCGCCGCGTCGTGCAGGCGCTGGAAGATGCCGAACAGCCGGTGTCCATACTCCGGCTCGAAACCAACTCCGTTGTCCGCCACCGAGCAGATGCTTTCGTTGCCGGTCACCGTGGCGCGGATTTCGATCTGCGCCAGCTCGCGCGGGCGGGTGAACTTGATGGCGTTGGCCAGCAGGTTGAACAGCACCTTGCGCATGCCGGCTGTATCGGCCCGGATGTGCGGAAGCTCGTGCATCTGCACGCTCACACGCCGGCCCGCGAACGACGGTGTCAGTTCCTCCAGGACGTCACGTGAGAGCGCCTCGAGATCGATGTCGGCCAGAATCAGCTCGCGGTCCCCGGCGTGCGCGAAAGCAAGGATGTCCTTGATGAGCATGCCCATCCTGGCTGCGTTCCTGCGCACGACGGCGATGAGCCTGCGGCCCTCCGGATCGAGCTTGTCTGCGTATTCCTTGTGCAGGATGCTGGAAAAGTTGTCGATGGCGCGCAGCGGCGCCCGCAGGTCGTGGGAAACGGAGTAGCTGAAGCTCTCCAGATCCTTGACCGCTGTCTCGAGCTGCTTCGTGAGTTCGGCTACCCGCTTCTGCAGCCGTACGATGGCAGGGTCGGGTGCCTCAACCATGGCGCGGCTCCAGATCGCACTGCACAAATCGGAACCGGAACAGGCCAACGCGCAATTGTGTGTTCATCGCCGGGTCTGGCGCACGACCGTGCGCGCCCTGTGCCTCTATTGCAAACGGGCCTTCAGTCGAATAACTAAGCTACGCCGACCGGGTTGGCCGGGCAATAGTGCCGCGGGGCAGACTCCGTCCGCCCGCGCGGCATCCTGCGCCCGAAGGATCTGCTAACCGATGGGTGCCATCAGATGTTGATAGGGTGTACCTGCCCACATCACGTAGGGGACCTTGGTGTCCGGGTCCGGGCTCTTCGGATAGGTGTCATAAAAGCTGGCATCGGCGCCGACGATCATCACGTGCGGTCCGGTCTTGATCCAGTGATTGGCGGAGGTCGGCTTCGTCGCGTACGGGTCTGTGTTGCTGGCATCTGTTCCGCCGGCCAACATGTACATGAACCCGACCTTCCCCGCCGGCGGTGTCTTGTGACCCAGATATGCATCTATCCAGTCCCCGGCGCTCTTGTCCCAGCACATCGGGTCGGGGCCCGGTGTCTCGGGATTGTCGGGCATGCATGTGAAGCCGTTGGTTCCCTGGCGAAGCGTGCGCATCCCACCCTTCGGATCGGAAGCCACTACCGTGGCATTCTCAGCGACTTTCTTCGGCGCCGCCTTCATAGCGCTCGCAATCAGCTGCTCGTCCCCGGCGGCCGGCTGCGCACCCGCGGTGGCCGCGCCGTGATGCATCGGTGGAGGCACGTCGGCAAAGAGCGCCGCCGCGCTAAAGCCAAGGATTGCTGCGCCCGCGCAGACCCAGCCCATTGATTTGCTCATGGAACCCCCTTTTGATGAGTTTATTCGGGTGTTGTATCTGACACCCTTCCGGCAGCGCCTGCAACTGCGGCAGGCCAGGCACGCGCCAGGCGCGCGCCTTGATATCATTCGCGGCCGGCCGCCAGGCCAGCCAGGAACAGACCCCCTTTGAAGCCGATTCTCAATATTGCAGCCTATAAATTCCTGCCGTTAGCCGATCTGAGGTCCCTGCGCACACGCCTGCAGACACTCTGCAGGACCGCAAACCTCAAAGGCACGATCCTGCTGAGTCCGGAGGGCATCAACCTGTTCGTTGCCGGCGCAACGGACGGCATCGAGCAGCTCATGACAGAGTTGCGCAGCTGGCCCGGGCTCGAGGACCTGGCACCCAGGCGCAGCGCGACCGCCGATCAACCCTTCAGGCGCATGTTGGTCCGCCTGAAGAAGGAAATCATTGCTTTCGGCGTCCCCGGTATCGATCCTGCACGACGAACCTCGCCGAAGCTCTCCGCCACGGAGCTCAAGCGCTGGTTGGATGAGGGGCGCCCGGTGACGCTACTGGATACGCGTAATGATTACGAAGTGAAGCTCGGGACCTTCGCAAATGCGCTCACCATCGGCATAGATCATTTCCGTGAGTTTCCCCGCGCGGTCGCCAGGCTCCCTCCCGAGTTGAAAGAGCAGCCCATCGTGATGTTCTGCACCGGTGGCATCCGCTGCGAGAAGGCAGGACCTTTCATGGAGCGCGAAGGGTTCAAGTCCGTCTTTCAACTCGATGGCGGCATTCTCAAGTACTTCGAGGAATGTGGTGGCGAGCACTACGAGGGAGAGTGCTTCGTGTTCGATCAGAGAGTGGGCGTGGACCCCGGCCTGCAGGAAACGGGGTCGTCGCAGTGCTTTGCCTGCCAGACTCCGCTGAGCGAAGCCGATCAGCAACATGAGCACTATGTGCCGGGAAGATCCTGCTCGTACTGTTTCAAAACGCCTGCGCAGCACATGGCCGCCAACATCGCGCACCGTCATGAGCAGATCCGGCGGCTCGTCGCCCCTCTGCCGGGCAGTGAGCCTTACGATCACTACAGGCCCGTTACGGTTCCCGGGCGCTGTGACGGACAACGATTGGCAGATACGCTGTGCGACGTGTTTTCTCATGTTCCCGCTGAAGTCTGGCAACAACGCCTTGCGCAGGGTCGGGTGTTGGATGGAGCGGGCCAGCCTGTCCTCGGCAGCCAGGTAGTGCGGGCGGGAGAGCGCTATCAGCACAAAGTTCCCGCGGTGATCGAACCCAACGTCAACATGCAGATCGAGCTGCTGCATGAGGATGAGGCAGTGATTGTGCTGAATAAGCCTGCGCCTCTGCCAATGCATGCCGGCGGCCGTTTCTATCGCAACACCCTGCAACACGTGCTCGAGACAATCTACTATCCGCAGAAGCCTCGTCCGTCACATCGCCTCGATGCCAACACCACCGGTGTGGTGGTAGTCGCTCGCACGCGCCATTTCGCTGGACAGATCCAGGCGCAGTTCGCGCGTGCGGAGGTGGAAAAGGTCTACCTGGTCCGGGTGACTGGTCATCCGGCGTCGGATGAGTTCATCTGCGACGCTCCAATCAGCAGCGACGCCGGCAAGTTGGGCTCGCGAACCGTTGACCCGGATTCCGGCCTGCCGGCACGCACCGGGTTTCTGGTTCAGCAGCGGATCGCCGATGGCACCGCCCTGCTGGAAGCGCGGCCGCTGACGGGCCGCACGAATCAGATCCGCATCCACCTTGCGCATTTGGGTTTCCCGGTCTGTGGGGATCCGGCCTATCTGACGGGAAGCCGCCTGGGCGAGAGTCAGACTTTGGATGTAGATGCCCCGCCGCTGTGCCTGCATGCCTGGCGCATCGGCTTCAGGCATCCGTTGACCCAAAAGACGGTGACATTTACGGCAACGCCACCGACGTGGGCGACGCTACCCACGTGAGCGGGGCATCGCTTCCACCACCAGGAGCAAGGCACTGGCATCGTCACGGGGCTTCAGGCGGGGATGGGCGCGACATTCGGGGTCTTCATCCTCGACCTGGCGCAAGCGCCGTGCCAGCACTTCCAATCCATCGTCGAGCGCCGCAGCGAGAAGCGATTCGTCGTCGTAGAGATGGTAATGGTCAACCAACCTGTAGAATCCGTCACTCACCATGAGAACATGGGTTCCGGGCGGCGCCCCTGCTTCGAAATACTGTACGTTCTGCAACCATGAGTCTCGCGGCTCCAACACCCCGTAGCCGTTGGGCTGGTTCTTCAGCAGCCGGTTGCGCCGGATGAGCGGCGCCAGTCTGGCCCTGAGAGCTCCGTAGCTCGCGTGCGGGTCGGATCGTTGCAGCTCGACCAGTCTCCTGAGCACCTGCGCATCCAGGGCACTGACGGGCGAGTCACCGAACTGCCGGGTCGCGCCCTCTGGGAATCGCACCAGTGTTCTGCAGTCCCCTATGTTGGCAATCTTGAGGAGCTGGCCCTCGATCGCCGCAAAGGCGAGACTGGCGGAGGGGAGCTCTTCCAACCTGTCAGGCGATGGGGCACGCACGCGCGCCGCCTGGAATCGGCTGGACAGGAATGCGCTCAGGGCGCCCAGGTGATGGGCTGCGGGACTGCCATCGGTGAGCCGCTCGAGGAATGAGCAGGACTCGGACACCAACCATTCGGCATCGCTGTCGCCGGGAAGCAGCCGTTGCTGGGGCAGACCCGTCGCGCCATCGAGCAACCATGCGAAGTGCGCCCCGCTGCCGCCGCCATCTTCATTGGTCGCGCCACCGGGAATGGATAGCCACCCTTGCCTGCGGAACGACAGTCTGGTGTGGGGGTTGCTCGCATCCGGCATATCGACATCGTGCCCGGAGTTGGCCAGCTGTACCACCCCCCGTGTAACATCGGCATAGATGACCCACTATCACATCCGCACCTGCACTCGAGACGACGCTGCGATTGTCGCTCGGCATCGCGTTGAAATGTTCCGGGAGATGGGCGAGGTCCCGACGGATGACCTGGCCCGGGAGCTGCTCGACAAATCCACTTCGGCGTTGGCTGCCGCCTTGGCGGATGGCACTTACATCGGGTGGTTGGCAGTCGGCGATCACGGCAAGGTGATTGCGGGCGCAGGGGCGCACATCAAGCAGCAACTCCCGCGCATGTCGCACGATAAGGCGCGCATTGAGGTCATGCCGGTCCCGCTGGTCGTCAACGTATACACGGAGCCTGAATGCCGAGGTCAAGGAGTCGCACGGGCGCTGATGCGTGTATTGATGAAATGGGCATCGACACTCGGCTCAGACCGCGTTGTGCTCCATGCCTCAGATGCCGGCCGGCCACTGTACACTTCGCTTGGCTTCCACCCGACGAACGAAATGCGCTGGTTCCCCCCGAAGGATTTCGATCACAATTGAGTTTTTTGCGAAGGTGGCAGTGATCGCGGCGACTGGTCGGCTACGGACACTGCTGCCTTTCGGCGGGCTGCTGTTTGCGGGCGGCCTGTCCGCTCTTGGGTTCGCGCCCTTGAATCTGTGGCCGCTGACGTTCCTGTCACTGGTCCTGCTCATACACTACGTGACGGAAGCGAAGCGCCTGCGGGAGGCAGTGGCCCGAGCCTGGGTCTTTGGCCTCGCTCACTTCACCGTCGGGCTCAACTGGATTGCGACGGCCTTTACCTACCAGGACAACATGCCAGCGTGGCTTGGATGGGCCGCCGTCGTACTGCTGTCGCTCTACCTTGCTCTGTTTCCAGCGCTGGCCAGTGCGCTCGCATGGCGCGCATCGCTCCAACATCGGTTGGGGTTCGTTTTCGTGCTCGCCGCCGCGTGGATGTTGTCGGAGTGGTTGCGGGCCACTCTCCTGACCGGTTTTGCATGGAATCCGCTGGCGGCCGTCTGGCTCGAATTGCCTTGGGTTGCTCAAGCCGCGCGCTGGATCGGCACGTATGGCCTGTCGGGCTTGTGGGTACTCGCCGCCGGCTCGTTTTGGGTGGGCATGCAGCACAGATGGCGCGCCACCCTCGCCCTCACCGTCGTGCTGGCGGCAATTTCAATTGCGCTCGGCCAATCTATGGGCCCCGGGCCATCGACGGCGCCTGGACAAGAGCCGCCGGGGGTAGCCGCAATCCCCTTCCGGGTCGTGCAGCCGAATATCGGCGAGGATGAAAAGCATGACCCGGAACAGGAGGAGCGCATCGCGCGCCGCTATGTGCAGCTGTCCGGGCCTCCGACACCGGTACCCCGGTTGTTACTGTGGCCCGAGGGCGCAACGCTACATTTTCTTGATGTTGAGCCGGAAGCCCGAGTGGAGCTCGCGGCATTGCTTGGACCGCACGATTTACTGATCACCGGAGCCCCGTCGGTCACGCTGGATCTGGAGGGCAATGATGACGTCTATCACAACAGCGTCTTTGCACTCGACGCAGCGGCTGCCATCCGCTGGCGCTACGACAAGTCGCATCTCGTACCGTTTGGGGAATACCTGCCGTTGCGCCCGATCCTGGGGCGCATAGGCCTGTCACGCCTCGTTCCCGGTGATGGCGATTTCACCCCGGGCCCGGGGCCGCGCACTTTTCCATTGCCGGGTTTCAGTTCTCATGGCGTGCCGGCATCGGTGGGCGTGCAGATCTGCTACGAGATCATTTTCTCCGGACACGTCATCGATGAGGCGCGGCGCCCCACCTTCCTGTTCAATCCTTCCAACGATGCCTGGTTTGGCGCATGGGGACCTCCTCAGCATCTGGCCCAAGCGCAGTTGCGCGCTATCGAAGAAGGCATCGCGGTAATACGTGCGACGCCCAATGGAATCTCAGCCTTGATCAGCCCGACGGGCCGCCTCGTTTCCACCGTTCCGAGCCACCGTGCGGGCGTGATCGATGGATTCATACCGGAGCCGCTGCCGCCGACGGTCTTCTCGAGACTTGGACTGTGGACCTGCGCGCTTTTTGGCCTTTGTCTGGGCGCCATCGGCCTCGTTATGTCCCGCTTTGCGCCGTGACTAGTCGCACTCGCCGCCCAGCAACCCGCTCTTCAGTTCCGGATTCGGCGGCGCCGCACCCAACCAGATGGACATCAGGGCCCGGGAGAAATCATCACCCTCGATGGTGCCTCTGGGAACCCCGTTGACCAGTACCTGCACACCCGCATGCGGCAGCCGGACGAACGTGAGTTGCTGGCCCTTCGCCATGTCGGGCATCCAGGTGTTGAGCTTCGCAATCCGCGCGGCCAGGGCGGCGGATTGACCGGGGCTGCTGCGATCAAACCCCTCGATGAATCCCTTGCGCAGATCTTCGACACCCACGTTGCGCACAAAGTGCAGCACGAGCTGTTGTGGCGTGTCGGATTCAATGAGCGGCTTTGGATCGTGCAGGGGTTGGACAACATACAGTGCCCCGACATACACATTCACCTTGAGGAAGGTCGCCTTGCGTACGCCCAGACCATTGAGCGTCAGGTCATTGCCGTTCACCTGGACATGTCCGGGGAACTTGATGTCCCTGCATGTTCTATCCTGTGCCGCGCATACAGTCGTTGCCAGCACAAAGGATATCAACCAAGCCTGCTTCATGACAGGAATGTTCATGCGGACCTCTGACTTCTTAGGGTGCGGGCGCAGCCTGCTGCAATGCCACAGTCTTACGGGCCACGCATGATAACGCACGGCGGCGCTGCGCCGGGCGTCACATCGGGCGAACGGCCCTGGCTCTTCGAGCTTCCGCAATGTTCGCACTGTGGATGAGCGCAATGCCCAACGCCCAAGGGTAGAAGTAAAGCAGGGAAACGGCGCGCTCACAGACCGACAGCGGTCCGTGCAGCAGCAGCAGTACGGCGGCGAACGCGCACCCTGGAGCAGCGATCGATACGATCCTGGCCCATACCGGCAGTGGAATGAAGATCGAGAAATTCGCGAGCCAGCCGAAGAGGAGACACAACCCCAGTACGAATCCTGACATGGACTCAGGGTGGACTGATAAGGCCACGCCGTATCGCACAGCCGCTATGAATGCCCGTGCGCCAATCCCACCTCCGTGCAGGCTGGGTGTTATCCACGAGATCGCATAAAAAGACCAACCTAGTATCGCAAGGCGTCGGTAGATAACGGGCATCGGGACGTAAACTCCACGATCGTGTTGTACTATATACAGCAGTGAGACGATACGCACCGGTTGCCAATTGTCATTGGAGACACATGGGTTTAGCCTTGGAGGCTGCAGGCTCGCTGAACCACGACTAAGTACAAGAGCGCCAGCCTGCAGTGGGACTGTGTGAACCGGAGTCATCACCAGGAGTTGCTATGAATAGATCGAATTGGCTCGCGGCGAGCGCCGCGGCCATGCTCATGCTTGCATGCTCGAGTCAGAGAGAGCCCGCGGAACAAGCCATCGCCCAAGTCGATACTTCACTGGGAGCCATTCACGACACGGCGGCGAAATATGCGCCGGATACCTTGTCGGCTGTCGAATCGCAGGTCAGCGCCCTCAAGCAGAATTTCGCCAAGGGCGACTACAGTGGCGTGCTGACCGCGGCCCCGGCGGTCAATACCGCCATCAAGGCCCTCAGGGAAGACGCGCAGACGAAAGCCTCGGAGGCGGATGCCGCCCTCGCGAAAGTAAAGCAGCAATGGCGGACACTGACCTATGAAGTGCCGAAGTTAGTCGCCGATCTGCACACACAGGTAGACACGCTGTCGAGCGGACGGGGTCTGCCCAGGGGCGTTACGAAGTCCTCCTTTGCATCCGCCAAAGACGGGGTTGCCTCGTTGGATGCAATGTGGTCCGACGCCAACAATACCGTCTCGAGTGGGGATTATACGGGCGCCGTGACCAAAGGACAGGCAGTCAAGGACAAGGCAACCGAACTCATGCACACACTTGGGATGAAACCGAGCTGACGCACGCGCCGGGCGGGTAGCCGCGGTGCCGGGCGGGTACAACCGCCCGGCACGCGGTCTTTCAAATCCCTGGGGCAATCAAAGCTAAAGATTCTGATAGCGGGCCCAAGCCGCTTTGCAGTCTCCTTGCGTATCCGGCAATCACGGGTTTCGCGAGAGGGTGCGCAGCATGGTTTGGCAATTACGATCCAGAAAGTGGCGAGTGGGGCTGGCCGCTCTTGCCAGTGTCACAGCGGCCGGCGCCGCGCACGCCTCCGATCACTTGGATACGCCCACAGTCATTGCCGATCCACGAGCGGATATCGGCGATGTGTACGCGTGGATGTCGCCCGACAGCCGCCAAGTGAACCTGGTGATGACCATTGTGGGTCATACCTTCTCGGACAAGCTTCAATACGTGTTCCATGTCGACAGCGGGCCACGGTTTGGCGCAACGAGCACCACGACTTCCATCGTATGCCGCTTCCCTGCCCGGAAGGAGTTGGAATGCAAGGCGGGCGACGCGGACTATGCACGGGGGAACGCGACTACCCCCGCGGGCCTGCCGGGGCACAATCATCGGTTTCGAGTCTTCGCCGGATTGCGCGATGACCCGTTCTTCAACAACGTCAGGGGTACCCGGGCGGCCTGTGAGAAGGCGGCGGCCGCCCTGCGCAACGGGACTGCCGTTGATGCCGCAGGCTGTCCGAATTTCGATGCCACGACCTCTCAGGCCATCCTGGATGAATGGCGGCACACCGACGGGGGTCAAGGTAAGAACTTTCTGGCTGGATGGACGCCCACCTCGATCGTGATTTCGATTGACCGGGACGTGCTCACCAGGAGCGGCCCGATGTTGGCGATCTGGGGCGCGATCGCCACATCCGACCGGCAGCTCGATCGCGCGGGCCGGCCTCTCACGGGGAATGCGTTGCTGGGGACGCTCGCGGACGAGGACGTGAGTAACAAACTCAAGGAAGAATATAACGCGGCGACTCCGGCCACATCGGCACGTTTCATACAAGAAATACAGAAGTCGCTGGGACTCTACGACAGCTTCGATGGTCATTGCGGCAATCAACTCCTCGTCGATCGACAGGCAGAACCGTCGCTGCGCTACCGGCCACTGGCTACCCTGCTTGCGGACGACCGACTCTGGGTCAACAGCGCGTCGGGCGTTTGCACTCAACTCTTTGCCGTGGAGCTTGCGAACCTGGCGGGCCGTCATGAGTTGCTCACTGACTGCGGTGGGCGGTCTCCCAACTACGATGCAGTCAATATCTACCGCTCCTTGCTCGCAGACGCGAGCAATAACAGCGTTGACGATGGAGTTCACCGCGATGAGCGGGTTCACTCTGCCACGGTGTTTCCATTCCTGGCGGCACCAGACGCGCAAGCCTATCCCGGCAACGAGCAGAACGGGACCGCCGACAAATGACACTCTATGGGCGCACTGCGATGCTCGCAGGTGCGGGCCTGGTCTGCTCCGGGACCGCGGTGGCACATACCGGTACAGGACTGGCGGGTGGGTTCGTACCCGGCTTCACTCATCCCTTCACCGGCCTGGATCATCTGCTGGCCATGATCTGCGTGGGGCTGTGGGGTGCCTTCCTCGGACCGCCCCTGATTCAGGTTCTGCCCATTGTCTTTCCCCTGATGATGGTAGGCGGTGCGGCACTGGGGATGCTGGGCGTTCCGGTGCCTCCTGTAGAGCTCGGTATCGCGCTGTCCGTGTTGGTTCTGGGAGGCTGCATCGCCCTGGCGATCCAAGCACCCGTATGGGCCGCCTCGGTGATCGTGGCGGCGTTCGCGGTGTTTCATGGCTATGCGCACGGCAAGGAGTTGCCATCGGCGGCCGATCCAATCGGCTACAGTGCTGGTTTTACGCTCGCGACGGGCATGCTGCACGTATCAGGTATCGGCATCGGGTTCCTTCGCGACCGACCCGGCGGCGCACTGGCGATTCGCAGCCTGGGCGCAATCATTGGCGGGACCGGTGCCTGGTTTCTCTTCCAGGTGCTTGGCTCGTGAAGGCGGGAGTGCTTCCAGCAATTCTCCTCTGCGCAGCAGCCGGCGTGGTGCTCGCCCTCTTGCCCGCCGCGTGGATTGCCGATCGGCGATTGCTGATCGCGCTCAGGGTAGTCGCAAGCTGGCTCATCGCTGTAGCGATGTTGGGTGCGATGCTGCAATTGGTACCCGTCACACCAGGCTACATGCCCGATCATATGGAGTAGGACGCGACTGCGTCCAAAGCAAAGATGTCGTCACGCTGGATCAAACGAGCCCGTGGAGTGTTGGCCACATTCCTGCCCGGAATCTGCGGCGTCTGCGCATGCCAGGCGCACGATTTCTGGGTGCAGCCAGATGAATATTGGCTGCGGCCGGACGCCGTGGTTTCCATGACGCTGCAGGTGGGACATGGTCCATTTCGACAGCGCTCGCCCATCCCACTGAGCAGGATCGTACATTTCGCTGCGATCGCTCCAGATGGGGCGCCGATCGACCTGCGCGGCAATCTCCACCTGGGAGGTAACACGGCGGACGCAGACCTCCGGTTCCGCGCTCCCGGCGCATATGTCCTGGTGTTGGAGACGGATGACCGGGCGCAGAGCCATCTTCCCGCCATCCGCTTCAACGACTATCTCGAGGTCGAAGGGCTCACAACCGCCCTCGCACAGCGTGAGCGCACGCACCGGATGGACGCGGACGGATCCGAGAACTACAGCCGGCGCGCCAAGTCAATCGTGCAAGTTGGATTGCCCGGCGCAGGCTCTCAGGCCCAGGTAACCAGGCCACTGGGTCTGCCGCTGGAGATCGTACCGGAGGTAAGTCCCTACTCGCAGCCGCGGCCTGCGAATTTCCCCGTTCGCGTCATTTATGCGGGGCGGCCGCTCGCGGGCGCGCTGCTGAAGCTGACCAACCTCGCTCAGGACGCCACGCCGCTCGAGACTCATCGCACCGATCACGCGGGCCGTGCAACCTTCACGATGCCCAGCCGCGGAACCTGGCTGCTCAATGTGATCTGGACCAAAGGGTTGCCCACCTCACGCGAGACGGATTTCGAGACGGTCTTTGCCAGCCTGAGTTTCGGGTTTCCCTGAAGGGGGTGGTACTCTTCGAGCCGAAGCATCCGGAGACTTTGCATGCCTCAACCAGATTGGAGCAGGACCGTGGCAGCGCTACCGCGGAAAGTACCTCTGTGTGCGGCGCTGATCTATGCGCTCGCACTGGCGCCTGCCGCACGTGCCGAGTCGGTACCCGCGAGCATCCGCGCCTGCACCCTCGAAACGGATTCGCTCAAGCGTCTCATCTGCTTCGACAGGGAGCTCGCGCGTTACAGCGACCAACCATCAACCGGTGGCGCGAAGCAGGTGCCCCCTGCCACTGCTGCTTCTCCCATTGGGGCTGCTGCTGCGCCTGTTGGCGCTGCTGCGCCCGCCACCCCCGCCGCACCCGCTGCCCCGGCCAAACCACCGCGGCATACGTCGGCGCGAATCGTCAGCATCGAGAATTTTCCCGACGCCCTGGTCGTGCATCTCGACAACGACCAGGTGTGGCAGCAGATCCAGGTAGCCTCGGCCGATGTGAACCTGCACGCGGGCGAGGCCGTGTCGATTGACAGGGAGATGGGATCTTTCTGGCTCTCGGGCAGCAATGGTGTTGTCATGAAGGTGAAGCAGAAGAACTGAGCGGCGGTCTGCGCGCCTCCGGCTGCCCTGTTCTTGTTGGCATCCGTTGCATGGGGCACCCGTCTTACGATCTTCACGGCGGGCTTCAAGTCCTCTTGTTGAGTGCCTCGAACCGCCCCGTGGCGGAGAGATTCTCATCTGCCGCTCGAGCCGTCCAGTGCTCGTTGCGGCGGGCTACGAAGGAGCTGTTTGACAACTCTTCCAGGGTGCCTGCCTTGGCGAACAGGAACCCCTGACCCGCGACGCAACCAAGCTCCAGGAGCGAGGCGACCTGGGGTTCGAGCTCGATGCCCTCCGCCACCGTGTCCAGTCCGAGTGTCTCGCCCAACGTAATGACGGCGCGCGCCAGCTCGGGGCCGTTCTCGGAATTGGTGAGGCGGCTGACGAAGGAGCGGTCGATCTTCAGGATGTCTATGGGGAAGCGGTGCAGGTAGGACAGCGATGAATATCCGGTACCGAAGTCGTCGATGGCGAGCCGCACGCCGAGCGCCTTCAACTGTTGCAGGCGCTCCAGGTTGGCATCCGTGTTGTACATGATCGTGCTTTCGGTCAGCTCGATCACCAGGTTCGCGGCCTCCAGCCCGGAACTCGAGAGCGCCTGCGCGACATCCTGCAACAGATCGCCGTGTTGCAGATGACGCCCCGAGATATTTACGGCAACCCGCAATCCCGCTCCGCCTGCCACGCAGCTTCGCCACGAATAAAGGGCGCGGCACGCCTCCATCAGCACCCAGCGCCCCAGCTTGACGATCTGGCCGCATTCCTCGGCGATCGAGATGAACTGGCTCGGCATCAGGATGCCCGCTTCGGGGTGCCGCCAGCGAACCAACGCCTCTACGCCGAGCAGGCTTCCCGTGCCGAGATCCACGATGGGCTGATACTCGAGGAAGAACTCCTGTTCGGCGAGCGCGCGTCCAATATCCGCCTCGAGACGCAGCCGCTCGTGCAACACATCCTGCATTTGCGGCTCGAAGACTGCGTAGCGGCTCTTACCTGCCGCCTTGGCGTGGTACATGGCTATGTCTGCGTTGCCGAGCAGCGACTCGGTGCCGGCGGCCGAAGTGGAGAATGCCACTCCGATGCTGGCCGCGACTCTGACCTCAACGGCATTGAGGGCAAACGGCGCGCCCAGCGTCTCGATCAGCGATTCAGCGAGCCGCTCCACCTCCCCGGGCGTGGCGATTCTTTCGAGCAGGACCGCAAATTCATCGCCTCCCAGCCGGGCTACCGTGTCCGACGCACGGGTATTCTTCACGATGCGCTGGGCTACGGCCTGCAACAGACGGTCGCCGGCATCGTGACCCAGTGAATCATTGATCGTCTTGAAATTGTCGAGATCGAGAAACAGCACCGCGACCGGGCCGTGGCCGCGCTGCGCCAGGGTCAGGGCATGTTGCACGCGATCTTTGAACAGAGTGCGGTTGGCCAGCAGAGTCAGCGGGTCGTGGAAGGCCATCTGCCGCAACTGTTCCTCGAGAGCTTTGCGCTCGCTGATGTCGCGAAAGTTGAGCGCCAGGCCGCGCACAGCCGGATCCTCTGTCAGATTGCTGCCGACACTCTCGAGAACGTGGCGTGTCGTGCCGCGCTCGATGACCAGCTCGACCGGGCCGACAGTTCCGCTGGGAGTCGCGGCAATCTCATTCAGAAGCGCTCGCACTCGCTCGCTGTCCGGACCAGCCCAGACATCCAGAAGATTCTTTCCCGTCACTTCCTCTGGCCTGAAACCCAGGGTGCGCTCGCAGGCGGGGGAAACGAAACGCAAGGCGCCGTCGGCCTCGACAATCATGATGACATCGGAGGCATTGGCAATCAGCGATGCGTACCGGTCCTCGACCATGCGAGCCGCGCGCTTCTCGCGCACCAGCGCATCGCCGCGCAGAATGACGCCCTGGCGCACCATCAGGAGCAACGTGAGAGTGAACACGACCATGGTCATCATGGCCGCCGGGCCACCGATCTCACCGCGGCTGAAATAGACCAGCACGAGAAACGCCGTCAGCATTGCGGCGTAGGGTAGCGAACGCGTCAGAGTATCCGACGTGTTGGAAATTACCATGGGCGGTCGCGCCCCCGCCCTCATCTGCTCGCGCGCCGCGGCAGCCAGCGGCACATAGCATGCCACATACAGCACATCCTGCAGGTCGCCTGAAACGTAGTACCCGCCGACCTTGGCGAGCGACCACAGGATGTCGGCGAGAAACATCGTTGCGAATCCCGTCATGAGCAACAACGGAATCCGCCGACCCTCGGCGCCGGTGAGCAGTAGCACCCCGAGCATCAGGAGCACGACACAATCGAGCCCGGCGTAGGCCTGGCTCAGTGCCTGCTTGAGAGCATCGACCTCCGTATGCAACGATGCGGGCCGGATTACGAGGAACCAGAAGAACGTCCCGAACCCCACCACGAAGATGGTCGCATCGAGGGAGAGTTGGATCCACGGCACACGGATGGCGGCTGCGCGTATCAGCAGCAATGCTGCGACCAACATCGCGGGATAGAAGCCGCAGAAAAACAAATCGGCGGGTCCGGGAAAGGGGTCCACGCCCCGCAGCCAGCTGCTCACGGTGATGACGGTGCCGGTCAGATACAACAGGAGCGCAACCGAAAGGCACGTCCAGGCCTGCCGCAGCGGCCGGGACGGGGTCCGCCTCGCGGCGGTCAGCGCCAGGAGCGCCGCCGCGAGGTTCGCCGGCGCATCGGACAGGAGTCCGACGAAATGCGTGACCTGTTTGCCGCCAATTCCGGCCAGCATCCAGATGATGCACACGCTCGCATAGACCACGAGTCCGACAAAGAACCTGTCGACCCAGCGGGGTGCGGTAGCCAGGCGGGGTGGCGGCCCGGGTGTTACATTCGTGTCCACTGAAATGTTGCGTTGCGATAGACGGGACGAGTGTCGTTCCACTATCGTAGCGGCCCGGGGGGCTTGAATCTGAGGCAGGGGTCGAATCCCCGTCCTGCAAATGAGTCCCCGCGTGACACAGTTCTCGTGCCGATTCACTTACGCCTGGCGGTCAACCCATGAAGCGAATTCTCCCAGCACTCACCGTCGCCACGATGGCCTTCGCCGTGGGCCTGATCACAGGCTCTGCCGCGGCGCGGGCTGACTCGGGAAACGCCGCGGTCGTGGCGAAAGCGCTGGCGGACATGCCCGTTATCGACGGGCACAACGATCTGCCCTGGGAGATTCGCGATCGGTTTGCCTCGAATGTCGATGCAGTCGATCTCAAACAAAATACGGCGCTGTTGCCCCGCGCAGCGAGCGCACCCGCTGACCAGACACCCCTCATGACCGACATTCCCCGCCTGCGCTCAGGCGGCGTGGGTGCACAGTTCTGGTCGGTGTGGGTTCCGACTGATTCCCGGGACGCCACCGCGGTGCAACTGACGCTCGAGCAGATTGACCTGGTGAAGCGCATGGTGGCCCGCTATCCGGCTGATTTCGAGATGGCCTACACGGCAGCGGATATCGTCCGGATCGAACATGCTCACCGCATTGCGTCATTGATCGGTATCGAAGGAGGACACCAGATCAACAACTCGCTGGCGACCCTGCGCCAGATGTATGCGCTCGGTGCGCGCTACATGACACTGACCCACTCGACCAATACAGCGTGGGCGGACTCTGCAACCGATGCTCCCGTTCATCATGGCTTGACTGCGTTCGGGCGGGCTGTGGTTGGCGAGATGAACCGCATGGGAATGCTCGTCGACCTGAGCCACGTAGCGCCGCAGACCATGAAGGACGCGCTGGCAGTGACACAGGCACCCGTGATCTTTTCCCACTCCAGCGCGCGCGGGCTGATCGATCATCCGCGTGACGTACCGGATGACGTGCTCGCATTGGTCGCGAAGAATCACGGCGTGGTGATGGTCAACTTCTTTCCGGGTTATGTTTCCCAGGAACGGGCTCGCTGGGATGCCGAGCTTGCGGCGGAAAAGGCGCGCGAGGCCTCCCCACCCTTTACGGGACTGTTCATCGGCCAGCCTGACCGGGCGGCCGCGGCCATGGCCCAATGGCTGGCCGCACATCCGAAACCCCTCGTCACGCTCGGCATGGTGGCGGACCACATCGAGTATGTTGCCCGGGTGGCCGGCAAGGATTGTGTGGGATTGGGGTCTGACTTTGACGGCATCCCGGACACGCCGACGGGGCTCGACGGCGTGGACAAGTACCCTGCCCTGCTCGCCGAGCTCGCGCAGCGCGGCTGGACCCACGACGACCTGGTCAAAGTCTCGGGTGGCAATCTGCTGCGCGTGATGCGCGACGCGGAGTCCGTCGCCCGACGCCTGGGAACGACGACGCCATCGAATGCCACACTCGAGATCGACAGGAAGCTCGACAGGAAGTCAGCTCAATAGTGGGCCAGGTTGGAGCGATTGATATCAGGAATGCTGTGGGCGCCGGTCAACGTCATCGCCACCCGCATTTCGCGGGAAATCAGCTCGAGTAACTGAGCGACGCCGGCCTCGCCGCGCGCGGCCAGAGCGAACAGCCACGCGCGCCCCAAAAGCACACCCCTGGCACCCAGGGCCAACATTCGAACGACATCAAGGCCGGACCGTATGCCGGAGTCCGCCAATACCGTGAGCCGGTCTCCAACCGCATCCGCGATGGCAGGAAGAGCGCGTGCGCTGGATAACACCCCGTCGAGTTGCCGGCCTCCATGGTTGGAAACGACTATGCCGTCAGCGCCGATATCGGCAGCGGCGCGCGCGTCCTCGGGATCGAGGATTCCCTTGATGATGAGGGGCCCCTTCCAGCTGGCGCGAATCCAATCCAGGTCCTTCCAGGCGATCGAGGGGTCAAAATTGGAGCCGAGCCATCCCATGTAGTCATTCAGGCCACTCGCCTTACCCAGGACGGGCTCCAGGTTGCCCAGCCGATGAGGACGGCCGTGCAGCCCAACGTCCCAGGCCCAACCGGGTTTGCCGATTGTCTGCAGGATTCTGCGCAGGGGAGCCTGCGGGCCCGACATGCCCGAATGAGCATCGCGGTATCGCGCGCCGGGCACTGGCATGTCAACGGTGAATACCAGCGCTTGAACCCCTGCCGCCTGAGCATTCGCGATGAGATCGCGCATGAACGCGCGGTCGCGGATGACATAGAGTTGAAACCAGACGTGCTCGCTGCCTGTTGCTTTCACAACTTCCGCGAGCGAGCAGAGCGACACCGTGGACAGGCAAAAGGGAATCCCCGCGGCCTTGGCGGCTCGCGCCGCCTGAGTCTCGCCGCGACGGCGGAACATGCCGGCAATTCCGACAGGCCCCAGCATCACGGGTAGCGGCCGCTCGTGTCCGAACAGAGTCGTCTTCAAGTCGACCTCACCGCCCCCCTTCAGCACTCTCTGCCGAAGCGCAACTTCAGCCAGATCCAGCACATTGCGCTGCAGTGTGTGTTCGCTGTTTGCGCCGCCATCAGCGTAGTCGAAGAGAAATCGCGGCAGACGCCGTCGCGCCGCCTCGCGAAAATCGAGGGTGGAGGAAATGATCATTCCGCTAGTTTAGCGGCTGGCGTGATCCGTCAGTCGAAATACTCCGGCCACTCATGCGTTGGACTGGAGGTGGCCGGCGGGACCGGGGCATCCGGCCGGATCAAGCCGGCTGCGCGCAGTTCGGCCCACAATGCCTGCGGCACCGGGCGCCTGAGATAATCAGCGGCCTGCCTGGCCTGCTCCCGCGTGCCCATTCCCGGGACCACCGTCAGTACCTGGGGATGACTCAAGGGGAATTGCAGAGCCGCGGCGGGCAGCGGTACGGCGTGCGCGTCACAAATCGATTCGATTGCGGCCGCGCGAGCGATGATTTCCTGCGGCGCGGCCGAGTAGTTGTAGTTGACCGCGCCCGCCCGCCGGACGCCTGTTGCGAGAATGCCGGAGTTGTAGGGGCCCCCTACAACTATTCGAACGCCACGCCGTTCGCACAGCGGCAGGAACGTGTCCAGCGCGTCCTGCTCGAGAAGCGTGTAGCGGCCCGCCAGGAGCACCACATCGAAGTCTGCATGTGCGAGTGCCTCTTCGCAGACCTGCGTTTCGTTCACTCCAATTCCGATCGCGCCCACGGCCCCGGAAGTACGCAGTTCACTCATGGCCCGGTAGCCACCATTCATGAATTCCGCGAAGCGGCTCGGATGACTGTCTCCGTGCGTCACACGGCCGATGTCGTGAACAAAGAGAATGTCGATCCGCTCGCGTTGCAGGCGACGAAGGCTGCCCTCATAGGTGCGCATCACGGAATCGTACGTGTAGTCGAATTCGCTCTCGTACGGTTCCGGCGTGACAAATCCTTGCCGAGGGACCGTTGTATCGATGCCTGTGCGGGGAGCGAGCTTGCGGCCCACCTTGGTCGAGACGATCAATCGCCCCCCGGAATCGAGCTCGCGCAGAGTTGTTCCGAGGCGCTTTTCGCTCAATCCGAAACCATAATGCGGGGCCGTATCGAAGTATCGGACACCGATCTCCACGGCCGCCCGAATAGTATCCTGCGCGACTTCGTCCGGAACGGGCGCATAAAGATTCCCGAGGGTTGCTCCACCGAATCCCAGCGACCCGAAAGTCTCCCGGTCCAGTTGCTTAGCGCGTTCACCCGGCAGACTGTCAATCAGCAATCCGTGTCCCTCCTGCGCCCGCATTGACATATAACTCGCGGTGAGTGATATATCACAGCTGCCTGATTGCCGGAAGATACGCTCAGGAACACGTTGTGAGGATCATCGATTCCCACGTACATTTCTGGAGGATAGGAGGTCCGGGCCAGACATGGCCTGGGGCCGAGTTGCCACTTTTGTATCGCGACTTCGGCCTCGCCGAGATGCTGGACGCTATCTCCACCGCGACAGTGGATGTCCAAAGCGTCGTGCTCGTGCAGTCGCAACCTGACGACCGCGATACCGATTGGCTGCTCGAGCTTGCTACGGATTTGACACTTGTCGGGGCGGTCGCCGGTTGGGTGGATCTGGCATCGCCTTCGGCGCCCGCACGGATTGCGGAGCTTGCGAGTAAGCCCAAGTTGCGGAGCATCAGGCCGATGCTGCAGGCGATCGAGGACACCCAGTGGCTGCTGAGGCAAGAGCTCGAGCCGGCGCTGCACGCAATGGTCCAACATGGTTTGCGCTTCGACGCCTTGATACAGCCGCGTCACCTGTCGATGCTGATGGAATTCGCGCGGCGCTGGCCGAAATTGCCGATAGTCATCGATCACGGAGCCAAGCCTCGAATCCCCTCGAGCGAGATCGAGCCGTGGCAGGCCCAACTGGCCGAGCTCAGCCTGTTTCCCAACCTCTACTGCAAGTTGTCAGGCTTGCGGACTGAGCAGGCTGCAGGAGCCTCTAGCGCCGGGCTCGAGCCGTACATGCGCGTCCTCATGACTTCTTTCCGGGATCGCCTCATGTGGGGCAGTGACTGGCCTGTGCTGCTCAATAGCGGTGACCGCTACTGCGATTGGTTACAGACCTCGATGCAGGCAGCGCAATCAGAAGGGATCCTGCTGCAGTCCCTGTTCCGGGACGCGGCCTGCGGATTTTATGGACTGAGTTGAGTCGGCCGCGAGCCTCGCCGGCGGTGTGCCCTCCGGCGCGACATCAGCCAACGCCGCGGCCGTTCAAGGCCCTACGCGACCTCGGCGCCGAGCACCGCCTTGACCTCGAGGAAGTCGCGCAGGCCGTGCTCGCCCCACTCGCGGCCGTTGCCCGACTTCTTGAAGCCGCCGAACGGCGTGTTCATGTCACCCGCCGCACCATTGATCGTGACTCTGCCCGCGCGAATCCGCCGGCCAACGCGGCCTGCGCGCGCAAGGTCATTTGACCAGATGTAGGCGGCAAGCCCGTAGGGAGTGTCGTTCGCGATCCTGATCGCCTCTTCCTCGTCCCGGTATGGAAGGATGGCCAACACGGGCCCGAAGATCTCCTCGCGGGCGATCACCATGTCGTTGTTGACATTCGAGAAGATCGTCGGCCGCACATAGTAGCCTTTGCTCAAGCCCTCCGGCCGCCCCTCACCGCCCGCGACGAGCTTTGCGCCCTCCGCGATACCTTTGGCGATGAAGCCCTCGACGCGCTCGAACTGAAGACTGGATACGACGGGCCCGATCTCGGTGTCCTGTGAGGTGGGATCGCCCACAGTCACCTTTTCGGCAACTTTCTTTGCAAGCGCCTCCACTTCAGCCAGGCGATTCGCAGGTACCAGCATGCGCGTGGGGGCGTTGCACGACTGCCCGGAATTCTGGAACACGTGCATGACGCTCTCCTTCACGGCCTTCGCGAAGTCGGCATCGTCCAACAGGATGTTGGGAGATTTGCCGCCGAGCTCCTGGTGAACACGCTTTACCGTGGGAGCCGCCAGCCTCGCAACTTCGGTGCCGGCTCGAGTCGAGCCGGTGAATGACACCATGTCCACGTCCGGATGGGAAGCAAGCGCGGCACCCACCTCGATGCCTGTTCCATTGAGGAGATTGAACACGCCCGCGGGGACGCCGGCTTCGTGCATGACCTCGGCCCAGACAATGGCACTGAACGGCGCGAATTCGGATGGCTTCAGGACCATGGTACAACCCGCCGCCAGCGCGGGTACCACCTTGGCCGCCACCTGGTTGATCGGCCAGTTCCACGGCGTGATCAGGGCGCAGACACCAACCGGCTCCAACATGAGCCGGGTGGTTCCGCGGCGCTCTTCGAACTCAAACGTCTCGAGCACG